>NZ_JASCAQ010000001.1:0-417977 GCF_029967685.1 Erwinia sp. V90_4 | reverse complement strand
ACATATTACGTGCAGAGGTCGGGCATGCCTCGTCCCTACATAGACCCTACATATTTCGTGTAGGGGTCGGGCATGCCCGACCCTACGTATTACGTGTAGAGGTCGGGCATGCCCGACCCGTTTTGGCTACGGAATTAAAACGTTTCCCAATGGCCGTCGTTGCTCACCGGGTTAGCGGGCTCAACGCTGGGCTTATTCAGCAGCGGGCGCTTTAGCACGACAGCCGGGGCCGCCTGCTGGTGCGCAATGCGGAACACGGCGACCGCCTGGGTCAGACGGCTGGCCTGCTCTTCGAGCGAGGCGGCCGCCGAGGCGGACTCTTCCACCAGCGAGGCATTCTGCTGCGTCACGCGGTCCATCTCGGTGACGGCGGTGCCGACCTGGTCGATGCCGCGGCTCTGCTCGTCAGAAGCCGAAGCGATTTCGCCCATGATATCGGTGACGCGGGTCACCGCATTGACGATATCGCTCATGGTTTCACCGGCGCTCTCCACCAGCAACGAGCCGGTGTTGACGCGGGATACCGAGTCTTCGATCAGTCCTTTGATCTCCTTCGCCGCCTGCGCGCTGCGCTGGGCGAGGTTACGTACTTCGCCCGCCACCACGGCAAAGCCACGCCCCTGCTCCCCGGCACGCGCCGCTTCTACCGCGGCATTGAGGGCCAGAATATTGGTCTGGAAGGCGATGCCGTCGATGACGCTGGTGATATCGGCAATTTTCTTCGAACTGCCGGCGATGTCGTTCATGGTTTTCACCACGCCATCCACCACTTTGCCGCCCTTCTGCGCGGTTTCAGAGGCGCTCAACGCCAGCTGTGAGGCCTGGCGGGCGTTCTCGGCGTTCTGCTTCACCGTGGCGGTCAGCTGCTCCATGCTGGCCGCGGTCTGCTCCAGCGAGGCGGCCTGCTCTTCGGTACGCGCAGAGAGGTCGTTATTGCCGGCGGCGATTTCGCTGGCGCCGGTAAAGATGGCATCAGAGCCGTCGCGCACCACGCTGACGGTGCGCACCAGCTCTTGCTGCATATGCTGCAGGCTGGCGGCCAGCTGCGCCATCTCGTTACGCCCCTCTACGGTAATGGGCTGCGTCAGATCGCCGCTGGCAATACGCCGGATATGACCGATGCTACTCTGCAGCGGCAGCAGCAGGATATGACGGATGCCGCTCCACACTCCGCCAATTGCCAGCAGTGACACCACCAGCACGATAACCAGCACCCAGATCGCCTGATTGAAGGCATGCAGATTCTGATCCGCACCGGCCTGCGCCTGCGCATCGTTTTTGCTCAGCCAGCGGTTATAGGCATGGCTGAAACCATCCTGATAACGCTGGGTTGGCTGATCGAAGAATTCGCTAATCTTGCCGTCGTTCATCAGCTGGATCAGCTGCGCCAGCGCGTCGTGCAGGATGCGGTAGTTTTCCTGAATAGCGCGCACGTTTTCGGCGCTTTTGCCCTGTTGCGACAGGTGAGAGTCCCAGGTGGCGTAGCTTTTCTCTGCGATATTGAGCTGTTCCTGCGCCGCCGCCAGCAGCTGTTTAACGCTGTCGCCGCTGCCCATATGATTAGCATCCAGCATGTAGCGGATCCCGGAACGGTTGAGGGTATTACGTGCCTGAATCAGAGCGATCCAGGACTGGTTGAGGGCGGACTGCTGCAGCCGCAGCTGCTGGGAGACGGCGAAATTATCTTTATCGCCTTTCAGCGCCTGGAAGAACAGACCGCCGGTGATTAACTGTAATGAACCAAAAAATGCCAGCACCACTATCAGGCTGGTAACGACCTTCATACGCTTAAACATAATGTTCCTTATTAATCGGTTAAGGCTGCTGTTATCGGCAATCGCGGGGGGATCTTTATGGCGCTCGGATGGATTAAGGTCGAGGCACGCCTCGACCCCACATATTACGTGTAGGGGTCGGGCATGCCCGACCCGTTTTGGCTACGGAATTAAAACGTTTCCCAATGACCGTCGTTGCTCACCGGGTTAGCGGGCTTAGCGCTGGGCTTATTCAGCAGCGGGCGCTTTAGCACAGCAGCCGGGGCCGCCTGCTGGCGCGCAATGCGGAACACCGCCACCGCCTGGGTCAGACGGCTGGCCTGATCTTCGAGCGAGGCCGCCGCCGAGGCGGACTCTTCCACCAGCGAGGCATTCTGCTGCGTCACGCGGTCCATCTCGGTGACGGCGGTGCCGACCTGGTCGATGCCGCGGCTCTGCTCATCAGAAGCCGAAGCGATTTCGCCCATAATATCGGTGACGCGGGTCACCGCATTGACGATATCGGTCATGGTTTCACCCGCGCTGCCGACCAGCTGTGAGCCGGTATCGACGCGCGCTACCGAGTCTTCGATCAATCCTTTGATCTCCTTCGCCGCCTGGGCGCTGCGCTGGGCGAGGTTACGCACTTCACCCGCCACCACGGCAAAGCCACGCCCCTGCTCCCCGGCACGGGCCGCTTCCACCGCGGCATTCAGCGCCAGGATATTGGTCTGGAAAGCGATACCGTCAATAACGCTGATAATATCGGCAATTTTCTTCGAGCTACCGGCAATGTCGTTCATGGTCTTCACCACGCCATCGACCACCCGGCCACCCTTCTGTGCCGTTTCGGAGGCATTCAGCGCCAGCTGTGAAGCCTGGCGGGCGTTCTCAGCATTCTGTTTCACCGTCGCGGTCAGCTGCTCCATGCTGGCAGCGGTCTGCTCCAGCGAGGCAGCCTGCTCTTCAGTGCGCGCTGACAGGTCATTATTACCCGCAGAGATTTCGCTGGCGCCGGTGTAAATCGCGTCTGAACCATCGCGCACGACGCTGACGGTCTTCACCAGCGCCTGCTGCATCTCATGCAGGCTGTTCGCCAGCTGCGCCATTTCGTTGCGCCCGACCGCCACGATATTTTGCGTCAGGTCACCCTCTGCAATACTCCTGATGTGCGCAATGCTGCTTTGCAGCGGGCGGATCAAGATGTTACGCAGGCCATACCAGCACAGCACGATCAGCGCCACCACCAGAATCATAACGCCGGAGATCAGCCACAGCATCTGCTCGTAGGCTTTCTCGTTCTGCGCCGCGCCCTGCTTGCTCAACGTTGCCTGCTGGTCACGCCACTGGACATAGGTGCTCTGCATCACTTTCTGCTTCGCTTCGATATTCATTTTGAACATCGCATCCAGCTGTTTGTCATCCATCAGCTGGATCATCTGCGTCAGCGTCTGCACGTAAACGTCATAGCTCTGCTCCAGGCGCTCAACCAGCTGACTGTTCATGCCCGGCGTTTCCGGCAGGGCCTGATAAGCGGCGTAAGTTTTAGCCGCCAGCGCAAGCTGCTGTTTGGCCTGGTCACTGAGCATCTTCAGGGAGGCGCTGCTGCCCGAGTTGGCCGCTTCGCTCTGCAGGCGCAGCATGCCGCGGTTGAGCGTAATGCGCGTCTGGTTCAGCGTGACCCAGGCGTCGGTAAACAGCGCCACGTTATCGCTGGCGGCCTGAGATACCGCAAAGCTGTTTTTATCGTGAGTCAGCGCATTGATAAACAAGCCGCCAGAAGCTAACTGTAACGTGCCGAAAATCACCAGAACCATAATCAGGCTGGTGACGACTTTAATCCGCGTGAACATAAGAAACCCTTGGTATGTATGATGAATAGAATAACGTCTAATGGTATCGGTTCCCCGGCGGAGAACTTTATGCTGCGCAAAGTTAAGTAACTAAAAGATCTTAGCCCTCTCCTCCCGGCACTTAAGGCAAAGCAATGTGGGGTATCACTGCAAAAAAAAGGGGTGACCCAAAATACGGCCACCCCTTACGCAATCGTTATTGCTGAATATTATGCGCTGCGCAGCGTATCCATCAGCGCCATCTCTTCGCTGCTCAGCAGCTTCTCGATGTCGACCAGAATCAGCATACGCTCACCGAGCGCGCCCAGACCGGTCAGATACTCGGTAGACATGGTGACGGCAAATTCCGGGGAAGGACGGATCTGATCCTGCGTCAGCGACAGCACATCAGACACGCCGTCCACCACGATGCCCACCACGCGCTGCTCCAGATTCAGCACGATCACCACGGTGTTGTCGTTATAGTCGACGTCCGGCTGGGCAAACTTAATACGCAGGTCGATAATCGGTACGATTACGCCACGCAGGTTGGTTACACCCTTGATAAACGCCGGGGTGTTGGCGATGCGCGTGACCTGATCGTAACCGCGGATCTCCTGCACCTTGAGGATATCAATCCCGTACTCTTCATCACCCAGCGTAAACACCAGGAACTCCTGACCCACGGTTTCGCCGGCGAGTTTAGTGACAGTGGCCATTCCAGTCATAATGCTACCCTTAATCAGTTATTGTCAGGCTGCGGCTCCCGCCACACGCTTTTCACGGTTCAGAGACTGCAGTGCAGAGACGTCTACAATCAGCGCCACGCTGCCATCGCCAAGGATGGTGGCGGCGGAGATACCCGGCACTTTGCGATAGTTGCTTTCCAGGTTTTTCACGACCACCTGGTGCTGGCCAATCAGCTGATCAACCAGCAGCGCGTAGCGTTTACCGGCGCTCTGCAGGATCACCACAATGCCCTGCGTCGCTTCGGTTTTCGCACCCTGCACTTCAAAGACGTTCCACAGCTCAACCAGCGGCAGATATTCACCGCGCACTTCCAGCACGCGTTCACCGCCCGCCAGCGCTTTCAGGTCATCCGCCAGCGGCTGCAGGGATTCCATCACCGCATTCAGCGGCAGGATAAACACTTCGTTGGCCACGCGCACCGACATGCCATCCAGAATTGCCAGCGTCAGCGGCAGCAGGATACGGATCGTTGTGCCCTTGCCCTGCTTCGAGGAGATCTCAACGTGGCCGCCCATCTCCTGGATATTACGTTTCACCACGTCCATGCCCACGCCACGACCGGAGACGTCAGTCACCTGCTCGGCGGTGGAGAACCCCGGGGCGAAGATCAGCATGCCGACCTCTTCGTCGCTCATCGACTCGCTGACCGGCAGGCCGGAAGAGAGCGCTTTGGCGAGAATACGTTCGCGGTTCAGACCGGCACCGTCATCGGTCACTTCGATGCAGATGTTGCCGCCCTGGTGTTCCGCTGACAGCGTCAGGTTGCCCACCGCGTGCTTGCCGACTGCCTGGCGTTTTTCCGGCGTTTCAATCCCGTGATCCAGGCTGTTACGCACCAGGTGCGTTAACGGGTCAATAATGCGTTCGATCAGACTCTTATCCAGCTCGGTCGAGCTGCCCATTAGCGTCAGTTCGACTTCTTTGCCCAGCTTGCTGGCAAGGTCGCGCACCAGACGCGGGAAGCGGCTGAAGACATACTCCATCGGCATCATACGAATCGACATCACCGACTCCTGCAGGTCGCGCGCATTGCGCTCCAGCTGGCCCATGCTGTTCAGCAGATCGCCATGATTGACCGGGTCCAGCTCGCCGGAGCGCTGCGCCAGCATTGACTGGGTAATGACCAGTTCGCCAACCAGGTTGATCAGCTGATCGACCTTCTCAACCGCTACGCGAATACTGGTTGATTCATTCACCTTCGGGGCAGCAGGCTTTTTCGCCGCTTCGCGCTTCAGCGGAGCAATCTCGCTCACGCTGGCCAGTTCCGCTTCGGCGCTGGTAACCGCAGCCACCGGTTCAGCCACCGGCTGAGCAGCAGCCGCAGCGCTGATATCCACCACCTCAGCTTGCGGGAAGTGGATTTGCGATTCGTCGATAACGAAGCACAGCACCGCGACGATATCGTCTTTACCCACTGAGGAATCCAGTGAGGCTTCGAGCGTGTTCTCGCCCTTAACGGCTGCGGAAACCGTACCCAGATTGCCCAGCTCTTCCAGCATCAGGTCGGCTTCGCCCGCTTTCAGGCCGGTCAGTTTGATCCGCAGACCGCTGGCAGCAACCGCCACAGCCGGAGCAGCGTCAGTCGCCACCGCAGGGGCCGGAACCTCACCTTTTGCTTCCAGCGCCAGCTGACGCAGCGCCTGACAGATATAGGCAAACGTCGCCGCATCGGGTTCCGAGGCAGTCTTATACGCATCCAGCTGTTCTTGCATAATATCTTTGGTTTCCAAAAACAGGTTGATGATATCGGTGCTCAGCTGCATTTCGCCGCGTCGCGCACCGTCGAGAATGTTTTCCAGAATATGCGTGGTTTCCTGTAATACAGTAAAACCAAAGGTACCCGCTCCGCCTTTAATCGAATGGGCCGCACGGAAGATAGCGTTAAGCTGTTCCGAATCTGGTTCCTGCGGGTCAAGACCCAACAGGTGTTGTTCCATGTCCGCCAACAATTCGTCGGCTTCATCAAAGAACGTCTGGTAAAAATCGCTGATATCCATGCTCACGGTATCACCTCGGCTGTGAGTCGCGATCGGTCTGGGCCGCCGGTGCGGGTGCCGCAGGTAACGATGTTACCGGAGCATTCGCGCTGACAGGCTCAGCCTGTGAGTGTTGAGGGTCTTGGTTTTTGCTGGCATCAGAAGGAACTTCCGGTGCCGCTATCGTTTTAAGGCTACTTGCATCACTAATCTGTACCGCATCACTTTCGGCATTTTCACGCTCGATCTGCGCTTCCGTGTCATGGTTTAACACCAGCAGGCTGATGCGGCGGTTAACCGCATCGTTGCCACCACGGTTCTTCAATTTCATGGTGTCAGCCATGCCCACCACACGCAGCATCTTGCCGCTGTCCAGTCCTCCCAGCATCAGCTCGCGTCGGGACGCGTTGGCACGGTCGGCAGAGAGTTCCCAGTTACTGTAACCCCGCTCCCCCCCGGCATAGGGGAAGTCGTCGGTATGTCCCGCCAGGCTAATCCGGTTGGGGATATCATTCAGAATCGGGGCAATCGCACGCAGGATATCGCGCATGTACGACTCCACTTCGGCGCTGCCGGTTTTAAACATCGGGCGGTTCTGGCTGTCGATAATCTGGATACGCAGCCCCTCTTCCACCATGTTGATAATCAGATGCGGACGCAGCGCACGCAGGCGCGGGTCAGCCTCTATCAGCTGGTCGAGCTTTTCCCGCAGGCGGTTAAGACGAATTTCATCCAGCTTGCGCTTCTGTGCATCCATATCGACCACTTTATGCACTTCACCCTGCTTCTCGACCGGATCTTTACCGCCGCCGGGGATCGGGCTGGAGCTGTCGCTGCTGCGCTGGCCGCCGGTCAGCGCCACTTTCAGCGGCGTTTTAAAGTAATCGGCAATCTGAATCAATTGTTGAGGACTTGAGATAGAAATCAGCCACATCACCATAAAAAAGGCCATCATTGCCGTCATAAAGTCGGCGTAGGCGATTTTCCACGAGCCGTGCGAGCCGGCATGCTTATTCGACTTTTTTCGCTTTACCAGCACAATGGGGTGATTGTTATGCTTCATGCGTCTTGATCCGAAGTCTGCTTATTGGATTTCGCATTACGAACGTGCTCTTCCAGCTCGCTGAACGACGGTCGATCCGTTGAGTACAACGTCTTACGACCAAACTCCACCGCGATCTGCGGGGCATAACCGTTCAGGCTGGAGAGCAGCGTCACCTTAATGCACTGCATCATCTTGGTGGTCTCGGCACACTTCTGGCGTAACACCCCGGAGAGCGGGGAGATAAAACCGTAAGCCAGCAAAATACCGAGGAAGGTGCCGACCATCGCGTTGGCGATCAGCGCACCGAGCTCAGCCGCCGGGCGGTCCGCAGAGGCCAGGGTGTGAATCACCCCCATTACCGCGGCCACGATACCGAACGCCGGCAGTGAATCGCCCATCGTTCCAAGCGCCGTTGCCGGCACATCGCACTCGTGCTCGTAAGTCTCAATCTCTTCATCCATCAACGCTTCAATCTCAAAGGCATTCATATTGCCGCTGACCATCAGGCGTAAATAGTCGGTAATAAAGTCCACTAATCTTTTATCGGCAAGAATGCGCGGGTAATTAGCAAAAATCTCACTTTCCTGCGGATTTTCGATATCGCGCTCCAGCGACAGCATCCCCTGCTGGCGCGATTTGGCCATCAGGCGGTAGAGCAGCGCCATCAGATCCATATACACCGACTTGTTATATTTCGAGCCGCGCATCAGCAGCGGCAGCGACTTGAGCGTCGCTTTAATCGCCTTGCCGTTGTTGCCGACAATAAATGCGCCAATGCCGGAGCCGACAATAATCAGCACCTCCGACGGTTGATATAATGCGCCAAGGTGGCCGCCGACCATTGCGAAGCCGCCCAACACCGATCCGAGGACAAGGATATAACCCAATATAATCAGCACGAAAAATCCTTACGCTGTAAACGTGTGGGTGGAAGTTAAGCCAGAATTCGGCAGGCGCATCGCCAGGCGTGGGGCAAAAAAAAAGCAGCGGTCAAAGACCGCTGCTGGATTCACTCCACGTGGCGAACACTATTAAACGGCTTGTTTAACCTGTTCATCCAGCAGTTGTGAATTGTTATCGGCAGATTCTGCGATAAGTTTACGTCTTTTTACCGCTCGGGACGGCGGCTGGCAAAGGCTGCAGGTGAAGCTGCCAACAGGCTGATGTGCGTGGTTAATAAAGCTGCCACCGCAGCATTTGCAGCCGGCTAATTCCAGCATACCGCTTTCAACAAACCGGACCAGGGTCCAGGCGCGCGTCAGCGCCAACAGCGGGCCCTCGTCCTGTTGCGGACACTGCTCCAGGTATAAACGGTAGGCTTTAATCACCGCTTCAACACCGGTGCATAATCCGCTTTTGATCAGGAACTGCCAGGCGTTACAGAACATCGAAGCATGGATATTCTGCTCCCACGTCATAAACCAGTCAGTCGAGAACGGCAGCATGCCTTTTGGGGGTGGGCTTCCACGCAGCTCTTTATATAACTTAATTAAGCGGCCGCGGCTCAGCTGTGTTTCACTTTCTAACATTTGCAGGCGCGCACCCAGCGTGATTAATTCCATCGCCAGCTGAATGTCACGCGCTTCCTGAACAATACTTTTTTCGCTCATTAGCTCGCCGCCCTTCTTTTCGGTGTCTCGTCATCTTTTGAGACATCACGTAATAAACGACTGGATAACAGGATACCGGTATGGATCTGCTGTAAATCATCCACACGAGATTCACGAGTCAAACGGCTAATCGAATTGTGATCGGTGAAACGGAACTGGCAAACCAGCTGATTGGTTTCCGCCAGCTTGACCATTTCAGGCAATGTTAAACCCGCCAGAGCATCGGCCATTGATTCATCGATGCCCAGCCGAAACATGGCCGAAGCTTTTTCCTGGTTAATTAAACGTTGTGCAAGCAATAAATATGACAAGTTGATGTCGTAAATATGTTTGAGTAATTCTGATGTACCCATTTTTTTCCATCCTGACTGACACTACTTTTAACGTGTGCGGTCAATGCCGCTACCATGGTTGCTGGTTGGTAAATCTAAAGATGGCAAAAATTTAGTGGCAGAAGCCAAATGCTTGCTAAGGCTGTCTTGTTTTTCGCAGAAACCAAGCCAGGAAATAATCATGAACTCATTTTGCCAGTGGCCATTCCTGAGCCCTCTCTTCCCTGACTCCATCCGTGACTTCTTGTTACATTCTTTTAAGACTATTCCGAAAACAAGGCAACTCTATCCCCTCTGATTTCGACATACAACGAGAGCCTACCTGAATTTTAGATAAAGTGTGATCTAGATCACACTTTTAAGGCAAATAATTCAGAAAAAACCATCAGCAACCCTGTTGATTAGCTCACTAACTAATCATTTCAGTCAGTTTTTGTAAATTCCGCCCGGTAAGTAACCATCTTCGAACGAAAACCAACGCGCGTGGAATTTTAAACGCAAGGAGAGCAGCGAAGCGGCACGTGGCAGCATAAAATTCATAAATAAGACTATTTGTAAGACTTTTATACTTTAAATAAGGTGTTTTACACCACCTTCAGGTAGTTACTTACAGTGAATATACGAAAGCTATTCGAAGGTAAAAATGTGACAAAGGTCAGGTTTTTGCAATGGAGTGATAGCGATTTGTAAGCAGGCGGCGCCTGATGTTCAGCTAATGCCTGTAGATGTAAATAGGCGTTACATAAGGAGTGTGAATGTTTTTCGGATTTTTCGGGTAATTGCTTATTTTAGTATCGGCAGACTGGCGCCAACCTTTAGGGAAAAGTGGCTTTCTTATGTTTTTTCTGAAGCAAGTGGGCGTTTTTTCTGCAAACTGCGTCAGAGAAGCGTTAAGCAGCGTGAGGATTGGTTAAAGCGGGATAAGGAAAATCAGGGGCCGCAGCCCCTGTTGGTCAAACATCTTGTTTACACTGGACCGATGTTTCAGGCCAATTTTGGCAAGGAAGTCACGTTACTCTGCTGGCTCTTTACCCGGCCATCCTGCGGCAGCGCCTGCAAATCACGCAGGTAGCTCTCACGCCAGTGGGTAATGTCATTGCTGCGCAGCACCGCCATCATGTCGTTGTAGCGCGAGATCCTTTCGGTACGTGACATGGTCAATGCCTGATTAAGCGCCGCCGCCACATCATCGCGGTCATAAGGATTGACGATCAGCGCCGAGGTCAGCTCATTAGCGGCACCGGCAAAGCGCGACAGCACCAGCACGCCCGGGTCATCCGGATCCTGCGCGGCGACATACTCTTTCGCCACCAGATTCATGCCGTCACGCAGCGGCGTCACCAGCCCGATATCCGTCAGGCGGAAGATTTTCATCAGCAGGCGGCGGTCAAAGTGCTGATTGAGGTAGTAGAGCGGCGTCCAGCCCAGCGTGCCATATTTACCATTAATACGGCCCGCTTCAGTTTCCAGCGTATGACGGATATCCTGGTAAGCCTGCACGTCGCCGCGCGAGGTGGGTGCAATCTGCGAGTAGCGGATTTTGCCATGATGCTGCGGATAGTTCTCCAGCAGCGCCTCGTAGGCGAGAAAGCGTTCCGGCAACCCTTTCGAATAGTCGAGGCGCTCGCAGGCGATAATATTTTGCGCATCGCCCAGATCTTTCTTCATCGCCACCATTTTTGGCGGTAGCGGCCCTTCTGCCATCTCTTTGATGCTGTCAGGTTCGATACCGATCGGGTAAACCTCGGTAGTGAAGCGGTTGCCGAAGGCGCGATGCTGTTTGCCCTCGCTCTGCATCTGGGTCAGCAGTGAAACGCTCTCGAGGAACGCCAGGCGGTCACTTTCCGTCTGGAAGCCCAGCAGATCGTATTCGCACATCATCTCCAGCAGGTCGGCGTGCGGCGGCAGCGCGTTAAAGATCTCCGGGGTCGGGAACGGGATATGCAGGAAGAAGCCGATGCGGTTATTCACGCCCAGCTTGCGCAATTCGGCGGCAAACGGCAGCAGGTGGTAATCGTGGATCCACAGAATATCGTCTTCTTTCAGCAGCGGCTGCAGGCGCTGTGCCAGCTGCTTGTTGACGCGGCAGTAACCGTCCCAGGCTTCACGCTGGAAATTCACCAGGTCGAGACGGTAGTGGAAAGCAGGCCAGAGCACCGCGTTGGAAAACTGCAGGTAGTAGAGATCGTAATCATTCTGATCGAGGCCGAAGGAGGCATAAGTGATACCGTCCTGCTCCAGCATGTTCAATTGCTCTTCATCTTCTCCAATTTCATTGATCTCACCGTTCCAGCCAAACCACATGCCTCCGGTGGTCTTCAGGGCATCAACAATGCCAACGGTCAGCCCTCCGGCACTGGCCTTACTGCCATCAGGAATGGCAATACGGTTAGATACGACTACTAAGCGACTCATAACTTTGACTCCTCACCGACGTTGTTGCGTCTTGATCTAGTTTTATTCGGGTCTGTTCCAGCCAGCGGTAAACGGCATCAACATCAGCCAGACGTCCGCGCGCGGCGGTGGCTCCAGAGCCGACTTTAATTGAGATACCGTCCATGGCATTGACCACGTCAAAACCTGCTTCGTCAGTCAAATCATCCCCGATAAACACCGGGATACGGCCGGCAAACGGAGGCAGTTGCATAAAATCGTTAATCGCGGCGCCTTTGTTCACGCCCCGCGGCTTCAGTTCGACCACGCATTTTCCCGGCTGTTGTACCAGCTCGGGGAAACGCGCCACCAGCGAGTCGGCAAGCGTTTCAATCGCCTGCTGATACTGCGGTGCCTGGCGATAATGCAGGGCAAACGCCATACCTTTACTCTCCAGCCCGGTGCCCGGCAGAGCGGCTATCGCCTGCTCCAGTTCACGGCTGAGGATCGTCACAGTGCCCGGGTCAAGGGCAATGCGCGTTGTTTCATTCTGGAGATTGCGCCGCTCAGCACCATGCACGCCGGCCAGCGGAAAACGCGCCGGAGCGACCAGGGCATCCAGTTCGCTTATCGGGCGGCCGGAAACCAGCGCCAGCGCAGCATCACAGCTTTGCGCCAGGTGCTGAAGGTCAGCCACCACCGCAGCAGGGACGGAAACCTCATCCGGGCGCGGTTTAATCGCCGCCAGTGTGCCATCCACGTCAAAGAAGAAGGCGTAGCGCGCTTCTGCCTTAATTGGGGGAACGAAATCTGCTTGTTTAGTCACACATTCCTCCTGATTAATGGTTCAGAAAGATGCTGTGCAATGAGGGTAACTGCGTGGTCTGACGGGGACGGCGTAAAGCAGTTGCCTGTCGTCTGACGTCGAGAGGGATCGTGGTTTTCCTACCGCGTCGACCCTCAGTGCGGACAACATCAGCATTAAGTATAGAAGGGTTTCCAAATCCTGCCAGAAAATCAGGCAGTAACCGCTTTCTGCCACAGCGCGTTGACGTCTATCCCCGGCCAGTGTCCGGCTTCTTCCGGCCCGACAATGCTTTCCGAGGCGTGCTGGCTGGCGAGATCGACCTCATACGGCGTCAGCCGCTTGCCGCTGTTTAACGACCAGAAAATGCACACCTTCGGCTGCAGCAGCGAGTGTTCACCCGGCTCGGTCACCACGCCAAGCAGCCCGTTAGAGAGCCTGACCAGTGAGCCAACCGGATAGATACCGACTGCTTTAACAAATGAGTGCAGCAGCTTACGATCAAAATGGCCGTGCCAGTTAGCCATTTGGTGCATTGCACTGGCCGGGTTCCAGCCCGCTTTGTAGGGACGGTCGGAGGTGACGGCATCATAGACATCACATATTGAAGCCATACGGGCGAGCAGAGAAATCGCATTGCCGCGCAGCCCGTGCGGATATCCCGTGCCATTGATCTTTTCGTGATGATGCAGTGCCACATCCTGTAAATCTGCATCGGCACCGCTGATACGCAGGATCTCCGCGCCGGCCACCGGATGGATCTTCATCTCCTCAAACTCTTCCTCCGTCAGCCTGGCAGGCTTGTTGAGGATTGCCAGCGGCACCGCCGCTTTGCCTACGTCGTGCAGCAGCCCCGCCATCCCGGCACGTTTGGTCTGATGCTGATCCAGCTTCAGCTGTGCCGCCAGAGAAAGCATCAGCGCACAGACCGCCACCGAATGCAGGTAAGTGTAATCATCGTGCGATTTTAGGCGCACCACGCTCAGCAAAGCGGCTGGATGGCGGCTGAGCGAGCCGGCAATATCATTGACCAGCGGCAGCGTGCTGTTTGCATCGATAGTTTTGCCCATGCGCGCATCGCTGAACATGTCCATCACTGGCCCTTTCGCCGCCAGGCAGATTTTCTGCGCCTGCGCCATCTCACCGCGCAGGGTAACGGGTTGGCCGCGATCAACTTCCGGCGACTGATAGCCAGACGGTGCCTCAGCCTCAGGCAGCACCACGTTTTCGACTATCCCGGTCTTCACCTCAACGCCACGCCCGCGCGACAGGTCGATCCACACTTCACGCACGCCGCTGTTCTGGATGACCTTTATCTGCGTCTCATCCGTCAGCAGCATTTCATTGCCGACCAGCGGGTGTTTCAGCCAGAACACATCAAGCTTATAAAGGTACATACCCAGCCGCAGTTCGTTCACCGCAATACCGACGATCATCCCGCCTCCTCAAGTCTGAGTGAATTCCATTCCTGAGAAGTATCGGCAGCGGCGATGAAAACCTGTGGGGTAACAGGCAACTTAATTGTCAGGTGTGATCAACATCGGCTTCGGCCAGTTCAGTCCGCGGTTATCACGCCGAAAGCGCCTTCGGTAAAGCACTTAAATTGCGCCTGACGGGTATATAAATAACGCTTATCAGACGCCGCGAAATAATATCTCCTTCCGGCGTTATCAATAAACGCACCGCATTTCTTTACCGAACTTTTAATAACAACAGATAAAACCAATTTCTTTATTTACGAAATATAAGATAACTCTAATTACCCGGTTATTATTGGCTTTCTTCTTACCCCACACACTACACTGATGACTGAACATCAAGGCGAATTAAGGGGTAGCCATGCTCAATATGATGATCAAGCGCAAGCGCGCCCGCTCCCACACTGAGGACCGCTGTCTGGCGCTGGTGCTGGCCACCAGCGCCGGGCTGCTCAACGCCATGGCGCTGGGTGCCTTTGGCTTCTTCCCGTCGCACATGAGCGGAAATACTTCGCAACTGTCGGCAGAAGTATCCAGTTTTAATGTGAAAGACCTGATACTTCTGATGTCGGTGATTGGTGCGTTTGTTCTCGGCTGTATTACCTGCCGGCTGATTGTTATTGGCGGAATTAAACACAATATCCGCACCATCTTCAGCATGGTGCTGCTGATAGAAGGGGCGCTATTAATTGCCATCTCCGCTTTTGAGATGCTGTTTTACTCCCCGTTTAATAACCGGGAGGTGATCGTGCTGCTCGGCTTCCTGATGGGTATTCATAACGCTAACTCCACTCAGCTCTCCAACGGGCGCGTACGATCCACGCATATCACCGGCACGCTGACCGATGCCGGGATTGCGCTGGGTTCGGTGATTGCCACGCTGGCGCGCCGCGACGTTTCCAAACAGGTCACCACCCAGCGCAAGCAGTTCCTCACCCACCTGATCACCATCGTCTCCTTCCTGAGCGGCGGTATCGCCGGGCTGCTGCTGTTTAACCTGTTCGGCTTTAGCGCGATGATTGCGGTCGGCGCGGGCCTGATGCTGGTGGCGCTTAGCTCGATTATCATTACGGTGTGGATGACCCGCCGTTTGAGCTTGGCCTGAGCCGCACGGCCTAAAATATTTAACCTGTGCCTCCAGCGCGAAATGCACCGCCGCTGGCACAGACGCGCATCGCCACGCGGTGATGCGCGCGTCAACCTGCCGCTTACTCCAGCCCGGTATTCACGCGTTTGCCAATATCCTTCAGCTGAGAATATTTCTCCAGCAGCTGCGGGCCATCATCGAGGCTCATGGCGAACATCCACATATAGGTCATCACCGAGTAGATGTGGCCCGCATCCGCCCCGCCCTTCAGCGTCATATACAGAATGGTCAGTGCAAACAGCAGCGCTGCGGCGCTACCAATGGCCAGATAGCCCCAGGCTTCGCGGTCCGACAGGCGGATGCGCAGCCCGGCCAGCACGCGGTAATGGCGCGTCAGCGCAGGCGTTTCGGCGTGGGTGACAAAGCGCACCTCTTTCTCCAGCCGGTCATTGAGGCGGCCAAACAGCCGCTCATTTTTGCGCGTGTAGCCGCGCAGAAACAGGCTGAAAAACGCCAGAATCACCAGACAGGCAATGCCGGTCCAGAACTCAATCGCCAGCAGCATCACCGCCGCGCCGGTAATCGACGCCACCGAGGTGATCAGCACCGGCAGGTGTTGCTCGAAGAAGTCGACAAACTCGCGCGACAGCGCCACGCGCGCGGCCACGGTCGACGGCGGATGGTTTTGCTGGCGCTGGGTGAGGATCACCGGCACCGCCAGCCCGGCATAGATGCGGGCAAAGGTGCGCGTATCCACGCTGCGGCGTGCGGCACCAATCGCCCACATGGTAAACACCATCGCCGCATACAGCACCGCATGCAGCGCCTGGCCGCTGAGAATGGCGTTAATGGCAAATCCGGCCGCCAGCGGATAGAGCAGATAGGTGACGTTTTCGGCAATCACCAGCAGCAGCGTGAGGATCAATTTTTTGCTGTGGCGGCGGCCAAGCAGTTTCAGCGTGGCGATCGCGCTGGCGGAAGTCGGTACGATTTCCGCAGTGGTACAGGTTTTCATCGGATTATTTTCTGGTAGGATTAGGCTTGAGCGGTTGCTCAAAAACCAGATGCAGTCTATTTGAGCACTTGCTCAAAGTCAACGTGGAGCCGTGGGAAGCAACAATGAAAGAGACCGCTGAAGTATTACGCGCCCGTATTCTTGATGGCGCAATTACGCTGTTTAGCGAAAAAGGCATTGAGCGCGTGACCACCCGCGAGCTGACCGAACAGCTCGGCATCTCGCGCAGCCACATCTATCACTACTTCCGCGACTGGGAAACATTGTGCAAAGAGGCGATGACGCTATTTATGCAGCGCGACCGCGTAGAGTTTGCTGATGAGATTGGCGCGCTCGAAGCGCGCTCACAGCTCAGCGCGTTTGTGCAAAACTACCTGCCCGCCGCACCGGACGCCAGCTGGTCGCTGTACAGCTCGCTTTGGCAGCTGGCGATCCGCGATGAGGAGTGGGCGCAGCTGGCAGAGGCGATGATGGCGCAGTGGCAGGCGCTGCTGGCTGACATTATCGACCGCGGTATTACGGCCGGTCACTTTCGCCATCGTGATGCGCAGCGGGTGACGCGCCAGCTGTGGGCGATGCTCAACGGCTATGCCGACCAGCTGATTATCTCCCCATCCCCCGCTGCACAGCAGGCTGCAACGGCAGATATCAACGCGTTTATCACCGTTATCCTGGTCGCGCCCCCCGAACCCGTCGGCAAAGGGGCTTAGCCGAACTGCTGTTGATGTTTTTTGCGCCGCGCCAGGTAGTCTTTATCCTGGCGAATGCTGTCCCAGTGGGCTTTAAAAATGGCGGCGGCGGCGGCCTTCTCTTCATTCAGCTGATACGGCAATATCTCGCCCTGCGCATCATATTTACGCCCGCCTTTGTGGTTGGCGTAACGCCTGGCGCGCGTATAGCCCATCTGAATAAACTTGCGTGCCATATCCATGCCGACGAAGTCATCGCTACGGCGATACGCTTCAAACAGCGCCATGATGGCGTTAGCAGAGATCTCCGCCACCTCGGGCGTTTTGAAGCGCCAGTGCGGCAGGATTTCGCTTTTATACGGCTCAACCATCAGCACGCCCTGCTCCCCGCGCCCGACCTGGTACTGCTCCGGGTGTTTCCTGAAATCGATCTGGCTGAAATCGCGCTGGTAATCAAATTCCTTCATGGCTTCTCCTGATGATGAATGGCGTCCGTCAGCAGAGAGCATAGCCGCTGGCGGATACCCCTGCCATTGAGCGGCAATTGCCATCAGGCTTTCTGTTTCATCCATGAGTCGCCATACTGGATATTACCCGCGATATACTCCCACGTTATCCCTCTGAACCTCAGCGCTATCCTTTCCAGCATCACCTAAATTTCCCGCCTCTTCAGAGGCTTTTCAGAACCTGCGCGAAAGACGCTTGATCGATGGCGGCATTCAGTAATACTGTATATAAACACAGTAACATTGAGATTCAGACTATGCCGTTCATCCGCCCAGCCATCATCACCCCGGCTCTGCCGCTCCCGCTGTTTATCGAACGGGTGCCGTGCGGCTTTCCCAGCCCGGCGCAGGACTATGTTGAGGAGACGCTCGACCTCAATAAGCTGGCGATTAAACATCCGAGCGCCACCTACTTTATTAAGGTCAGCGGTGATTCGATGATTGGTGCAGGAATTGGCGATGGCGACCTGCTGATCGTTGACCGCTCGCTGGATGCCGTGCACGGCAGTATCGTGGTGGCCGCCGTAGCGGGCGAGTTCACGGTGAAAGAGCTGCGCACCCGCCCCGTGCTGCAGCTGTTCGCCCACAACAGCCAGTACACGCCGATCACCTTCCATAACGAGGAAGAGCTGGAAATCTTCGGCGTGGTGACCTTTACCCTGAAAGCGCATCAGTAGCCATGTTCGCCCTCGTTGACGTCAACAGCTTCTACACCTCCTGCGAGACGGTGTTTCGCCCGGACCTGCGCGGCCAGCCGGTGGTGGTGGTATCGAATAATGACGGCTGCGTGATCTCGCGCTCGGCCGAGGCCAAAATGCTGGGGATCAAGATGGGGGCGCCCTACTTCAAGCTGAAAAACGAGCTGCACCGCCAGAAGGTGCACGTTTTTAGCTCCAACTACGCGCTGTATGCCGACCTCAGCAGTCGGGTGATGAATACCCTGACGGAGATCGGCCCGGCGATTGAGATCTACTCCATTGATGAAGCCTTTGTCGACGTCAGCGGTGTGAATAACTGTATGCCGCTGGACACTTTCGGCCACCAGATGCGCAACCAGGTGCTGAAAAACACCGGGCTGACCGTTGGCGTGGGCATCGGGCCGACCAAAACGCTGGCGAAACTCGCCAATCATGCGGCGAAAACGTGGAAAAAGACCGGCGGCGTGGTCGATCTGTCGAACGTTGAGCGTCAGCGTAAGCTGCTGGCGCTGGTGCCGGTGGAGGAAGTGTGGGGCGTGGGGCGGCGCATCAGCAAAAAGCTCAATCTGATGGGTATTGAGAGCGCACTGCAGCTGGCCGACTGCTCCAGCTGGGTGGTGCGTAAGCACTTCAACGTGGTGCTGGAACGCACCGCCCGCGAGCTGCGCGGCGAGCCGTGCCTCGGTATGGAGGAGTTCTCCCCCACCAAGCAGCAGATTATCTGCAGCCGCTCGTTCGGCCACCGCATCACCGCCTATGAAGAGATGCACCAGGCCATTTGCGCCTATGCCGAACGCGCCGCCGAAAAACTGCGTCAGGAAAAGCAGTTCTGCCGCTTTATCAGCGTCTTTCTGCGCACCAGCCCGCACGCGCAGGATGAGGTGTTTTACGGCAACCAGGCCGCCAGCAAGCTGCTCACCCCGTCGAACGACACGCGCGATATTATTCAGGCCGCCACCAAGGCGCTGGACCACATCTGGCGCGACGGCCACCGCTATATGAAGGCGGGCGTGATGCTGGCGGATTTTTTCAGCAGCGGCGTGGCGCAGCTGAACCTGTTTGACGACTGTCAGCCCAGGCCTGACAGCGCGGCGCTGATGGCGGCGATCGACACGCTGAACAGTTCGGGGAAAGGCAAAGTGTGGTTTGCCGGTCAGGGGATTGAGAAAGCCTGGGCGATGAAGCGTGAGATGCTGTCACCCGCGTATACCACGCGCTACGCCGATTTTCCGCTGGCAAAATAAGCGGATTCAATGGCGCAGATTGCCTGGTGTAAGTTGCAGTGGAAAAATTCACCGACACAACCTATTGTCATCTCTCACGTTATGGCGAGTTCTTGCTTTACCTGAGGTTGTGTATGAAATTACGTTCACTGCAAGTGCTCTGTTTGCTCAACTTTTTTATTGCCGACGTTCGCGACGGGCTGGGGCCATTCCTGGGGATATTTCTGGTCTCTCATCACTGGCAGGCGGATGATATAGGCCTGGTGATGACCGCCGGCAGCCTGGCGGGATTGCTGGCCACCTTCCCCTCTGGGATCATCGTCGACGCCACGCGTCACAAGCGCCTGTTAATTATCGTCTCATCCCTGCTCATCACCTTCAGCACGCTGATGCTCTGGTATTTTCCGACGCCCACCATCGTGATTGCATCGCAGATCGTCACAGGCTTAGCCGCCGCAGTCGTTGCCCCCGCGATTGCCGGTATCACCCTGGGGATCGGCGGTCAGAAAATTTTTGTGCAGCAGATGGGGCGCAATGAAGCCTTCAACCATGCTGGTAATATGACGATAGCCCTCCTGGCCGCTTTCACCTGCTGGATTTGGGGCACCGGGTCCGTGTTCTTACTGATGACGGCGATGGCCGTATGCACCCTCATTTGCACCTCGGCCATCAACAAAGATGATATCGACCATAATGTGGCAAGGGGGAGTCATGAACAGGCAGGTGCGACCGTTTCTCCCTCTTTGTTAGCATTGCTAAAACGGCCAGAATTGCTGGTAACAGGATCCACTCTCTTGCTCTTCCATCTGGCTAATGCGGCCCAGCTGCCGATGTTGAGCATGCAGATCGCCTCCTCGGGCGCGAAAGCGATGTTCACGCCAGGCACCTATGCCGCATTAACGGTGGCAATCTCGCAGGTGGTGATGATCCCCGCCGCACTGCTGACCGCACGCTATGCCGCCCGGTGCGGTTACGCCAGGCTTATCCTGATTGCCCTCGTGGTGCTGCCATTACGCGCCGCTATTGCCTCTTTTTGGGGGAATGAGTGGGTGTTGTTTCCCGTTCAGGTTCTGGACGGTGTCGCTGCGGGAATTCTGGGGGTTGCCGTGCCCGGACTGATTGCCTGGTTGTTCAACGGCTCGGGCCATATTAACGCCGCGCTGGGTTTGGTGATGTTATTCCAGGGGCTGGGCGCCTCACTCAGCCCGGCACTGGCCGGTGCCATTGTCAGTGATTCAACGTATAGCCATGCTTATATGGCGCTGGGCGGGATAGCCCTGTGTGCGCTGTTACTCTGGCTGATTTTTAGCAAACGGGTCTTTCATGCCTGACGTTTTCGGTACAGTTTAACCAGATGACGGTTATCCGTGCGGTAAAATAGCCAGATTCCCATCGTACAACAGGCGGCACCCTGGCCGCCTGTTGTACGATGGCATTTTTGCCGTCAGAAGATAGTCTTCCACCCGGCCATCGCGCTGGGATCCGGGTAAGGCTTGCCCCTCCCATCTGCTGCCCAATCAGAACCAGATTTCGCTCTGCACGCCGAAGCTCCAGTTACCACCTGCGCTAAACCCGGCGCTGCCGAAATCGTCATTTACCGCGTAACGATCGAGGTCTTTTGACCAGTTCATGTAGGTGGCAAAGACACGAATTTCCGGGCGAGCTTTGATATCGAACACTTCGCCAACTTTAAAGGTCGGTGCAAACGTAAGCTTGTAGAAATCCCCTTTCACCGCCTGATAGCGGTTCAGCGCCCCCCCGCTGAGGTAGCTACGCCCGTTCGGGTCAAGGTCCATATACTGCCAGGAGGCTTCATACAGCAGAGCGAAGTTGTGGCTTATCGCCTGTGAGGCGCGCAGATTAAAGGTCGCCCAGTCGTAGCGATCGCCGGCACGGTAGCGGTCCTCACTGTGTTGGGCGATCAACGACGGCGCCAGCTCCCAGTTTTGACTGACTGGCACAATGCCGTAAGAGGCAAAGCGCACCGACTGCGCATTGCGCGTCAGGTCGCCATCGCTGCCCGGCTGGCGGGCTTCCGCCCCCAGCCCCCTGCCATACTGAATCGCGCTTTCGGAGCTGCCGGGCAGCAGGCCATAGAAGCGCTGCTTATCGTGCCAGGCCAGCATGGTGTAAACCCCGTTTTTCGCCGTATCATCGCTGCGCAGCGCATAACTGCCCGTGGTCGAGGTGTTGCCTTTCAGGTCATCGTTGCCCTGCGCACTCATGCCGGTCAGCATCCACTGCAAATTGCCGTAGAAGTTGTTGGCGGTAAGCATCACGTTTTGCACGTCATTATCGTTATAGCGGTCGCTGCCGAGGTCCCCAAAGTTGCGCGCATAGAGTGAGAAATTACTGTGGAGATCCGGCGCCCACTGCACGTCATTGATCCCGCCCCCGGTGCCACCAAGGAAAACAATATCGCTGTCGGTAAAGTGAATATCAAAGTTATCGCGATCGAAACGTTTACCGGCCCACAGCGTGGCATTTTCCAGCGGGCCGCTGAAATCGGCGAGGTTATTCATCTCCACATACAGCTGGCGAATATTCATATGGTGGCTGTCATTATCCTGCACCCACGGATCGGGATTATTGGCGCCGTCCGCCAGCATCGCTTTGAACCGGGCGCTGGACCCGTCATCAAACTGCAGATGTTTAATAAAGCTCAGCTCAACATAGTTATCTTTTTCATTACCAAGACGGCCAACGTGCGCATCGCCGCCGATCGAACTGGCAGGTGAGACACCCGGTCCGCCGTGCGCACCCCGCCCGCTGCCGCTGAGCAGCGCACCTGAGCGGGCATAGCCCGAGAACTCAAAGCCGTTATCTTTCTCCGGCACGGCCGCGTTGCCGGCTGCCGGGGTCGTGGCTGCTGGCACCGCGACGGGCGCTTGCATTGCCGCCAGTTGGCGCTCGGCACGCTCGGCTCGTGCTTCGGCCTTCGCCGTTCTGGCACTGGCCTGCTGCGCGCTGACGCGAGCGGCGCTGGCCTCCGCTTCGGTCTTCTCCAGCCGCTGTTCCAGCAGTGCCAGACGTTGTTCAATGGTTAATCCCGCCGCCTGAGCCATCCCGGAGGTAAATAGCGCGCAGCATAACGCCACGTAAAGAGGACTTTTACGCATGATGATTCCTGTTAATTTATTATTCTTAGCGTTGGGTTGTCGGCTGCGCGATCGCTTCTAGCGCATTATTTTCCGGCGAAAGGACTTTTTTGCGTCGGTCTAATTCCGCACGAATTTTCTCGTAGTCGTTATCCAGCCGGTAATATTTGCCCATCCACAGCATCGAAATAACAATCAGCGCCAGCGGGATATAGAGATAGCAGGTTTTAATCGCCAACAGCGCGCTGGCCGATTGTGCATGATTCGCACTGTAGCCGCCGAGCGACAGCAGGATCCCGGTGACCGCCCCCGCCCCGGCCATCGCCACTTTACCGAGGAACCCATTGACCGATGTCAGGATCCCGGCGGTATTGATACCGGTTTTCCACTCGCCGTAGTCGACCGGGTCAGCCTGCATTGAGAAGTAGATTGCGGTGCGCTGGCCCGCACCAATTGACAGGATAGTGGCACCCGCCAGCAGGCCGATAATCTGGGTATCCGCCACAATCATCACCAGCATCCCCAGCACATTGATGGCGCTGGAGAGCAGGTAGACATGGCATTTTTTCATGCGCGCGGCGAGCAGCGGCACCGTCAGGGTGCCCAGCAGCGGCACAAAGGTTGAGATGCCCGCAGCAATCGCGGTAATGCTGGCGTCCTGGACATAGTAGGTAAAGAAGTAGACCAGTGAGCCGGTCTGAAAGAAGAACGCCCCCCACATCAGGAAGATATTCAGCGCGAACACGCCCCATGGCCGGTTATTTTTCAGCCCCTGCCAGGCACGCGGCAGCGTCATGCGCTCCTGCTGTACCTGAATACGCTCTTCCACGCTGCGAAAACTCAGCAGCAGGAAGAAGGCCGCAATGCCGCCAAAAATCATCGCCGTGTAGAGAAAACCGTGCGCCTGATTGCCCTGGCCGAGGCTGTTAACTAAGGGCAGCGTCAGCACCGCCACCAGCGTTGAGCCCAGCGAGCCCATCACAATGCGCACCGCCGACAGTGTGGTGCGCTCTTTTGAGTCGTTAGTGATAAACGGCAGCATGGCGCTATAAGGAATATTGACGAAGGTGTAGAGGAACGACAGGCACAGATAGGTGACGAAGGCGTAAATCAGCCTACCGGTCATCGTCAGCTCCGGCGAGTAGAATGCCAGCACGCAGAGCACACCAAACGGCACCGCGCCCATCAGCAGATAAGGGCGACAGCGGCCCCAGCGGGTAGCAGTATTGTCGATCACCAAGCCCATCAGCACATCGGCTACGCCATCCACCAGCCGGGTGACCAGAAACATAAGTCCGGCATAATACGCAGGCAGGCCCATAATATCGGTGTAGAAAAACATCAGGTAGAGTGAGATTAACTGCCAGACCAGGTTACAGGAAAGGTCGGCAACCCCGTATCCCAGCCGCTGACGCCATAGAGCAAAAAGTGGAGTGGACATAATGATCTCTCAGAATTTATAAGTTATAGGTTGTCTGTTTCAGAGTTCAAAGTGACGAATTAACCATGCCGGCGTGCAGCTCCAGGCATGGCAATAGCTATTGATCAGCTTGCTGCCATACGGCGAGTAGTCCGGATTATCCGGGTCATACAGCTCCCAGAAGGTATCCGCCCCGGCCTGCACCATCCCACCCCAGTAGCGTTTGATTTCAGCCACGGCCTGCTCACGCTCGCCGTTGACCAGCAGCGCCTCAATAAAGTGATGCATCATATACGGGGTATGCATTTTGATCGCCGGGGGGTGGCTGCGCAGCCGGGCGATCAGCTGCTGGCGGAAGGCGCGGTCACCCACCTCACCCAGCATCAGCCACACCTGCGCAGCCCAGGAGACCTGGCGCTGCGCGCCGCTGATGAAAAAGCCCTGCTGCTCATCCCATAAATGGGTCATCGCGGCCTGACTGACCTGCACGATCGTCTGCTCAAGCCAGCCGGTTTTTCCGCTGTCGCAGCGCTGCGCCAGCAGCAGCCCTTTACGCAGGGCAAACAGCAGCACGCCCTGCGCCGCTGCCTGCTTGTTCAACGCTTCATGCCAGTCAATAAATGCCCACCACTCTTCGCTGTCGCGCAGGATGTGGCGCGAGTCGAGGCGCTGTAGCGACAGCTCAATCTGACGCAGGGCAGTTGGCCACAGCTCATGCAGAGTGGTCAAATCGTGGGTGGCGGCAACGTAATCCTCCAGCGTGGCGATAAACAGCAGCGCATAGTCAAACAGGAAAGTATCGTCGGCTATCACCTGCGGCTGCATAAACAGATTGGCAGAGACCAGCCCATCCTCCCGCGTCACTCCGGCGAACAGATACAGGCAGCGTTTCACCAGCGCGTTGTGAGCGAAGGTCGGGTAGTTAACCAGCGCCTGTAAATGCAGGTCGCCGAGCCACAGACGACGATCGCGCTTTGGACCATCTTCGAACACATCCTGCATGCAGTTTTTCAGCGTGCGCACGCTGACCGCGTCGATCTCCCGCAGCAGCGGATCGCGAATAGCGGCGGATTGCAGCATGCTGTCACAGGCCGAACTGACGGTCTCCAGCCGCAGCGAGGAAAAGCGCAGCGCGTATTTCGGCGAGGTGGCTATCACCCGCACTTTAACGTAGCGGCAGCAGTAGCGGCGCGGCAGGGTAACCGCGGCTGGCAGCACGTCCAGATAGCGATCTTCCTGCTGAAGCCAGCTGCTGCTCAGCCAGCCGCTGTAGCCAGAAAACGGTTCGGCCACTTCGGCGGCGATTTCGCCAAATATAAACTGCAGATGTGCCGGGGCATCAGGCGGGCTGCCGCTGGCTTCACAGCAAAATGAGAAATAGCCGACGCAGTGCTGACCGAAATCGATAATAAACTCGTCACCCGCGCTGAAGCTCTGCTGATAAAGCTGCGCGGGTGTGCAGCGCGGCACGCTTTGCCAGCCATGAATATTGACCGCGTCAGGCTGCATGGTAACCACGGCCTGCGGGTCGAGCGCCGTGCGGTAAATCTCGGGTTTGGCCGCATCGGCTGTCGCCAGCAGCGACAGATCGGTGCGGGTGCGGAATTCGCTATGTTTCTGGATGGTAACGGCCACGGTGAGGCTCCTGTTACTGACGAAAGAGCAGCGAGTTTAGGGCGCAGCAAGCCAGTGGAGCTATTCTGAAACCGCCAGGCAAAATGGCGTTCTGGCACTGTCGGAAAGGTGGTGCCGACTGCGATCACAAAATGGTAAAGCCGGTTCGCTCAGGACGCAGAAATCCCTTAACGTGGCGGCATTAGAGAGCGTGAGAATCAGAACCATGAACAACCTGCAGCTTGACCAGTATTTTGCTTCAGAGCGCGACCAGTTCTCCCTGTATACCAGTGACCCGGAAGACAACAACTGCGAACATCGCCATGAATTTAACGAGCTGGTGATTGTCGAGAGCGGCCACGGTCTGCACGTGATCAACGGCAAGCCGCACTTTATCCAGGAAGGGGACGTTTTCTTTATTAAGGATCGTGATTATCACTTTTATGATGAGCTGGGCACCCTGCGTCTGATTAACGTGCTGATCAATCGCCAGCACTCTTTTAGCTGGCTTAACAACGTTGAGACCTTACTGGCGCGTTTTGACGCGACACACCCCGGTAGCTATCACTGGCTACTGCCGCAGACTAAAGAGCAGTGCAAAACCTTGATCCAACAGCTTTTCAATGCACAGCCCGCACGCGGTATGGCGTTCGGCAGCGGCTGGCAGGAAGCCTGTTTTTTCCAGCTGTTAATGAATATGGCCTGCCAGCAGGATGAACATACGCAGAGCCATACCAAATATAAGCTGCATAAGCTGCTCGGATTTCTGCAGCAGCACTGCTTTGAGGAGATCGATTGGCAAGCGTTGGGTGACCAGTTCTACCTCAGTAAGCGCACGCTGCAACGCCAGATTAAGGAGACCACAGGCCTGACGCCGGACAACTATATTAAGCGCCTGCGGCTGGTTTCTGCCCGGGAGAGGATCATCAATACCGAAGAGACCATCACCCATATTGCCTACCTGTGTGGTTTTGCCAACAGCAACCACTTCTCCACCTGCTATAAGCAGGTCTTCGGTCAGACGCCCAGCCAGCAGCGCTCAATGCGCTAACCCGCTGCGCCGTCGGCTGGTTATAATCCTTCTCTTCGCCACCCCCTTCAAAAGGAATCTAGTGTGATTAAATTCAGCGTACTTTACCCGCGTAAGCCCGATGCCCACTTCGACCACGACTATTACCGTGATGTACATCTGCCGCTGCTTAAAGCGCGCATGGGCGATAAGTGTGTCGCCTATGAGATTGATACGCCGCTGGACAGCAGCGCGCCGTTTATTGCCGCCTGCCATGTTTACTGCAACAGCATTGAGGAGTTCCAGCAGGTGATTGATGCGCATGGTGCGGAGTTTGTCGCGGATGTGAAAAATTTTACTAACGTTGAGTCGCAGAAGATGGTCTCCGAGGTATTGCACGTCGGGTAAAACCCCGTGGGCGGCGGAACTTCCCTCGCCCACGCACTTACGCTGCGGCTTATTGCTGCTTGCCGATACTTTATTTCTGCTGCAGTCCAATCGTGGACGGATGGCACATGTTCTCTTGATATTTGGTTGCGCCGTAGTATTAAAAAATGTGATCGGTGCCACGCATAGAACTTCAATTATCATAAAAATACAGCATTAAACTCCATCTATCTGTCGGACCTTTTGTTAACACGCTAAGGGCTACATCCGAAGCGACCCAATAACATAACGAACTTATCTGAAAAATAGAAAGCTCAAAAAAAATAGACAATAAAAAATTGAACACCCCTCAGACCAGAAAACATTAAAAATATCAATTGACATAAAAACCAGAAAAAGTAATGTGTAAACGCTGGCTAGCAAACATGCACAGGATTCATTTAGACTAATAAGGATATTTATGAATAGGAATATTTCAGGAATACGTGAGTTTGACACGATGCTATCTACTGATGTACTTAGAATTTCACGACAGTCACCTTTAGCTAACATTGGAATAGGATTAGGTGGCGCGGGCATTGCGGTGGCTGGGCACGCTCAGACTCCTGAGCAGGCATTTATTAGTGCGATTATGCCCAGGAGAATAAATGATTGAGTACCTACATCAAACCTACACAGGGCTGCAGGTCAGGGACGTAGCTCAAGAAAACTGTACTTTCATTGACTGTGATTTCATCGGGTGCAGCTTTGAAAAAGTTCGTTTGCGTCAGTTTGAGTTCGAAAACTGCAGGTTTACAGATAGTTCAATCGGGCTGATAACTCAGTCATTTATGAGAATGAACGATGTCATTTTCCGCAATTGTTTTATTCAAGGGGTTTCGCTTAATGGTTTGACCATTCCGCACTCACTCTCTTTTTACGATTGCCGACTCAGCTTAGTCGATTTTATTAATCTGGCGTTGCAAAATAGTGCTTTCAGCAACTGCTCCTTTAAGGAGTGTTCCTTTGAGGATTGCAATCTCAAGAAAAGCTGCTTTACAAATTCTGCCTTTTCATACTGCGAGTTTCGCCGAACAGATCTTTCCGACTGTGACTTTTCGGATACGGAAGGTCTCGATATCAATCATGAGATAAATATTATCAATAATATAAAGTTGCCTCAAATTGCAGGGAATAAAATCCTTAAGAGAATGGGTATTTCCATTTCTTAATGCTGGACGACATCATGTTACCGTCTGGCATCTCTACGCAACAGCATCGAAGCATTCGGGTAGGGGGTAACGCGGATGGTACAGCATCTAGCCACCCGCGTTCAGCCTATTACTGGCTCATGGCATCCTTTTTCATGCCATCTTTACCCATAGAATCCTTGCTCATTGCGTCTTTCTTCATCGCATCCTTCGACATTGCGCCTTTTTTCATGCCGTCTTTTTTCATACAGTCATGGCCCATCTTATCTTTGCCCATTGAATCCTTGCCCATGCAGTCGTGGGACATATGGCTCATGCTATCTTTCTTCATGCTGTCCGCTGCGTGTACCGCCCCGCTTAGCCCCATCATCATCACGCCGGAGATTACGACTGCATTGATTAACTTTTTCATGGTATTTCCTTAATAGTGAATTGCACAGAGTGTGCAGGTACAGAGTTGCGATTCGCGGCGTTAGCTGCCGCCAAACCAGTTGTAGCCCTGATCTTCCCAGTAACCGCCCGGGAAGGTATTCGTCACTTCGATAACCTGAATATGCTTGGGATTCTTATATCCCAGCTTGGTCGGCATCCTCAGCTTCATGGGATAACCGTACTTTGGTGGCAGGATCTGCCCGTCATAAGTCAGCGCCAGCAGCGTTTGCGGGTGCAGCGCCGTTTTCATATCGATGCTGGTGTAGTAGTCGTCGGCACATTTGAAGCTGATATAGTGCGCGCTGAGGTCAGCGCCGATCAGCCGCAGGAAGTCGGCAAACGGTACCCCGCCCCATTTACCAATCGCGCTCCAGCCCTCGACGCAGATATGGCGCGTCACCTGGCTGACCTGCGCCATGTTGTACAGCTCGGGCAGCGACCAGCTGCGCTTATCCAGCACCTTTCCGGCGATGTTCAGGCGATACTCCGCGCCGCTAACCTGCGGAATATCCTCTTCGCCATAAAAGGCGTTGAAAGGAAACGGGCGCGTGATGGCCGATTCAGGATATTCCGGTGCCAGGCGGTCACTGCCAAACAGCCAGTGCTGCACGCGGTCGTTAAAGCCGGAAACCGAGTTCAGCGCCTTCTCGACTCCCGCGTTATCGCTGATGTCACAGCCGGTCAGCATCGCCATGCCGCCGAGGGTTAACCCCTGGCGCAGAAAGCGGCGGCGTGAAGAGGACTCAAGCTGGCGGGCAATCAGCCGCTGCGCTTCTTTAACCACGTCCTGCGTCTCTGCAGGGCTGAATATCGTGCTTATGATCTTTTTCATCGTCTCTCCTTAACGTCCGCGCAGCATGGCCAGCAGCGTTTTCGGCACCACGGCCACCATCACGACGTGCAGCAACACAAATCCCAGCAGCGAGGCCATTGCCAGAAAGTGCACATAGCGCGCCGTCTCATAGCCGCCCAGCAGCTCTCGTAGCAGCGGAAACTGCACCGACTTCCACAACACCAGCCCGGAAAGCACCAGGATCACGCCGTCAAACATCACGAACAGATAAGCCAGCCGCTGCACCATGTTGTAGTGGTACGGATCGCTGTGCTGCAATTTACCGCGCAGCGCCGCGCCGAGGTCCGCCAGCAGCCCGCGCAGATTAAGCGGCCAAAATTTTCGCTTTATCCGCCCGCTGGCCACGTTCATTACCAGGTAAAACAGGCCGTTGAACCCGAACAGCCACATGGCGGCAAAGTGCCACTGCAGCGCGCCGCCGAGCCAACCGCCAAGGGTGATTTCAGCGGGAAAGCTGAAATCAAACAGCGGTGAGGCGTTATAGATGCGCCAGCCGCTGGTGATCATCATCAGCACCGCCAGCAGATTGAGCCAGTGCGTCAGCCGCAGCCACAGTGGATGGATAATCTCAGGCCGGCTGCCTGCTTCCCCGGTTGACACGTTCATGATGTTTACCCTCAGCGACTCCGTTGCGATGAAGCAGTATTGCCCGGATAAGTTCCCGAAGACCTCACGCAGAGTTAAACAAAATGTGATAACTCCGCGGCAGTCGGGTGTGTAAACTGAATGTATTAAGGCTGACAGCGGTGGGCAGAATGGAAAACGGCAAACGTATTTTAATCGTGGAGGATGATGGCGATATCGCCGATCTGCTGGCGCTGCATCTGCGCGATGAGGGCTATGAAATCACCCACGCCGCCGACGGGGATCGGGGGGCGGCACTGCTGGAAAAAGGCGGCTGGGACGCGCTGATCCTCGACCTGATGCTGCCGGGTGTTGACGGGCTTGAGATCTGCCGCCGCGCGCGCAACATGACGCGCTACACGCCGATCGTCATTATTAGCGCCCGCTCGAGCGAAGTACACCGCGTGCTTGGGCTAGAGCTGGGGGCCGACGATTATCTCGCCAAGCCGTTTTCGATGCTGGAGCTGGTGGCCCGGGTTAAGGCGCTGTTTCGCCGCCAGGAGGCGATGAGCCGCAATTTGAAAATGGATGCCGGAACGCTGAGCTTCTCCGGGCTGGTTATCGACCCGATTTCACGCGAGGTGATGCTCGATCGGCATCCCGTTGAGCTCACCCCACGCGAGTTCGACCTGCTCTACTTCTTTGCCAAAAGCCCCGGCAAAGTGTTTTCGCGCCTGAACCTGCTGAATCAGGTATGGGGCTACGAGCACGAAGGGTATGAGCATACGGTGAATACACACATCAACCGGTTGCGTATCAAAATCGAAGCTAACCCCGCCGAGCCGCAGCGCATACTTACCGTCTGGGGCAAGGGTTATAAATTTGTCGCTGAGGCGCACGACGCCCGGGAAAATATATGAAACGACTCACGCTCTCGCAGCGCCTGATGCTGGTGTTTATCCTGCTGTTAATCGCCTGCTGCGCCATCTCTGGCTGGCTGCAGGTGCGTTCCGCCAGCCAGTACAGTCAGGCCGTGACGCAGCGGCTGTCGGTTAACCTCGCCAGCCAGATTGTCGCTAATAACCCGCTGCTCAGCGCGCAGGGGCTGGATCGGGGCGCGGTCCACAAGCTGTTCGATCAGCTGATGGCGGTTAACCCGAGCGTGGAAGTGTATCTGCTGGACAGCAGCGGCAAGATCATTGCCAATGCTGCCCCGCCGGGAAAACTGCAAATCCAGCAGGTTGATTTGGCACCAGTGAACCAGCTGCAGGCGGGTGCGGCGATGCCGGTTTACGGCGATAACCCGCGCGACCCGGCACGGCCGCAGGTGTTCAGCGCCGCGCCGTTAAAAATGGGCGACCGCGTGCAGGGGTACATCTATATCGTGCTGCAGGGCGAGGAGTATTCACTGCTGGCCGCCGCCGCGCAACGCCACACGGCGGTACTGATGGCGCTGCGCTCGATGGGGCTGGTGCTGCTACTGGGCGGCATTGCCGGCTTCTTTGCCTTCCGCTGGGTCACGCGCCCGGTGCGCAGGCTGACCAGGCAGGTGTCCGGGCTGGATGACGACGGCATTGATGCCATCCGCGCGCTGGCACACGCCCCGCCACCGGGCAAGCCGCAGGATGAAGTCGCACAGCTGCAGCAGGCGTTTATCCAGCTGGCGCAGCGTATCGACCAGCAGTGGCAGAGCCTGACGCAGCAGGACCAGATGCGGCGAGAGTTTGTTGCGAATATCTCCCACGATCTGCGCACCCCACTCACTTCACTGCACGGCTATCTGGAAACGCTATCGGTGAAAGCCGATACGCTCAGCGTTGAGGATCGCCAGCGCTACCTTGGCATCGCGCTGGCGCAGAGTAAGAAAGTGGGCCGCCTGGCGCAAGAGCTGTTCGAACTGGCGCGGCTGGAATATGGCGTGGTGAAACCGCAAAAGGAGAGATTCTGCCTGAGCGAGCTGGTGCAGGATGTGATGCAAAAGTTTGAGCTGACGGCGGAATCCCGCCACCAGCAAATCCGGGTAAGTAGCGCGCCGGGGATTCCGCTGGTAACGGCCGACCTCGGCATGATGGAACGGGTGCTGACCAACCTGCTGGATAACGCCTTACGGCATACGCCAGAGCATGGGCTGATTGAGATTGAGATGATGCAGCAGACAGGTAAAGTACAGGTGCAGGTCAACGACAGTGGCCCGGGGATAGCCGCCGAGCTGCGTGAAGATTTGTTTGTGCGCCCTTCGCTGCTGAATGCGCGCAAGCATCGCGCTGGCGGGCTGGGATTGATGATCGTGCGACGCATTTTGCAGCTGCATGATAGCGATATTAAGCTGGTCGATCGCCCGCAACGCGGCGCCTGTTTCCAGTTTTTTGTGCCGGTATGAAAGACGGGTCAGGCAGGTGGGCTGAACGAAAAAGAGGGTCAGCCCCTACAAAGGTGGCCGTAGGGGCGATGGCATGCCTCGCCCGGAAAAGGGGTCAGGCATGCCTGGCCCCTACCTTAATTTTCAGGAAAGGATTTTCTTCTCGGCAAGATCAAGCGCGAAGTAGCTGAAAATAATATCGGCACCGGCGCGTTTAATCGCCCCCAGGCTTTCCAGCGTCACATCGATCTCGCTGATGGCCCCCGCCTGCGCGCCGAACTTAATCATCGCGTACTCACCGCTTACCTGATACGCCGCCAGCGGCAGCCGGGTATGTTCACGCACGTCGCGCAGGATATCCAGATAGGCACCCGCCGGTTTCACCATCAGTGCATCCGCGCCTTCCGCTTCGTCGATCAGCGATTCGCGGATCGCTTCACGGCGGTTCATCGGGTTCATTTGGTAAGTTTTACGGTCACCTTTCAGCGAGGTGCCCGCCGCTTCACGGAACGGGCCGTAGAAGGATGAGGCAAACTTGGTGGAGTAGGACATGATGGCAGTATCGGTAAAGCCTGCCGCATCCAGCGCCTGGCGGATCGCGCCCACCTGGCCGTCCATTGCTGCAGAAGGAGCAATAAAGTCCGCTCCGGCTGCTGCCGCAACTACCGCCTGCTTGCCGAGGTTAATCAGCGTCGCGTCATTGTCCACGCCATGATCGTGCAGCACGCCGCAGTGGCCGTGGCTGGTGTATTCGCAGAAGCAGGTATCGGACATCACGATCATTTCCGGCACGGTCTCTTTACAGATACGCGACATGCGCGCCACCAGCCCGTTTTCATTCCAGGCATCGCTGCCGTCAGCATCGGTATGGTGAGAGATACCAAAGGTCATGATCGACCGCACGCCCGCTTTGGCAATGCGCTCAATCTCATACGCCAGGCGTTTTTCAGGAATACGCATCACGCCCGGCATCGCCATAATCGGCTTATAGTCGTCAATCTCTTCCTCAACGAAGATCGGCAGCGCCAGATCGTTCAGGCTAAGAGTATTTTCCTGGAACAGGGAGCGAAGAGAAGCGGTTTGACGAAGGCGTCTTGGGCGCTGAGCGGGAGAGTAAGTGGACACAACAACCTCAGTTTAGCGGGTCATCCAGCGGATAAGAGAACTCCGTGGAGAGAAAGATGAATAGTGTGCTAACAGTATACTTCCGGGCGCCGGATGACAATCTTTGCGGGCTTTTCTGAACCTCACAACGGCACAGAATGCGCATAAGTATTTACAGATATTTCATAATAGCGCTTGTAAAATTAACGGGTTAGCGCTTTTATTGAGCAACCTACCGTCAATATAGGGAAACCACCATGAGTCAGAACGCTCCCCTGAAGTTTGTTACTTTGCTCGGCAGCCTGCGGGCCGCATCACTGAATGCCGTTGTCGCTAACAGCCTGCCGCAGCTGGCTCCGGCCGGGGTAGAGATCAGCCCGCTGGGGTCGATTGCCGACTTCCCCCACTATGACGCCGATATCCAGGCGGAAGGTTTCCCTGACGCCGTGCTGGCGATGGGGGCCGCCATTGCGGCGGCAGACGGCGTGGTCATTGTGATGCCGGAATATAACTATTCGGTGCCGGGCGCGCTGAAAAATGCCATCGACTGGCTGTCGCGCCTGCCGGATAACCCGCTGGCAGGGAAACCGGTGGCGATCCAGACCGCGTCGCCGGGGGCCATTGGCGGTGCGCGTGCGCAGTATCATCTGCGTCAATCCATGGTGTTTCTTAACGCTCAGGTGCTGAATAAGCCGGAAATTATGATTGGCCAGGCCGCCACGCGTATTGATGTGGAAAGCGGCACCGTGACTGACGAAAGCACGCGTCATCATCTCAGCGCACAGCTGGAAGCGCTCGCCCTGCTGGCACGTCGCAACAACTGACTGCGCGCAAATGCGGCAGTCGTTTGTGCCGCTTCGCCATATTCCGTCCATACTGAATAGATTGCAAAATCGATTCAGGAGTGATGATGGGATTTCTTGGCTGGACCGCCGCCACCGGCGGTCTGTTATTACTGATGTCGCTGGCATCGGGCTGGATTACGCGCGGCCCGGTGACGGCGTTTGCTCTCTATTTGATTGCCGGTATCCTCTGCGGCCCGTGGGTGCTGGACCTGCTGCGTGTGGATATTGCTGCCCACGCCACGCTGGCCAAAAACCTGACTGAGATTGCCATGGCCGCCTCGCTGTTTATCACCGGGCTGAAGCTACGGCTGCCGATCAAAAGCCCCGGCTGGCATATGGGGCTGCGTCTGGCGTTTCCAGGCATGCTGCTGACGGTGGCAGGCGTGACGCTGGCCGCACACTGGCTGGCCGGATTCTCCTGGCCGCTGGCGCTGGCGTTTGGCGCTATCGTCGCCCCCACTGACCCGGTGCTCGCCAGCCTGATTTCAGTCAACGACGCACGCGATAACGATAATCTGCGCGTTTCGCTCTCCAGCGAGGCCGGAATGAATGACGGCACCGCCCTGCCGCTGCTGATGCTGGCGGTGGCGCTGCTGACCGGCAGCGGAGAAATGTCCTGGGCTTACCTCAGCCACTGGGCGCTGGTCGACGTGCTGTGGGCGGTGGTCGGCGGGAGCGCTATCGGCTTTGTGCTCGGCAAGCTGATTGGGCAGTATGCCGCGCACCTGCGCCACACGCATCAGGATGTTGCCCCGAATGATTTCCTGGCGCTGGCGCTGATTGCCCTGAGTTACAGCGCAGCGCAGGCGCTGGATGCTTCCGGTTTTCTCGCCGCTTTCGCCGCCGGGGTTGGGCTGCGCCGCGCCGAAATGCGCGTGGTGCGCCATTTCCCGACCGAAGAGTTCCAGGATAGCGACTGTCATCCACCGGCTGAAGAGCTGATTAACCCCAACGCCCGCCATATGATTGAGGGCACCAATCCGGCCAGCTCTGCCGGGCTGGTGGTCAGCGATGCGCTCTCCTTCGGCGATACCATCGAGCGGCTGTTTGCCGCGGTGATAATTATCGTGCTTGGGGTGACGCTGGCGCAGCACTGGAACGTGGACGGGCTGGTGCTGGCCGCGCTGCTGTTCCTGATTATTCGCCCGCTGTCGGTTTGGATTGCCACGCTGGGCATGCACACACCGCGCCTGCAGCGCGCCACGATTGGCTGGCTGGGCATTCGCGGAATTGGCAGCATTAACTATATTGCCTGGGCCTATACCCACGGACTGTCGGGGGAGGAAGTGACGCGGATGGCGGATATGGCGTTTACGCTGATCGTCGCCAGCGTGGTGGTACACGGCATCTCGGTAACGCCGTGGTTGAACTGGCGTCAGTCACGTATCGATCGCCACTGACGCCAGTAACTCAGCCTGCGTGCTCGTTACCAGGCTGTTTAAAAACCGCTGGCCGGGCGAGATAGGTCTTCAGGATATCGTGCTTAATCATGATGCGCAGGATGCCGACGAACACCAGGAACTCGGAGAGTACCAGCGAGCTGGCCGCACCGACCGCCCCAAACTGCCAGGCAAGCAGGCAGCAGATAGGAATGTTGATCAGTCCGACGATAAACATTACGTGCATACGCTGCTTCGCCAGCCCGTGCGGGATCAGGATTTGCAAGCCAGCCGGGTAGCTTACGTTGCCGAAAATAAAGCCACACACTGCCACGCGCAGCACGTCAGCCGAGTTATGGAAGTCGGCGCCCAGCAGGATGCGCACGATAAAATCAGCGAAGAAAAAGGTGAATACCACGATGAAAACGCTGAGCAAAAATGACAGGCTGATGCTTTTACGCGTGGCGGCAATCGCTGCTGCACGGTCCTTGTGGAACAGGTGGCTGACGCGCGGGAAGAATGCATTGCCAATCTGCTCCGGCACCGAGTTCGCCGCTTTCTTCAGGCGGTCCGCCCCGTTGTATAAACCGACCATATAGGTGCTGGTCATGCTGGCAAGAATAAGCACGTTGATGTTGTTAAACATGTTAGCGCCGAAAATGGCCAGAAACACATGCAGGCTGTCCTTGATGCGCTGCATAATCTCTTTCGGCTCAAAGCGATAGAATCCAATAACCCGCATCTTCACTACGAAGGTCAACGTGATAATTGCGGTAATAAACGCCACAACGCCTGGGATCAGCGCCGCCAGCCAGGTATCTTCCGGGGATTTCACCAGCAGGAAAGTCAGCGGGATGGAGCAGAGCTGGCCCACAGTGGAGATCACCGCCGTTTTGCCCAGCTTCTCGAACCCCTGCATTAACCAGCCAAATGACAGCAGTTGACCGAAGAGCACCGTGGAGTTAGCCAGCACAATAAAGAACAGCGCATGCCAGGCGGGATTAAACCAGGTTACCAGCAGCAGGATCGCCAGCGTCGCGCAGCCCATCACCAGTTTAGCGTTGAAGGTGGACCAGAACAGCTGCGTCACCTTCAGCTTATCATCGCGATGCTGCGCGATATCTTTGGTGGTATAGACGTTAAACCCCCAGTCGGAGATGGTACTGCAGTACATCACGCAGGCCAGGCCCAGCGCCAGTAACCCCATATGTTCAACCCCGAGGATACGTGCCAGATACGGCAATGTGACCAGCGGGATGATAAATGAAGCGCCACGATAGGCCAGCAGTGAGAGAACATTTATTAACAAGCTTTTATCAATTACTTTTGCCATCAGTCTCTAACCTTGTGCCTTGCGAAGTCCTCGCTTTATTTTAACCAGATTAGAGTACAGTTCGGGCTGTCTTAACAATAGCCAGTTGCCCGTACAGCCCGGTTTCAGACTTTTCCCGAGATAATGAATCGAGTTTTTAACGTAGTCCGGCATCCGCTGGCCCGCCGCCAGTGACAGATTTATCATTAACCTGAATGAATGAATTAAATAGAGCCGACGTAATTCTGCGCGCTCGGGTAATCCTTCCGACAGCTTGAGCAGTTTTTCATAGGAACAAATAAATGCATCGTAGCGCTGGCGGAAGAAACTTTCCCCTTTGCTGCTGTTAGTCAGCGAACCGCTACGAATACGCTGTTTGTAATAAAGATTTTTACTAACATACGCGACGCGACAGCGCATAAAGGCTTCCAGCGTAAAGCAGTGGTCTTCATGCAGGCGCTTAATATATTTCATATTAAATCTATCGATGATCTCTTTTTTCAGCACATAGTTCCAGGTCGCTGAAGTGTAGGCTCCGCTGCGCAGCAGCCCGGTAAACACTTCCTGCGGGCGCAGCAGGCCGAACTGGTGGTGCTGAACTTTTGGATAGGTGCGGCCAGAGTCGTCATCTTCAAACATCAGCGAGTTAAAGCAGAACAGTTCCAGCTCGGGGTAGCGTTTAAAGGTTGCGGCGAGCTCGTCATAAAACCCTTCACAAACAACATCATCCGGGTCGCAGCAGAAGATAAACTGCCCTTCAGCCATGGCTATCCCATAGTCGCGTGCATGCCCTAATCCGCCGTTGGCAATCGTCACCACTCGGACGCGGGATTCTGTCGCATAGTGGGCTTCGACGCGCGCCAGGGTGTCGTCGGTTGAACCATCGTTAACGATAATCAGTTCGTTCGGTGCCGGAATTTGTGTCAGTAATGAATCAACGCACTCAACAATATAGTTAGCCACGTTATACGCAGGGATGATCACTGACAGCAATTTTTGAGTCATCACGTAAATCTCTTAAGCTCGAAGTTAATTTAATTAACACCAGATAAAATAAAATATCAACGCCATATTAATTCCTGCGCGGGGTTTCGGATAAAGCCGACATTGCCAAAGAAATCACTTAAGAATCAGATAAGAAACCCTGAAACATCTTCAGTGAAATCATTAGTTGGAAATCAAATAAACAAAGGTTAAACGATGCGGGGATAATTAAATCCAATTATTTAAAACGTAATTTATCGCTAATGATTACATTAAGGTTAACTTAAGAAAAAAATGGACGTGGTTTTTAATATTAACGGTCAATAAACCAAAAGTGCCACCAGGAATATTCTTAGTGTAAATTTATTGCCAACCGTAAGCGTAGGATGAGGATATTCTTATTTCACACGTTAAGTGGCAGAAGGTCAAAACCGAGGTTTCCTATAAAATCTGTAGCTTAGCCTCCTGACTGCTCCCCTCGCCTCCTGACCGTTCTAAATTCATCCTGGTGTAATATTTACACTCTTTTTAGCTTAGAGGGGAGAACGGCAAACCACCGCGGTAACAAACCCGGGCAATTCAGAACCGTTTAAAACAGATAATTCTGATAGATTCGCCACTTTTCAGCCAAAAAAAGCATCAGCCAGCGCGATGTAAATCACACTTTCAGCGTAAAGCGGCGACATCATCAGCCACAAAGTCACACCCGGTTACGGTTTCCCCACGCTGATTCTCATTAGTAAAACCCGATGACGACAACATTTCCTCGCGTTCAGGCGACAAAACTCGCGTCAAAGATAAATTCCTTTAATCAGTGAACTCCGGGTTAACAAATTAATCATCGAGAAATCGCGACCAACTGACGGTCAACCCACTGCAGAGGCGCGTTATTGCCGGTTGATGCTGGCCTGACGTAAAGGCAGCCACTGGCCGACCTTATGGCTTTTCGCGCTGGGATCGGTGGGAAGGTGGCCAGTATGATGGAACAGAAGGTGACCGCTGAAAGAGGGGAAATCAGCGGTCAGATGAGTGTGACGCGAAGTTTAGTGGCTAACGTTGGCATCAGCCGGTGGCGGCGACAGCTTTTGCGGCTGCGCTTCCCGGCTCTTGCGCATCAGGTCTTTATGCAGGCTGACCATATACAGCAGGATCACCACGGAGAACGGTACGCCGCAAATCACCACCGCCGTCTGCATCGCATTGAAGTTCCCGGCATACAGCAGCCCGGCGCAGACCAGAGTGGTCACCGCCGCCCAGAAAATACGTAACCAGGCCGGCGCATCATCGCTGGAGGTTCCACCCTTGCTGGAGAGGTTGGCGATCATCAGCGTGCCGGAATCGACCGGCGTCAGGAACAGCAGGAAGCTGATCACCACGGTAAAGCCAGACACAATGTGCGTGAACGGCAGATTCTCAAACAGTTTGAATATCGACATCGGCGGGTCGGTCAGCGCCACCTTTCCTAAAATCGCATCGCCGTGCTCCAGCACCAGGCTGATGGCGGTATTGCCGAAAATGGAGAGCCACGCCAGGGTAAAACCGAGCGGGATTAGCAGCACACCGAGGATCAGTTCACGAATGGTACGGCCTTTTGAGATACGGGCAATAAACAGCCCGACAAACGGCGCCCATGCCACCCACCACGCCCAGTAAAACAGCGTCCATGCGCCCTGCCACTTCTCCGCCTTACCATACAGGTAAACATCAAAGCTGCGGCTGACAATGGTGGAGAGATAGTCACCCACGTTTTGCAGCATGCCGTTCAGCAGGCTGAGCGTTGGCCCGCTCAGGAAGACAAACAGCAGCAGCAGGCAGAGGAAGCCGACGTTAATATTCGACAGCATGGCGATGCCCTTCTCTACGCCGCTGACCGCTGCAAAGGTTGCCACGATCATCATCACCACGATCAACCCCAGCAGCACACCCGGCGTTTGCGGCACGCCAAACAGATAGTTGAGGCCAGAGTTGACCAGCAGCGCGCCGATCCCGAGATTGGTGACCATCGAAATCACCGTGACCAGGATGCCAAAACTGTCCACCAGATGCCCGGGCCAGCCGTGAGTGCGCTCGCCAAACAGCGGATAGAGTGCAGAGCGCAGCGCCAGCGGCTGACCGCGGCAATAGGCGAAATAGGCCAGCGCCACGCCAATCAGCGCATACAGCGCCCAGCCGTGTAGCCCCCAGTGCAGGAAGGTGATCGCCATCGCCTGTCGCGCCGCTTCCACGGTGCCGCCTGCCCCTTCCGGGGGCTGCAGGAAATGGTCGAGTGGTTCATAAGCGCCGTAGTACACCAGCGCGATACCGATGCCAGAAGAGAACAGCATCGCCACCCATGACGGATAGCTGAACTGCGGGGGTTCCCCCTCTTTACCGAGCCGGATGTTACCGTGGCGTGAACAGGCCAGCCAGAAAACAAACCCCATGCACAGCACCATCAGCAGCATGTAGTACCAGCCAAACACATCGGTTATCCACAGTTGCGCGTGGCTCAGCCACTGCTCGCTGCCTGTCGGGAACAGCACCAGCAGGATGCCGAGAACTAAAATCACCAGCGATGAACTGACAAAAACCGGCCGATTGAGGCTCACCGATTCATCTTGATGCGTATTGCGATTTTCCACTGTCATCCATCATTCCTTGTTCATCTCACAAACCATTTTGCAACATCTCATTATCAATTGAACATCATCTCATTGACATTGGGTGAGCCTATAGTATTTTAATTGAACGTTCAATCAATAATAAAACAGCCGATTCTTTCCCGTAATCTGCATCACAGATTGGGAGCACCGGGCAGCACGTAAGCCCCAACTTAAGGACAAGTCATATGGCTCAACTTCCCATTCAGAAACTGTATATCGATGGCCGCCTGACGGATGCCAGCGGCACAGAGACCTTCGAAACCATCAATCCCGCCACGGGGGAAAGCCTGGCGCAGGTGCAAATTGCCACTGCCGCCGACGTTGAACGTGCGGTGGAGAGCGCCGAACGCGGCCAGCGTATCTGGGCCGCCATGACCGGCACGGAGCGCGGGCGTATTCTGCTCAACGCCGTGGCGCTGCTGCGCGAGCGCAATGCCGAACTTGCTCTGCTTGAGAGCCTGGACACCGGGAAACCGCTGTCGGAGACCACGGCCGTGGATATCGTTACCGGCGCAGACGTGCTGGAGTATTACGCCGGGCTGGCGAGTGCCATTGAAGGCGAGCAGTATCCGCTGCGCAGCGGCAGCTTCTTCTATACCCGCCGCGAACCGCTGGGCGTCACGGCCGGGATCGGCGCGTGGAACTACCCCATTCAGATCGCCCTGTGGAAGTCGGCCCCGGCGCTGGCTGCGGGTAACGCGATGATCTTCAAACCGAGTGAGATCACCCCGCTCAGCGCGCTGAAGCTGGCGGCGATTTACAGCGAAGCGGGCGTGCCGGACGGCGTATTCAACGTGTTGCAGGGTAGCGGCAGCACTGGCCAGGCGCTGACCGTTCATCCGCGCATTGAAAAAATCTCCTTCACCGGCGGCGTGCCGACCGGCAAGAAAGTGATGGCCGCTGCTGCGGAGTCCTCATTGAAAGAGGTCACCATGGAACTGGGCGGTAAATCGCCGCTGATTATCCTCGCCGATGCCGATATCGAACTGGCCGCCGACATCGCGATGATGGCGAACTTCTACAGTTCGGGACAGGTGTGCACCAACGGCACCCGCGTATTTGTCCCGCGCGCGCGCAAAGCGGAGCTGGAAGCGGCACTGCTCGAACGCGTGCAGCGTATTCGCCCGGGTGATCCGCTGGAAATGGACACCAACTTTGGCCCGCTGGCCAGCTTCGCGCATCGTGACAAGGTGCTCGGGTATATCGCTTCCGGCCTGCGTGAAGGCGCGCGCCTGCTGAGCGGCGGCGCGGCGATAACCGGTGGGATGTTCGATGCCGGTGCCTGGGTGCAGCCCACCATCTTCACCGACTGTGAAGACAGCCACACCATCGTGCGCGAAGAGATCTTTGGCCCGGTGATGAGCCTTCTCAGCTATGACAGCGAGCAGGAAGCGATTCAGCGTGCCAACGATACCGTCTATGGCCTGGCCGCTGGGGTGGTCACGCCCGACCTGGCGAAAGCTCACCAGATTATCCACCAGCTGGAGGCGGGGATTTGCTGGATTAACAGCTGGGGAGAATCCCCCGCGCAGATGCCGGTAGGTGGCTACAAGCAGTCTGGCGTTGGTCGTGAGAACGGCTTAACCGCTCTCCACCATTACACCCGCATCAAGTCGGTGCAGGTCTCGATGGAACGTTATCAGTCAATTTTTTAATGAGTAAAGGGAAGTGACCATGAGCAATCGCAGGGAATATGACTACATCATTATTGGCGCAGGTTCTGCCGGCAACGTACTGGCCACCCGCCTGACCGAAGATCCTGAGGTGACGGTGCTGCTGCTGGAAGCTGGCGGCCCCGACTACCGTCAGGATTTCCGCACCCAGATGCCGGCGGCGCTGGCTTACCCGTTACAGGGCCGCCGCTATAACTGGGCGTATCTGACCGACCCGGAACCGCATATGAACAACCGCCGCATGGAGTGCGGGCGCGGCAAAGGGCTGGGCGGCTCATCGCTGATCAACGGCATGTGCTACATCCGCGGCAACGCGATGGATTACGACAACTGGGCGCAGCAGGAGGGGCTGGAGAACTGGCGCTACCTCGACTGCCTTCCCTACTTCAAAATTGCCGAGCGGCGCGATATCGGGGGCAATGATTATCACGGCGATGCCGGGCCGGTCAGCGTTACCACGCCGAAAAGCGATAACAATATTCTGTTCCATGCCATGGTTGAGGCGGGCGTGCAGGCGGGTTATCCGCGCACCGAGGATCTGAACGGCTATCAGCAGGAAGGCTTTGGTCCGATGGACCGCACCGTCACGCCAAAGGGACGACGCGCCAGCACCGCACGCGGCTACCTCGACCAGGCGCGTCCGCGCAGCAATCTGACGATTGAAGTCCATGCGCTGACCGACCGCATTCTGTTCGAGCAGCAGCGCGCCGTCGGGGTGCTGTGGCAGCAGAAAGATCAGCCGCAGCAGGCGTATGCGAAACGCGAAGTGCTGCTGTGCGCCGGGGCGATTGCCTCCCCGCAGATCCTGCAACGCTCCGGTGTCGGCCCCGGCGCACTGCTCTCTTCGCTGGACATCCCGCTGGTGCTTGACCTGCCCGGCGTGGGTGCCAATCTGCAGGACCACCTGGAGATGTATCTGCAGTACGAATGTACGCAGCCGGTTTCACTGTCGCCCGCGCTGAAGCTGCACAACCAGCCGCTGATCGGCGCCGAATGGCTGCTGAACGGCACGGGAATTGGCGCCAGTAACCACTTCGAAGCGGGCGGCTTTATCCGCAGCCACGAAGAGTTTAGCTGGCCAAATATTCAGTACCACTTCCTGCCGGTGGCGGTGAACTATAACGGTTCAAACCCGATCCGCACCCACAGCTTCCAGGCACACGTTGGCTCAATGCGCTCCCCGAGCCGTGGCCGCGTGCAGGTGGTATCGAAGGATCCAAAAGCGCATCCGAGCATTCTGTTCAATTATATGTCGCACGAACAGGACTGGCGCGAGTTCCGGGCGGGGATCCGCATCACGCGCGAGATTATGCAGCAGCGCGCGCTGGATCCATTCCGTGGCAAAGAGATCTCCCCGGGCGCAGAGTGCGTCAGCGATGCGCAGCTGGATGACTTCGTGCGCCATCATGCCGAAACCGCCTACCACCCTTCCTGCTCGAACGCGATGGGCTATCACAATATGGCGGTGGTGGGTAACGATGGCAAAGTTCACGGCATTGAGGGGCTACGCGTGGTGGATGCATCGATTATGCCGCAGATCACCACCGGCAACCTGAATGCGCCAACGATTATGATTGCCGAGAAGATGGCCGATATGATCCGCGGCCGTGCCCCGCTGCCAGCGGTGGAGGTGCCGTACTATCAGGCCAACGGCGCACCGGTTCGCCAGCCTCGTTAAACACTGAGGGCGAGATTTCTCTCGCCCTTTTCTTTAGTCAGGCAGCACCGTCGCCGACAGGTGCGGCTGATTGCGCAGCCTATTAATTACCAGCCAGCACAACGCGGTAAATACCCAGCCGATCAGCCACGAAATATCATTGCCGTCAAACCAGCTCACTAACGCCCCCTGATAAAAGCCATTGGCGACAAACGGCAGCTGCACCAGCACGCCCAGCGCATAGGTAAAAATGCCTGTCCAGTTCCAGCGCCCATAGCGGCCATCCGGATCGCTCAGCGCCGGAATATCTATCTGCCCACGGGTAATAAAGTAGTAGTCGGTCAGGTTCATTGCGCTCCAGGGTACAAAGAAGGCCAGCAGGAACAGCAGGAACTGGGTGAATGACTTAAGGAAAGAGGGTTCGCTAAGTATGGCAATACCGCAGGAGACCAGCATCATAGCGATGATAAACAGCATGCGCGCCCGCTCGCTAATCGCTGCACTTTTGCGGAAGCCGCAGACGATTGTCGCCAGCGACATAAAGCTGCCGTAGGCATTCAGGGTGGTAAAGGTGATTTTGCCAAAGCAGATGGCGAAATAGAGCACCAGCGCCATCGTGCCGCTCGATCCCAGCCCGACGATATAACCCACCTCATTACCCGAGAAGGCACTGCCCGCCAGCGCTGCGGCAATCACCCCGAGCGTCATTGAAGCCTGGGTGCCAAGCACCGTGCCGCTGAACACCGCCAGAAAGGTGCTGCGCGCCGAAACGCTGCGCGGCAGATAGCGCGAGTAGTCGGAAACATAGGGGCAAAAGGCGATCTGCCACGATGAGGAGAGCGACACCGCCAACAGGAACATCGGCAGAGAAAAATGGCGGTTCGCCAGCAGGCTGCTGACGTCATTTTCCATAAACAGGCGCAGGAAAAGATAGCAGAATGCCAGGATGCCAACCACGCTGGCGACTTTACCTAAGCCATGGATAAGACGGTAACCCAACGTTGCCACCACCATGATAATCACGGCAAACAGCATCATGCCGCTGCGGTCACCTACGCCGGCAAGATGCGCCAGCGCCTGCCCGGCCAGCACGGTGCCACTGGCGGAAAAGCCCACGTACATCATGCAGACCAGCAGCAGCGGGATCACCGCGCCATAAACGCCAAACTGGGTGCGGCAGGTAATCATCTGCGGCAGCCCAAGGCGTGGCCCCTGCACCGCATGCAGCGCCATCACTGCGGCTCCAATTACCTGTCCTGCCAGCAGCCCCACCAGCGACCAGACGACATCGCCGCCCAGGACTACGGTAAGCGCGCCGGTGATTATCGCGGTAATTTGCAGATTACCGCCGAACCACAGGGTGAACTGGCTGAACACCCGGCCATGGCGCTCGGCGTCGGGAATATAATCAATACTGCGGGTTTCGATAAGACGGCGTGGCTGAGGCTGCGCGCGCGATGATGTGACGGACATATCCAAACTCCTTGCCTGAAGTGATCTCACCACCGCGGGAACGGCGCGGCGACAGCGTCATGTTGAAAAATGGTTGTGCATTCTTGTCTATACAACCTTAAAAACACCGTGCCATATTTGGCTTTAGTCAGCAATCGTCTGGGTCATATTAAAAAGTTATGGGAGCTGGTCTTAAGATATGAACCAGGCCGGGAGATCCGGCCTGGGGGGTGAGCACTCAGAAGAAACCCAGTGGCTGCACGCTGTAGCTGACCAGCAAATTTTTGGTCTGCTGGTAGTGATCGAGCATCATTTTGTGCGTTTCGCGGCCAATACCGGATTTTTTGTAACCGCCAAACGCCGCATGTGCCGGATAGAGGTGGTAACAGTTGGTCCAGACGCGCCCGGCTTTAATAGCCCGTCCCACGCGGTAAGCACGGTTGATATCGCGCGTCCACACGCCGGCACCCAGGCCATAAATGGAATCATTGGCAATGGCAATCGCCTCGGCTTCATCCTTAAAGGTGGTAATGCCGACCACCGGCCCGAAGATCTCCTCCTGGAACACGCGCATGCTATTGGTACCTTTCAGCAGCGTTGGCTGAATGTAGTAACCGCTCGAGAGATCGCCCTCCAGTTTTTCCACCCCGCCGCCGGTGAGAATTTCAGCCCCCTCCTGCTGCGCAATTTCAAGGTATGAAAGGATTTTATCAAACTGCTGCTGCGAAGCCTGCGCGCCCACCATGGTGTCGGTGTCCATCGGGTCGCCGCGCTTAATGGTTTTCACGCGCGCCATCACCGCCGCCATAAATGGCTCGTAGATCGATTCCTGTACCAGCGCACGCGACGGACAGGTACAGACCTCCCCCTGATTCAGGAAGCCCAGCACCACCCCCTCTGCCGCTTTCTCAATAAAGGATGGCTCGGCCTGCATGATATCTTCGAAGAAAATATTGGGCGATTTGCCGCCCAGCTCGACGGTCGATGGGATCAGGTTTTTCGCCGCCAGCTCCAGAATATGTCCACCGGTCGCGGTCGACCCGGTAAAGGCCACTTTGGCGATGCGCGGGTTCGAGGCCAGCGCTTCACCCGCTTCCTTACCGAAACCGTGGATCACGTTCAGTACCCCTTTCGGCAGCAGGTCACTAATCAGCTCCACAAACAGCGTAATCGACAGCGGCGTCTGCTCGGCGGGCTTTAGCAGCACGCAGTTACCGGCGGCCAGCGCAGGCGCCAGCTTCCAGGCTGCCATTAATAGCGGGAAGTTCCAAGGAATAATCTGCGCGACCACGCCTAGCGGTTCATGGAAGTGGTAGGCGGCGGTAAACTCATCGATCTCCGCCGCCGTACCCTCCTGCGCACGCAGGCAGCCAGCGAAGTAGCGGAAGTGATCGACCGCCAGCGGCATATCCGCCGCCATGGTTTCACGCACCGGCTTACCGTTGTCCCAGGTTTCATTGACCGCCAGCGTTTCCAGATGCTGCTCCAGCCGATCGGCAATTTTCAACAGCGTCAGGGAGCGCGCCTGCACCGAGGTTTTCCCCCAGGCTTCCGCAGCGGCGTGGGCGGCATCCAGCGCCTTTTCAACGTCATCTTTATCAGAGCGCGGGAACTTGCCGATAACCGAACCGTTAACCGGCGAGGTATTGGTAAAATAGTTACCGTTGACCGGAGCGACAAACTCGCCGTTGATGTAGTTGCCATACTCCTGCTTCAGGGTAATCAGTGAATCTGTGGTGCCCGGGTATGCATAGCGCATCATCGTACTCCTGTTGAGGTCATCGCCGTGGCGAATAATTAACACTGTGATAACTGAATGTTAACACTTGTCGATATTCGGCAGGATGCCAGATCGTAGAGGCTGAAACTGTGATGAGGACGTCAGTAAAACGGGAATTTCGCGGGGTGATGTGAAGTGGCGCACAGGCGGTTAATGCGCGGAGCTGCCCGCTGCAGGCAGCCCCCCATATCAGGCGCTTTTCGCCTGCTGCGGCTGCGGCTGTTGGAAAAAATCACGCAGCAGCTGGCGCGGCCAGTGCGGTTCGGGCTGTTGCGTCAGCAGCTTCTGCACTTCCCCCGGCGCGAGGCTGTTATGCAGGCAGGCGGCCATAATTTCAGGGGTGAATTCCGGGTGAAACTGCAGCGACAGCGCGCTGGCAGAGTAGCGAATAATCTGGCAGCCATCCTGCGCGGAGGCGGCCAGCACCTGCGCACCCGGCGGCGGCGTCAGCACCGACTGACGGTGTGATAGCCACGCGGTGAAGCGCTCAGGCACAGAGGCCAGCAGCGGATCCTGACGCTGCGCGCGGGTGGTTTGCAGCAGCTTTACGCCGCGCTCCCAGCCGTTAGGATTATCCCCCACCTCGCCACCCAGCGCGTAAGCCATCAGCTGATGACCGTAGCAGACGCCCAGCAGCGGCAGCTTTTCGGCCACCGCATGGCGCACCCAGGCGGCGGTGCGCTCGCTCCACTCTGCGTGGTCAGTGACCATCGCCCACGAACCGCTGAGCACGGCGCAGGCAATCTGCTGCACGTCCGGCAGTGCATCGCCAAGATCGGGGCGCACCACGATATAGTCATCATCGGCCAGCTCCAGCGCCTCAATAAACCACTGCTTCTGCTCCCCAACCTGGCGGCTAACCGCCTGCGGCGGGCTTTCAAGCTGGATAATCGCTAACGGCAATTTCACTGTTATCTCGCTCCTTATCGGCAATGTTATTGGGGCCGAACAGCCCGCAGATCATCATCGCAGTTTGTCACCAGCCTGTCTCATAACATTTTCAGGTAATCTTTAAACAAAGCATCGGCTTAGCCAGAGCGGTATTTCGTCACTTATGCACTACCTGCTGCTGAAAAAATGACGGTCAGCAGCGCCTCATCTGGCGCATTTCGTGCCATGATGAAAGGGACTCAATCACTCAACTAAGGATTTTGTGGTGGCCCTGCGTCATTTTTTTCTGATTCTGATGGTGGTGTCCATCTGGGCATTTAATAACATCGCTATTAAATGGGGGCTGCATGACCTGCCCCCGCTGCTGATGACCACCCTGCGCTTTGTGGTGGTGGCGCTGATCCTGGTGCCGTTTACCCGCGTCTCGCGCCAGCAGCTGCGCTACCTGGTGCCGCTTGCCTTCACGTTTGGCTTTATGCACTTTTCGCTGCTGTTTGTCAGCCTGAACCATACCGATGCCGGTACTGCGGCGGTGATCGTACAGCTCGGCACGCCTATCGCCATGCTGCTGGCGATGCTGATCCTCAAAGAGAAACTGCGCCTGGTGCAGCTGCTGGGCATTACGATTTCACTGAGCGGCGTGGTGGTTCTGGCGGGAAGCCCAACAATCCCTAATTGGTAGGTGCTGGTTCTGCTGCTGCTGAGTGCATTCGGCTGGGCGGTGAGCAATATGATTGTGAAAAAATCACCGCCCATCAGTCCGCTGACCATGACCGGCTGGCTCTCATTTCTGGCCATTCCGATCGTCGCCAGCGCATCCTGGCTGACCGAATCCGACCAGCTTAACCTGCTGCTACACTCTTCATGGCGCGGCTGGTTTGGCATCCTGTTCAGCGCAATCGGCTCCTCGATTGTGGCTTATTCGCTGTGGTACAGCCTGCTGAAAAACTACAACGTTAACCTGATCATGCCCTACTCGCTGCTGACCCCGGTTCTGGCAGTGATTATGGGGGTGGTGGTGTTGGGCGACAGCATGAACAGCTTTAAAGTCACTGGCGGCCTGCTGGTGATTATTGGCACGGCAATCGCGGTGATTAACCTGCGCAACCTGAAAATGCACGCCAGTCTGTCACGTTTTCGCCTTGTGCGCCGCCGTTCGGATCGCCCCTGATTAATTGAAGGAGAGTTGAATGGATAACCGCCTGAGCGCTGCGCTGTGGCAACAGCTGTGGCAGGGACTTCGCAACAGCAGCACGCCGCTGCCCGAGCTGAAAATTAATGGTGAACAGGCGCTGGTTTCTGCTTATCCCGTCAGCGAACTGGCGGCCACCAGCATCGGGCTGGCGGCGCAGGCGACTGCCAGCCTGATCGGTAGCGCGCAACCGGTGGAGCTGGATGCGGCTTTGTGTGCGCGCTGGTTTCAGCACGCGCTGCGCCCGGTTAATCGCCCGCTGCCCTCGCTGTGGGATCCGCTTGCCGGGGATTACGCCACCGCGGATGGCTGGGTGCGTCTGCATACTAATGCGCCGCATCATCGTGCAGCGATGGAACAGGTACTCGGGCAGCAGACTCATCGTCAGCAGCTGGCGGCAGCCGTCGCCCGCTGGCAGAAAGTGGAGCTGGAGCAGGCCGTGGTGGACGCCGGAGGCTGTGCCGCCGCGCTGCGCAGCCACAGCGAGTGGCAGCAGCACCCGCAGGGGCAGAGCGTCAGCCGTGAAGCACTGATTGAGCAAACGCTGCAGGCCTGTGGCCCTGCGCCCACCTGGCGACTGTTTGCGGCACGCCCGCTGCTGGGCGTGCGCGTGCTCGACCTGACGCGTATTATCGCCGGGCCGGTCGCCACGCGTTTTCTGGCCGGGCTGGGCGCTGAGGTGCTGCGCCTCGATCCGCCAGACTGGCAGGAACCTGCGCTGGAGGAGGAAGTTACGCTGGGTAAACGCTGCGCGCGGCTGAATTTGAAATCGGCGGAAGGACGCAAACGGTTTGAGCAGCTGCTCGGCCAGTGTGACGTGCTGGTGCACGGCTATCGCGCCGATGCGCTCAGCAATCTGGGCTATGATGCAGAGGCGCTACAGGCGCTGAAACCGGGGCTGGTCGATGTCAGCCTTAATGCATGGGGATGGACCGGGCCGTGGCGCAACCGCCGCGGCTTTGACAGCCTGGTACAGATGGCCAGCGGAATTGCCGAGCGCGGCCGCCTGTGGCAGCACAGCGATGCGCCAGTCCCGCTGCCGGTGCAGGCGCTGGATCACGCCACGGGTTATATGATGGCGGCAGCGGTACTGGAAGGATTGCGCCAGCGCCTGCTGCACAATACCGGCTTCACTGCTCGCCTGTCGCTGGCGCGCACCGCCTGCCTGCTGACGGACGCCCCCTATCCACAGGAAGCACAGCCCTCAGGTTTGGGCACGCGCCTGCCGCCAGATGAAGATGCCGAAGCGCTGATATCGTCGTTTGGCCTGAGCCAGCGGCTGCGTTCGCCGTTCTGGCTGCCCGGCACGCCGCTAAACTGGTCGCGCGGGCCGTCGAAGTTAGGTTCAGCGGTGGCGGAATGGCAGGATTAATGGTCCGGTGATGAACGGGTCAGGCTTGCCTGACCCCTACGCGATATCGTCTTCCAGCTCGTCGCGCATCGCCTGAATCGCTTCACGGCTGATGACGGCCAGCGTGCGGTAAAAGGCGGTGGTCGCATGGGCTTCTACTTTGCCCAGAAACGCCCCCACCCACGGCAGCAGATACTCATCAAACAGGGTTATCTGTGCAGTGATTTCATCCGCTTCGGACTGATCTTCCAGCCATGATGCCGCCAGCAGCAGTGCGCCAATATGGTCGGCAGGTGCATCGCTAAGCGGCATACCGCGGCTGGTAAGAAAAGCCCGCACGTCCGCTTCCTGCGGGCCATTCTCCCACTGCGAACCGAAAGGCGACACTCGGCATTCGCTGCCGACAAACAGGGCGTTGTAGTCGGTCGCCAGCGTCTGCGGGTCACAGTTCTGCTGCAAACGGGTCAGCAGCTCATCCTGCTCCAGCGGCCAGTGCTGTTGCAGTTTACCTTCACGCAGCATCTGGAACAGCGGCACCAGTAAAGGGTCCTGCGGCTGGCGGTTGTAAAGCGAGCCTAAAATGCGGCAGATGATGGAAAACTCATTCATGTCTTTCAATTCCGTAAGAAGTTATGCGTGACACTGTCACAAATCGGCGAATTCGGCTATTTCCTTACCGGTACGCTGCTGCAGGAAGTCCAGTAGGCGGCGCGGTGTGACATTTAACACGCGATCTTCAGGAAAATCCACCTCGCGCATGATACGCAGACAGTGCTCAAAATTACCGAGGGTAAAGGCGGTGTGAGAATCAGAGCCTAATGCCAGGCGGCCCCCTGCATCGCGCACCGCTTGCGCGACTTTGCGGCAGTTGGGTTCACTGCCCTTGCGCGAGGTGGTAAATGAGGAGTTATTCAGCTCCAGCGCCACATCATACTTCGCCGCAGCTTCAGCGACCGCATGAATATCGATCGGGTAATTTGGGTTGCCGGGATGGCTGATAATATGCACCAGCCCGCTGGCCATCGCGGCGATCATCGCCTGGGTATGGGTCGCTTCATCCTGCGGAGGAAATACCGGCTCGTGGAACCCGGCAACGATAATATCAATCGAACCCAGCATCGGGCCGCTACAGTCGATCTCGCCCTGTACATTTTTGATATTCGCTTCGATGCCGCGCAGCACGCCCACGCCGTCAATCACCCGCGGCCAGACTTTCATATTAACAAAATGCCAGTAGTGCGGTGCATCGGCCATATCCGGGCCGTGATCGGTGATCGCCAGCAGCTTAACGCCGCAGGTCTGCGCCTGTAATACGTAGTCGCGCAGCGTGCTGTAAGCATGGGTGCTGGCAACGGTATGCATGTGAAGGTCAACTGGATACATCTGTTCTCTCCTGATTAGTAACCCCGATCGATATCGACGCGCCCTTCCGGCATTTCACCGCTCTCGCGCCGGGTAATCGAACGCGCAATGTAGTCCATAGCTTCATCTGGCAAGGTTACAGCGGCATTATGCGGAGTGATAGCGATATCCGGGTGCGACCAGAACGCGTGTTCGGCGGGCAGCGGTTCGTGATTAAACACGTCGAGCGCCGCTGCTTTCACTTCGCCCGCTTCCAGCGCGGCCAGCAGATCGGCTTCCACCAGGTGGGCACCGCGCGCGAGGTTAAGCAGGAATGCACCGGGCTTCAGCTGGCTGAGCAGCTGGCGGTTGATAATACCGCGGGTTTGCGGCGTGTTCGGCAGCAGGTTAATTAACACCTGGCTTCCGGCAAGAAACTCGCCAAGCTGCGCTTCACCATGGAAGCTGGTGACGCCGTCAATCTGCTTCGGTGAACGGCTCCAGCAGCTGACCGGGAAATCCCACGCCAGCAGGCTGCTGGCGACGCTGCTGCCCAGCACGCCCGCACCGAGAATACCGATGGTGAAGTCGCGGCGCGCGTAGTTGCGCAGGTGGTGCCACAGGGTTTCGGTTTTCTGTTTCTGATATTCCGGGAAGCGGCGGAACCAGCCGAGGACGTGATAAACCGCATACTCCTGCATCTGGCGGCCCATGCCGGTATCTTCCAGGCGGAACAGCGGCACCCCGGGTGCCAGCATATCCGGATGCTCGCGCAGCTGGCCGAGGATATCATCCACGCCGGCGCCGAGCGCAAAGACGCCCTTCAGCGCCCGCCCTTTTAACATCTCTACCGGCGGCTGGCGTACCAGCGCATAATCGGCCGGCCGATCGTCGCCGGGCTGCCAAAGACGAATACGTGCATGGGGTAAACGCTGCTGTAACCCGCTGATCCAGGTCTCTGCCTTAAAGGATGGGTGATAAAAAAGGATGTCCACGTTTTCTCTCCTGTTTTTTGTTTAGGCTCAGGGAAAACGCGGCGGCTGGCAAGTGAAAATTTGGGGCAGAGAACTGCCCCGAAAAGAATTATGGCCGGTCGACCTGCTGGATCAGTCGGCGCAGCAGCGGGATCAGGCAGATCAGCACTAAACCGACCGCCGCACTGCCCCAGCCGAGCAGGCTGAAGATATGGCTGTAGCCGGGGTTAGTCAGCAGCGGCGTGCTGCCGCTGTTTTCCGGCATCAGCGCGGAAACGTAGCCGGACAGCACCGAAGCGACGCCGGTCACCATCATCCAGCAGCCCATCATCACCCCCTGATAGCGCGCCGGAGCCAGCTTGCCGATCATCGCATAGCCAATTGGCGACAGCAGCAGTTCGGCGATGCTCTGCAATACGTAGCTGATAACAATCCATTTGAACGCCACAATGCCGTCCCCGCCCGCCAGCGCGATACCCAGCGGTAGCACCAGCATACCCAGCCCGATCATAAACAGCGAGGCGGAGAACTGCAGCGGGATATCGATGCGCCAGCCGCGCTCGCGCAGGTTGCGGAACCAGATAGCCAGCAAAGGCCCGCCGAAAACAATCACCAGGGTGTTGATATTCTGCACCCACTGCGGGGCCACCTGAATGCCGTACACGCGGAGGTTAATATTGTGCTCGGTGAACAGCATCAGGCCCATCGGCGCCAGCTGGTACAGCGTCCAGAACACCAGCGCACCCAGCGCGAGGATCAGATAAGCACACATGCGGCGCTGCTCATCACGCGGGCGATGGCGCAGCGTGGTAAAGCACAGCAGCAGGAAGATCGCTGCGCCCAGCGCCAGCACAAACGCCCCGGTAAACCCGGCGTGATTGAGCATCAGGCGGATCAGCGGCACCAGCGCCACCAGAATCACCAGCCCGGCCAGCATGCGCCAGCGGAACTGGCGCGGGTTTGCCTGCAGCAGCGGGGTACTGATATCGGCCAGCACCTTCCAGCGCAGCAGCGAGATAACAATGGCCACTGCGTTACCGATAGTGGCGAACAGGAACAGCGCTTCATAGTGCTCGCTGAGCTGGAAGTAGCCCGCGCCGGTAAAGCCGAGGAAGAATCCGAGGTTCATCCCGGCGTAGTTCCACAGGAAGGCGCTCTCACGGCGGTTATCTTCCGGGGCAAAGCGCTGGGTCAGCATCATATTAATGCAGGTAACATTGAGGCCGCTGCCGGTCAGGAACATCGCCAGCCCCCAGTAAAGGCCTTCCGCGCTCTGGCCGGAGAGCGTCCAGCAGCCAGCAACCTGCAGCACCATTCCCAGCACGAAAAGATTACGGTTGCTGAGGAAGCGACCGCCAAGGTAGCCACCGAACAGGTGCAGACCGTAGTTAAAGGCGCCGAACACGCCCATCATGGTGTTGGCCTGCCCTTCGCTGAAGCCGAGTTTTTTGGTGGCGTACAGCACCAGGCTGGAGTAAAGCACCGCGAAGCCCATGGTGGCAAAAATTTGAATAAAGAACAGCGCGCCGGTTCCCCCCGGCACCTGCTGTTGGGGGATACGGTTGGTGTGGTCCACAACTAACCTCTGTTTTTCCTGCCAAAATAAGTCGGTTATTATGCACCTTTTGCGCCTGGCGATGCGCGCCGATTTGGCTTTAGCGGCCTAATCTGAACCTGGCTGGCGTTTAAACCAGCAAAGTGCGTTAAAACTGACTAAACGCACTCAAAATAGTCGAAAGGCAGTTGACCGCAACCGCACTTTTCCCTACATTAGCGCCCGTCAGCAACCTGGTTGCGGCAACAATATGGTGAGGTGTCCGAGTGGCTGAAGGAGCACGCCTGGAAAGTGTGTATACGGCAACGTATCGAGGGTTCGAACCCCTCTCTCACCACCATATTTAAAGAGAAATGCCTGAGCGAAAGTTCAGGCATTTTTTTTGCATTTTGCGTAGGGGTCGGGCATGCCCGACCCGCATTAACGGAGGGCGAGGCATGCCCCGCCCCTACACCTGCGCGACCAACGGGATGCTATTTAATATCCAGCGCCGCTTTAAAGGTATAGGGCGAGCGCCAGGGATGGCGCGAGTGATCCCCCTCTTTCACCACCATATTTAAAGAGAAAGTCTGAACTCACGTTCAGACTTTTTTTTTGCATTTTGCGTAGGGGTCGGGCATGCCCGACCCGCATTAACGGAGGGCGAGGCATGCCCCGCCCCTACACCTGCGCGACCAACGGGATGCTATTTAATATCCAGCGCCGCTTTAAAGGTATAGGGCGAGCGCCAGGGATGGCGCGAGTGATCCCCCTCTTTCACCACCATATTTAAAGAGAAAGTCTGAACTCACGTTCAGACTTTTTTTTTGCATTTGCGGGGCGACCAGAAAAGCGGTCGCCCCCTACATCTTCCTGTGTGCTGTAGGGGCCGATCCTTTTTTTCGATCGGCCCGTAAAATGCGTGATTATTTAATATCCAGCGCCGCTTTAATGGTATAGAACAGATCGGTCTGATCGGTCAGGCCGACGACATTGGCCGCGTGCGGGCCAAAGGCAGCGATGCGCAGCTGGGTGCCGGTGTGGCCCTGCGAATCCTCTTCTGAATTACCGTAGCTGATGGTCATCGGGCTGCCATCTTTGGTGATCAGCGTCTGCGTCAGGCCCGGGGCTTTGCTGTCGTTGGCGATAATCTGGCTGGAGTGCGCATGATCGGCAGTGACAATCACCAGGGTATTGCCCTCTTTACGCGCAAACTCCAGCGCCTTCTGCACCGCTTCGTCCAGATCGACGGTTTCACCAATCTGCCCGCACGGATTAGCCGCGTGATCCTGCTTATCAATAGAAGCGCCTTCCACCTGCAGGAAGAAACCTTCCGGTTTACTGCTCAGCAGCGTAATAGCCTTATCGGTCATCTGCGCCAGCGTCGGCGTCGATGCCGGGCGCTCCGCGTTTACTTCACAGGTAATCGGTTTGCCATCAAGATTACCGTGGTAAGTGGCCTTGGGGCCTTTCCAGCGCACCGGCATATTCCCGGCAGCGAACAGCCCCAGCACCGGCTGCGCGTCGCTGGCAGAGGTAAGCGCATTCATGCCGTCGAGATCGTTCACCAGCTGATAGCCGCGTAGCTTCGCCTGCTCTTCCAGCGTTTTGCCCTGCCACTCGCCGGCTTTGGCCGTTTCACTGAAGGTCTTCCCGCCGCCGCCAAAGGTGACGTCGGCGCGCGCATTTAGCAACTGCTCAGCAATCGAGCCTTTACCGCCCTGCTCCAGCGCATTGCTGGCGCACAGCTCGCTGGTTTTGACCGGGCCGTAGCACTTACGCGAGGTGACGTGGGCAATCTGCGCCGCCGGGGTGGCATCTTCCAGCTCTGCGGTTGAAACATTGCCGGTCGCTTTACCGGCGGCTTTCGCCAACTCCAGCAGCGAGGGATGATCTTTACCCGTTACATCAACGCCAATTGCGCCGTTATAGGACTTCACGCCGGTTGCCCAGGCGGTGGCAGATGCTGCTGAATCGGTCACATAGTCAGGCTTGTGGGTTTTCTTATCCAGCGCATAGTGGGTGTACTGTCCGGTGAGGGGCAGCGCATCAATCCCTTCAAAGAAACCGCCCGCCCCTTGCGCATAGTTTCGCGCCGCCGTAATTTCGGAGTCGCCCATGCCGTCGCCGATCAGCAGAATAACGTTTTTCGCCGTGCTGTTGCTCAACGACGCTTTAATCGCCTCGGTCTGGTCACCGCTCAGGCGACGTGCTCCGCCCGGCTGAGTAATATCACCCTGCGCGGCCCGCTGGTAAGTGGCGATATCGGCGACGGCAGAGGAGCAGATAAGTGAGGTCAGCAGGGAAAGTGCGAAAGCTTTATGTTTCATTAAACGGCGATCTCCATGAATAAATTTTGCTAAAGATTTCAGGGAGTCAGTCTGCGATACAACTATTTCAGCTTTGCGACTTATTTGTGACAGATTAATGTCAATTTACCTTATGGCTGGCCGAGCGCTTCACAGGGTTTAGCTGCTGATATCAGCCCGGCTTAAAGCCCGGCCTGCCGTTCTAACGGCATAAAAGGCGAGCTTCGCCGTTTATGGCGAATTGCGCACTGGCTGCACCAGATTATCCGTGGTTGCTCAGCACTTAAGCGAATAGAAGCACAGGGAAAAATACTGCTTGACCCATTACCCGCGACTGCCTATAGTAGCGCCCCGTTACCCCCTGCGGGTAGCGGCAGTAAAATATGGTGAGGTGTCCGAGTGGCTGAAGGAGCACGCCTGGAAAGTGTGTATACGGCAACGTATCGAGGGTTCGAACCCCTCTCTCACCACCATATTCAAAGAGAAATGCCTGAGCGAAAGTTCAGGCATTTTTTTTGCATTTTGCGTAGGGGTCGGGCATGCCCGACCCGCATTCGCGGAGGGCGAGGCGTGCCTCGCCCCTACACATGCGCGGCCAACGGGATATTATTTAATATCCAGCGCCGCTTTAAAGGTATAGTCCCCCTCTCTCACCACCCTATTCAAAGAGAAATGCCTGAGCGAAAGTTCAGGCATTTTTTTTGCGTTTTGCGTAGGGGTCGGGCATGCCCGACCCGCATTCGCGGAGGGCGAGGCATGCCCCGCCCCTACACATGCGCGACCAACGGGATGTTGTTTAATATCCAGCGCCGCTTTAAAAGTTTTGCGGGGCGACCAGAAAAGCGGTCGCCCCCTACAGCAAAAAATGTGATCTGCCGCACAAAATGCGTAGCCGTTACCCCTGGATCTTCACTACCTTCACACTCTACATATTCAGAACACCAGGTATCACATGAACGAAATCACTCAACTGCTGAAAAGCCACCGCAGCGATCGCAGCTATCTTGACACCCCCATTGCCGACACGATTATTGATGACATTGTCGAAACGGCCTGGCGTGCGCCAACTTCGGTAAATTCCCAACAGGTATCGCTGGTGGTGGTGCGAGATGCTGCCACCCGCGCAAAAATCGCGGAAATTGCCGGTGGACAGCCGTGGATCGCGAAAGCCCCGGTGTTTATCACCTTTGTGCTGGATATGCACAAAAGCCAGCTGGCAATTGAGGCGGAAGGCAAACAGCAGATCGCGCATGAGAGCCTGGAAAGCCTGATCTCCGGTGCGACCGATATCGGAATCGCGCTGGCGACCGTGATGACCGCTGCCCGCTCTCACGGGCTGGGCGTGGTGCCAATTGGCGGGATCCGCCGCGAGCCGCAGGCGATGATTGAGCTGCTTAACCTGCCTGAGCTGACCTTCCCGGTAGCGGGGGTGGTGCTGGGGTATGTTGATCAACCTTCCGTTCAGAAACCACGTATGTCGCTGGCGGGCTTCCGCCACGAGGAGCGCTATAACAGCGCGATGCTGCCTGAGGTGATCAAAGCGTATAACGAGGTGCTGGTCGCGCACTGGCAGCAGACCGGGCGAACCGATGGCGATAACTGGGGTAACAACACCGCCAGCTATTACGACCATATTTATTTCCCGCAGGTGCAGCCAGCCGTGCTGAAACAGGGCTTCGGCACTGACGAGTAGCCATAAAAAAGCCCGGCCAACTGGCCGGGCTTTCATCAGGGCTTAAGCGATTAACCGTAAGCCAGCAGCGTGCGCTGACAGAGCTGAGAACGCACGCAGTCCTCTTTTCCGAAACGGACCACGCTCACCATCTCGTCGTCCTGGAAGCGCGACAGCGCGTCGGCCAGGCCGGACTGAACATGGGACGGTAAATCACACTGGGTGATATCGCCGTTAACAATGACGGTCACGTTTTCCCCAAGGCGCGTCAGGAACATCTTCATTTGGGCGGCGGTGACGTTCTGCGCCTCATCCAGAATCACCACGGCGTTTTCAAACGTGCGGCCTCGCATATAGGCAAACGGCGCAATTTCCACTTTGCCAATTTCGGGACGCAGGCAGTACTGCATAAAGGAAGAGCCAAGACGTTTAACCAGAACGTCATATACCGGCCGGAAATACGGGGCGAATTTTTCTGAGATATCCCCTGGAAGGAATCCCAAATCCTCATCCGCCTGAAGTACCGGGCGAGTCACTATAATCCTGTCAACATCCTTATGAATCAGGGCCTCGGCCGCTTTTGCGGCGCTGATCCAGGTTTTACCACAACCTGCTTCGCCCGTAGCGAAGATCAGTTGCTTGGTTTCTATGGCGTTGAGATAGTGCGCCTGAGCTTCATTTCTGGCTTCAATCGGTGAATGGTCGCGGCTATCGCGTGCCATGCCAATCGAATCCAGCCCACCCATCTGCACCAGCGAGGTGACCGATTCTTCTTCACGCTGACGGTGACTGCGTGAATCGCTACGAAGCACACGTTTTGCTTCACGACGAGCTTTGATCACTGCTTTCTGTCTTCCCATAGTGGCACCTTACAGTTGGTTTCATTTCCCGCATCCCTATTATCGATGCGATTACGTGAACGCTTTAGAGGTCATGGCTTCCTTTTAAGCCTGGTCTAGCCGTTGGTAAAAATGCATAGCGATACGCTTGCAGGCTATGCACCAAAAAAGGTTTAAAGGAGTGTTGGAACAGCAGTTGGATTGTAAAAGAAGAGAAAGCTACCGAGGAAATGAGCTCCTCGCGAATCAAGGCGATGTATGACTTTTTCACTTGTGGTCCGTTAAAGGACTTCAGCATTCGCTATCTCCGTAGTGGGAAACTATATGCGAAAATCAACAGCAATTTCATATTCAGCAGTTTACCAAAAAAATGCAACACTTTTTTTACGAGTATAATGACACTTTCGATAATACTTTATTAATCATCAGGTTATAAATATCACTTTATTAACAATGGCGTCAGTAAAAACAGCGACTGGGTGTTTTATAATCAGTTAAGATTGTCTGATGTCATTTTGAGGGAGCGTAAGTTAAAAGGAAAATTAGCGGATTTAAGTCAAATCCGCTAATTAGGTCAGGCTTCCAGCAATCCCTGTGCCAGATAGTGTTGTGCATCAGGTACGCCCGGTAGGACAAAGAAATAGCCCCCGCCGATCGGTTTTATATACTCTTCCAGCGCTTCGCCATTTAATCGTTTCTGCACGGTTAAAAATCCTTTTTCCAGATCGTGCTGATAACAAACAAATAGCAGCCCCATTTCCAGCTGGCCGGAACGGGAAACGCCCAGCGAATAGCTGTAACCACGGCGCAGCATCAGGTTGTTTTGCGTTTCCGGCGTGCGCGGGTTAGCCAGGCGAATATGCGCATCCAGCGGGATAATGTCGCCATCCGGATCCTGGCTGTAGTCCGGCACATCATGCTCGTTGTGCATACCCAGCGGTGCGCCGCTGTGCTTTTCACGGCCGAAGATGGTCTGCTGTTCACGCAGCGGCGTGCGGTCCCAGAACTCCACGCGGAACTGAATAATGCGTGCCGCCTGATAACTGCCGCCCAGCGTCCATGCCGGTTCACCCTGCCCTTTGCCCACCCACAGAATCGAATTCATCAGGCTGGTATCTGCCGTATCAGGGTTCGCCGTGCCATCCTTAAAGCCCAGCAGGTTAATCGGCGTCTCTTTACCTTTGCTGCGCGCGGCGTGGTCGGAGATAAACCCCTCGCGCCGCCAGCGTACGCTGAGCAAGTCCGGGGTGTACTTGATGATATCGCGCAGCGCGTGGATCACCGTGTCATTGGTATTGGCGCAGATTTGTAATAGCAGGTCGCCGTGACACAGGCTGGCATCCAGCGCGTCGTTGGGGAACCGGGTCATACGCTGCAGCTTAAGCGGAGTCAGCGCCTGCAGCCCAAAGCGCTCATCGAACAGCGAATGCCCCACGGAAACGGTAATCGTCAGGTTATCCGGGTAGATCTCCTCACCGAGAATGCCGGAGTCCATCGGCGGCAGCTGCGGGTTGGTCACCCGCGGCGCTTTCCCGCCGTGGGTGAGAAACGCGATGCGCGCCGTCAGCAGCTTGAACAGCTGCTGCAGGCTCGTCTTATCCGTCGCCAGCACGTCGAAGGCCACCAGCATCATCGACGCCTGCTGCGGGGTGACGATCCCGGCCTGATGCCTGCCGTAAAACGGCTGGCTTTCCTGACGGGCATTTGGCGATAACGCCCCCGGTGAGAAAGAGTCCCCTTCAGCGGCGGCATGAACCGGGCAACCGCCCGCCACGGCCAGGGCACCGCTGAGGATGCCCATTCCTTTCAGTAAACGACGGCGTGACGTCAGCGCCACGTCGTCAACGGATTTTGCCATTTCTGATTAGTCCAGGCCAAGCGTGCCACGTAGCAGAGAAAGGTCTTCGGCCAGCGCCGTGATAGGGCCTTTCAGTGCGGTACGGTCCGCATCGGTCAGTTTGTCGTAGGATTCATAGCCGTCTTTGGTACGGTACCTGGCGAGAATGGTGTCCACCTTGTTAAAGTTACCGTCCACCTTCGCCAGCAGCTGCGGGTTCTGTTTCTGCACCAGCGGGCGCAGCAGGTTAACAATTTTCTGCGCGCCATCAACATTGGCCTGGAAATCCCACAGGTCGGTACGGCTGTAGCGGTCTTCTTCACCCGAAATCTTGCTGGAGGCGACTTCCTCAATCAGACCGGCAGCCCCGCCCACCACTTTACCCGGCGGGAAGGCCAGTTCGTTGATGCGGGTCTGCAGATCCAGCACATTTGTGTACAGCTGGTCGGCAAATTTATCCATCCCTTTGGTGGTATTATCAGCAAATAACACTTTCTCCAGGCGGTGGAAACCGGTGAAATTCGGGTCCTCCGCTTTCTTCTCGAAGTCATCTTCACGGGCGTCAATGGCACCGTCGAGGTCGGAGAACAGCTCGGCGATCGGCTCGATGCGCTCGTAGTGCTGGCGGGTTGGCGCAAACAGGGCTTTGGCTTTTTCCAGATCTCCGGCTTTCACCGCATCGGTAAAGGCTTTGGTACTGGCAACCAGCTGCTCGACTTCTTTGGTCACGTACACTTTGTACTCGGCAATCGGTCCGACCAGCTGCAGCACGTCCGGCTTGCCATCATTGGCTTTGCTGCCGCTGGCTTTGACAATCAGCTTACCTTTCGGGTTGCTCAGCAGGCCACAGGTAATATCGTACTCCCCGGCTTCCAGGTTGGCGGTCAGCTTCTGGGTAAAGGACGGCGCGATGTTTTCACGCTCTTCCACCACCATCACCCCTTTCAGGATCTCCCACTCCAGCGCTTTCTGGCTGTCGTTCTTAATGATGAACTGGGTTTTACCCGCGTCCACCGTCAGCGTCATCGGGGTACACTGCTTGTCGTTTACGCTGACCTTAACCTGGGGAATATCTGCCGCCAGCACCGCGCCGGAGGTCGTTATAGCAGCCAGCAGCGCGGCGTTCAGCGCATGACGGCGAAAATGCATGGTCATAGAGGTAATCCCTGTCAAAGTATTATCATCGGCGGGCCAGGCCCGTCCGGCGGAATCAGCGCACGCCAGGCGCTGTGGAGGTTGCAACACGTCCCGGCATAACAAACAGCAGCAGAGCCGGAATAAGGTAGATAAACCACATCGCCACTTCGCTGACGCTCGGCGCTTCCTGGTAGCCCAGCAGGCCTTCCAGCAGAGTGCCAAACACGCTGTGCGTCGTGAGGGTGTGACTGAAATCAAATGCCACGTCCTGGAAGTGATTCCACAAACCGGCTTCATGAAAGGCGCGGATCGCCCCCGCCGCCAGGCCAGCCGCGACGAAAATGATAAACAGGCTGGTCCATTTGAAGAAACTGCCCAGGTTGAGGCGTACGCCGCCCCAGTAGATCAGCATGCCGAGCACCACGGCGGTGCCGAGGCCAAGCATCGCGCCGAGCGGGGGCGCGTAGCCCACGTCCTGCTGAAAAGCCGCCAGCAGGAAGAATACCGACTCCAGCCCTTCACGCGCCACGGCAAGAAAGACCATAAACACCAATGCCCAGCCGCTGCTATTGCCCTTCTGCAGGGCGCTGTCGACGGCGTCTTCCAGCTGTGCCTTCACGTTGCGTGACACTTTACGCATCCAGAACACCATCCAGGTGAGCACCACCACCGCGACCACGGCAACGATACCCTCAAACAGCTCCTGCTGTTTCTGCGGAAATTCACCGGTGGTTTCATTGATAAACCAGCCAAGGGCAAGGCAGAGCGCAGCAGCGGCAAACACCCCAATCCACATTGCGGGGAACCACTGGCTGCGCTGAGTACGCTTAAGGTAGCTGGCGATCAGGCTGACAATCAGCGCCGCCTCCAGCCCTTCGCGTAACATGATGAGAAACGGGACAAACATGCCATAACCCTCTAACTGTTAACTTCAGTCAAATCCAGTAAAGATAAGTAAAATACGAACGATATCGATTATCATTATCGGCCAAAGAAATACAAGCCAGCCGGGGGATATTTTCGAGATTTGCGAGGGGGGAAAACATTAAGCAGATGTAACGGTGGGGGTGGGCGTAAAAGAAAAGGGCCAGACTGGGCTGGCCCTTGAGCGTTAGTCTGCCTGATACTCCGCTTCCGCAGCATCAAAGCGCTGCTGCGCCGCCGCCGACGGGCCTTTGCCCAGCAGGCTGAACAGCACAATCGCGATGCAGGCGAACAGGAAGCCCGGAATAATTTCGTAGAGGCCAAACCAGGCGTACTGCTTCCAGATAAGCACGGTTGCCGCACCCACGATCATCCCCGCCAGCGCGCCGTTACGCGTCATGCGTTTCCAGATCAGCGACAGCAGCACCACCGGGCCAAAGGCAGCACCAAAGCCCGCCCAGGCGTAGCTCACCAGGCCCAGCACGCGGTTGTTCGGGTCAGACGCCAGGGCAATAGCAATCACCGCCACCAGCAGCACCATCAGGCGCCCTACCCACACCAGCTCGCGCTGAGTGGCATTTTTGCGCAGGAAGTTTTTATACAGATCTTCCGTCAGCGCGCTGGAACAGACCAGCAGCTGGCAGCTCAGCGTCGACATCACCGCCGCCAGAATGGCCGACAGCAGGATCCCGGCAATCCACGGGTTGAACAGAATACGCGTCAGTTCGATAAAGATACGCTCACCGTTTTCAGACACGCCGGAAGCCTGATCCGGATGGTTCTGGAAGTAAGCAATCCCGAAGAAGCCCACCGCCACGGCACCGCCAAGGCACAGGATCATCCAGGTCATGCCGATACGACGTGCGCTACGAATCGAGCGGTGGGAGTCAGCAGCCATGAAGCGCGCCAGGATGTGCGGCTGGCCAAAATAGCCCAGGCCCCAGCCCAGCAGGGAGACGATAGCGATAAAGTTAAGGTTCTTCAGCATGTCGAGGTTCTCAACGCTCTTCGCGCGGATCACCTCCAGTGAATCACCCAGGCCACCGACTGCCAGAATAACGATGACCGGCGTCAGGATCAGCGCGAAAATCATCAGGCTGGCCTGCACGGTGTCGGTCCAGCTCACCGCGAGGAAGCCGCCAACAAAGGTGTAAACGATAGTCGCTGCGGCACCGGCCCACAGGGCCGTTTCATAGCTCATACCGAAAGTGCTTTCGAACAGACGCGCACCAGCCACCACGCCAGAGGCACAATAGATGGTGAAGAACACCAGAATGATCAGGGCGGAAATCACCCGCAGAACTTTGCTCTTATCCTCGAAGCGGCTGGAGAAGTAGTCCGGCAGCGTCAGGGCATTGTCATGGTGCTCGGTCTGCACGCGCAGACGGCCAGCAACAATCTTCCAGTTTAGGTAAGCGCCGATCGTCAGACCAATAGCGATCCAGCTTTCGGAAATGCCGGACAGGAAAATGGCCCCAGGCAGGCCCATCAGCAGCCAGCCACTCATATCAGATGCCCCGGCTGACAGCGCGGTAACCACGCTGCCCAGGCTGCGGCCGCCCAGAATATAGTCGTCAAAGTTTTTCGTTGAGCGGTAAGCAATAAAACCGATCAAAACCATGCCGAGAATATAAATACAAAATGTCACCATCATTGGCGTACTTACAGTCATTCAGATTCTCCACTTATTATCAGTATCCTCAGGCGAAAGACGCTCGTGAAACTGCCGGAACGGGGCACGTTTTACAGGGGGCTTTCTGCCGGGGGCGGTATCCTGCCGTAATCGGCGTTGACGCACAAACGATTTAACACATCCTCCACAGCCATTTCACCTGCTAGTTACGTTCAAATGCCAGCAGGTTGCACTGCGTCACATTTAACCGGGTTGCACCTTGGTCATCACCCGCTTAAAACCAGGTATTACGTCACATTTCATAACTGGCCGGATTCTTGCAGCAATATCCATGCCGCTTTTTTCGCGTTAACAAAATGACGCTTTTCTGGAATGAGGGCGAGGTCACATTTAACCGGGTTGCACAAAGTTGCAACATCAGTGATATTGCACCTCATCGAATATTGATTACTGATTCAGGAGCTGTAAGGCATGGGCACAACCACTATGGGCGTGAAGCTGGACGACGCAACGCGCGAGCGCATTAAACTGGCAGCGCAGCAGATTGACCGCACGCCCCACTGGCTGATTAAGCAGGCCATATTTAACTATCTGCAGCAGGTGGAACAGGGCACCGCGCTGCCGGAGATCCCGTCAAACGGCCAGCAAGTAGAGGGCGATGAGCGCCCGCCGGAGGAGTCACAGCATCAGCCGTTCCTCGACTTCGCCGAGCAGATCCTGCCGCAGTCCGTAGCCCGTGCCGCTATCACTTCCGCCTGGCGCCGCCCGGAGACCGAAGCAGTGCCGATGCTGCTGGAGCAGGCGCGTTTACCGAAGCCGCTGGCGGAAGCCACGCATCGCCTCGCTTACCAGCTGGCCGACAAGCTGCGTCACCAAAAAGGTGCAACGGGGCGCGCCGGAATGGTGCAAAGCCTGCTGCAGGAGTTCTCTTTATCCTCTCAGGAAGGCGTGGCGCTGATGTGCCTCGCGGAAGCGCTGCTGCGTATTCCCGACAAGCCAACGCGCGATGCCCTGATCCGCGACAAAATCAGCAACGGTAACTGGCACTCCCACCTTGGCCGCAGCCCGTCAATGTTCGTTAACGCCGCCACCTGGGGCCTGCTGTTCACCGGCCGCCTGGTCTCCACCCACAACGAAGCGAACCTGTCGCGTTCACTGAACCGCATTATCGGCAAGAGCGGCGAACCGCTGATCCGCAAAGGCGTGGATATGGCGATGCGCCTGATGGGCGAACAGTTCGTCACCGGAGAGACCATTGCCGAGGCGCTGGCTAACGCACGCAAGCTGGAAGAGAAAGGCTTCCGCTACTCCTACGATATGCTGGGCGAAGCGGCGCTGACGGCGCAGGATGCGAAAGCCTACCTGCTCTCCTACCAGCAGGCGATCAACGCGATTGGTAAAGCCTCTAACGGGCGCGGCATTTATGAGGGTCCGGGCATTTCAATTAAGCTTTCCGCACTGCACCCGCGCTACAGCCGTGCCCAGTACGAGCGCGTGATGGAGGAGCTGTACCCAATCCTTAAATCGCTGACGCTGCTGGCACGCTCCTACGACATCGGCATTAATATCGATGCTGAAGAGGCCGACCGCCTTGAGCTGTCGCTCGACCTGCTGGAAAAACTGTGCTTCGAACCGGAGCTGGAAGGCTGGAACGGTATCGGCTTCGTGATTCAGGCGTATCAGAAACGCTGCCCGCTGGTGATCGACTACCTGACCGACCTCGCCCAGCGCAGCCGTCGCCGCCTGATGATCCGCCTGGTGAAAGGCGCCTACTGGGACAGCGAAATCAAACGCGCCCAAATGGACGGCCTGGAAGGCTACCCGGTCTACACCCGCAAGGTCTACACTGACATCTCTTACCTGGCCTGCGCGCGCAAGCTGCTGGCGGTGCCAAACCTGATCTATCCGCAGTTCGCCACCCACAATGCCCACACGCTGGCAGCCATCTACCAGCTGGCGGGCAACAACTACTATCCTGGCCAGTATGAGTTCCAGTGCCTGCACGGCATGGGTGAACCGCTGTACGAGCAGGTGGTCGGTAAAGTGGCGGACGGCAAGCTCAACCGCCCTTGCCGCATCTATGCTCCGGTCGGCACGCATGAAACCCTGCTGGCCTACCTGGTGCGCCGCCTGCTGGAAAACGGCGCTAACACCTCGTTCGTTAACCGTATCGCCGACGCCACGCTGCCGCTTGACGAGCTGGTCGCCGACCCGGTGGAAGCGGTCGAGAAGCTGGCGCACGCTGAAGGCGCTCTGGGTCTGCCGCATCCGAAAATCCCGCTGCCGCGCGATCTGTACGGTGAGAAACGTCAGAACTCCGCCGGTCTGGATCTCGCTAACGAGCACCGCCTTGCCTCGCTCTCCAGCGCGTTGCTGAACAGCGCCAGCCAGAGCTGGCAGGTAGAGCCGCTGATTGATGCCGAACTGGAAAGCGGTGAAAGCGTGGCGGTGGTTAATCCCGCCGAGCCGAAAGATGTGGTGGGCTATGTGCGCAGCGCCACCCGCGCAGAAGTCTCCGCCGCGCTCAATGCCGCCGTCAGCGAAGGAGCGATCTGGTTTGCCACCCCGCCGCAGGAGCGCGCCGCGATACTCGAACGCGCCGCAGTAATGATGGAAGGCCAGATGCAGCAACTGATCGGCATTCTGGTGCGTGAAGCCGGTAAAACCTTCAGCAATGCCATCTCCGAAGTACGTGAAGCCGTAGACTTCCTGCACTACTATGCGGGCCAGGTGCGCGACGATTTTGATAACGAAACCCACCGTCCGCTAGGCCCGGTGGTCTGCATCAGCCCGTGGAACTTCCCGCTGGCGATCTTCAGCGGCCAGGTGGCTGCCGCGCTGGCGGCGGGTAACAGCGTGCTGGCGAAGCCGGCCGAGCAGACCCCGCTGATCGCCGCGCAGGCCGTGGCCATTATGCATGAGGCTGGCGTGCCGGTTGGCGCGTTACAACTGCTGCCGGGCGCCGGCGAAACCGTTGGCGCCCAGCTGGTACAGGACGAGCGCGTGCGCGGCGTGATGTTTACCGGCTCTACCGCCGTTGCCACCCTGCTGCAGCGTAACCTTGCCGGGCGCCTCGATCCGCAGGGCCGCCCGACTCCGCTGATCGCAGAGACCGGCGGCATGAACGCGATGATCGTCGACTCCTCGGCGCTGACCGAGCAGGTGGTGACGGATATCGTCGCTTCGGCGTTCGACAGCGCAGGCCAGCGCTGCTCGGCGCTGCGCCTGCTGTGTATTCAGGATGACGTGGCGGAGCACACGCTGCAGATGCTGCGCGGTGCCATGGCCGAGTGCCGCATGGGCAACCCGGAGCGCTTCTCAACCGATATCGGCCCGGTGATTGATGCCGAGGCCAAAAGCAATATTGATGAGCATATCCAGACTATGCGCAGCAAGGGCTTTAGCGTGTTCCAGGCCGCGCAGCCGCAGGCAGCAGATCGCCACGAATGGCAGACCGGCACCTTTGTGATGCCAACGCTGATTGAGCTGAACAGCGTGACGGACCTGACCAAAGAGGTGTTTGGCCCGGTACTGCACGTGGTGCGCTATGCGCGTAACGCGCTGCCGCAGATTATCGAGCATATTAACGCCTCCGGTTACGGTCTGACGCTCGGCGTACACACGCGTATTGATGAGACCATTGCTCAGGTAACGCAGAAAGCCCACGTTGGCAACCTGTACGTTAACCGCAACATGGTCGGTGCCGTGGTCGGAGTGCAGCCTTTTGGCGGCGAGGGTCTCTCCGGTACCGGTCCGAAAGCCGGTGGCCCGCTCTATCTTTACCGCCTGCTGTCGCACCGCCCGGACGGCGCACTGCGCGTGACGCTCGATCGTCAGGATAAAGAGCGCCCGGTCGATGCCGTTCTGCGCCCTGCTCTGCTGGCGCCGCATCAGGCGCTAAGCGAATGGGCGAAAGATCGTCCGGAACTCGCCGCCTGCTGTGCGCGCTACGAGGCGCTGGGCCAGGGCGGAACCGTGCGCCTGCTGCCTGGCCCAACCGGCGAGCGCAACACCTTTGCCCTGCTGCCGCGCGAACAGGTGCTGTGCCTGGCGGATAACGAGCAGGACGCGCTGGTGCAGCTGGCGGCCGTGACGGCAGTCGGTAGCCAGGCGCTGTGGGCGGACGACGATCTGCATCGCACTCTGCGCCAGCAGCTCCCTGCGATTGTGCAGCAGCGTATTTCGCTGGCCGCAAAGCCGCTGGAGAGCACCACCTTTGATGCGGTGATTTATCATGGCGATGCCGATCAGCTGCGCAGCCTGTGTGAGGCCGTAGCGGCCCGCGATGGCGCAATTGTTTCGGTGCAGGGCTTTGCCCGCGGCGAAACCAATCTGCTGCTGGAGCGCCTGCTGCTGGAGCGTTCGCTGAGCGTCAATACCGCTGCGGCGGGGGGAAATGCCAGTCTGATGACGATTGGTTAATCAGCACATCGCCCGGGTCGACCGGTTACTGCGGTCGACCCGTCTCATCTATCCCTGCGCATGTCGGCGTTCAACGACCGAGTCAGGCACGGCAGCGCGCTCCTGATAGAGCGTGAAGTCGAAGTCGATTGAGGTGAAGGGTTTACTCAGATTTTTACTGGCTATCTGTTCTGGCGAGTTCACTTTATGGACTTCAGGCACCAGGCCTTCGCGGCTGGCAAAAGCAAAGTCGTCCCACAGGTATTCATCACCATCAATGTTGATCTGGGTGGTTAACTTACGGTAGCCGGCGGCAGTCACGAAAAAGTGAATATGTGCCGGACGCCGACCGTGCCGCCCCAGCTGATTAAGCAGATGCTGCACCGGCCCGTCAGGGGGGCAGCCATAGCCTGACGGCACAATGCTGCGGAACTGATAGCGCCCTTGTCGATCGGTAATAAGGGTACGACGCAGGTTAAACGCGCTCTGACTTTTATCGAAGAACGAGTAATTACCGAGGGTATTGGCATGCCAGACTTCAACGCTGGCGCCGGGTAGCGGTTGACCCTTTTCGTTCCATACCGTGCCCTGCATAAACAGCACTTCGCCCTGGTTATCTTCAGAACCATCGTCCAGTCGCGCCCAGGCCTGACAGACTGGCGCCCCGGCCACATAGAGTGGGCCTTCGATGGTGCGCGGTGTGCCGCCGTGCAGCCCCGCCTTGATTTCGGCCTCATCCGCCCGGATATCCATAAAACGCTCCAGTCCGGTTCCCGCCGCCAGCAGCCCCATTTCCTGAGCGATACCGGTATCGGCCAGATATTCCAGCCCTTTCCAGATCTCTGTTTGCTGCAGGTCCAGATCCTCAATCGCCTTAAACAGATCGCTAAGGAGACGAACGGTGACCTGCTGAATACGTGGGTTAACCGTGCCTTTCGCGGTTTTGACGATAAAGCGGTTAACCAGGTTGTCGATCTCTTTGCTGTTCATATTGACGCTCCATTTCAGGTACAGCTCAGGCAGAGAAAAGTTTTAACGGTCATCCACGCGGACCGCTGAAGGATGGCGGCACAGTGGCACTATCTGCATCGTCATAAAGGGGTAAAGCGGCAGCTCACTCAGCAGCTGGTGCAACTCCTCAACGCTGTCGACGTCAAAAACGCTAACGTTGGAGTAGTGCCCGGCAATGCGCCAGATATGTCGCCACTTGCCGCCACGCTGAAGCGCCTGAGAGTAAGCTTTTTCCCGTGCCTTAAGTTCGCTGGCGACATTTTCCGCCATCGTCTGCGGCAAATTCACATCCATGGTTACGTGAAACAGCATGCTGATATGTCCTCCTGTTAAGGGCGCCGCAGCGCCGCGATTTTGTCGCGATCGAGGGCAATGCCCAGCCCAGGCCCGGTCGGGACCTGCAGCATAAAATCACGATAAACTAGCGGTTCACTGAGAATATCTTCGGTTAGCAGCAGCGGGCCAAACAGCTCAGTGCCAAAACTCAAATCGTTGAAGGTGGAGCAGAGATGTGCCGTGGCGGCCGTGCCTACGGCGCCTTCCAGCATAGTGCCCCCGTAAAGCGCGATATCTGCCAGCTGGGCAATATCGGCAACCCGGCGCGCCTGCGTCAGCCCGCCGGACTGGGTAATTTTTATCGAGAACACATCAGCGGCAACATGGCGGGCAAGCTCGAAGGCATCGTGCGGCCCTTTCAGCGCTTCGTCAGCGATGACCGGCAGGCTGAAACGCCGCGCCAGTCGCGCCAGCCCGGCACGATTTTCTGCCGCAATCGGCTGCTCAACCGCCTCAATGCCGCCGGCTTCCAGTGCGGCCATTCCGCGCTCGGCCTGTCGCTCGCTCCAGGCCTGGTTAACGTCGACGCGCACGCTGACCTCATCCCCCAACGCATGCCTGATGGCCAGCGCGTGCGCTACGTCCGCATCGACATCGCGCAGGCCGATTTTGAGTTTAAAAATACGATGACGGCGCAGGGCTAACATCTGCCGGGCTTCGGCAATATCTTTATCGGTGCTGCCGCTGGCCAACGTCCAGGCCACCGGTAGCGCATCGCGCACCCGTCCTCCCAGCAGTTCACTGAGCGCAATATTCAGGCGCCGTGCCTGAGCGTCCAGCAAGGCGGTTTCAATTGCGCATTTAGCAAAGCGGTTGCCCTGCACTGATTTATTCAGGCGCGCCATCAGCTGGGCGATGCGGCGCGCATCCTGACCGATCAGTAACGGCGTCATCCAGCGGTCAATATTGACTTTGACGCTCTCGGGGCTTTCGTCGCCGTAGCTCAGACCACCAATGGTGGTGGCTTCTCCCCAGCCCTCAAACCCGTCCTCACACACCAGATGGACCAGCACCAGCGTTTGCACCCGAAGCGTGGCCATTGCCAGGCGATGTGGACGGATAGCAGGAACATCAAGAAGTAGCGTTTCAATAGTTTTGATCATCGCTTCACGCTATAGAACCCTGCCGATCGGGGATAGCCAAATCCTGCTGAAAATGATTGACCCGCGGTATCAGGATGCGCAGATCGCGCCTGTTCGCCCCAGCTCACATAACTTGCGATAAAACCGTCTTTTAGTGCCAATGACACTTTTAGGTTATTTTTTCACCGGTGAAGTCAGCACCCTGATGACTCAAACTCAGGAGGAGCGAGATGATCGACAAAAGTCTGTTTTTGGCCGATGAAGCCGTGGCTGACATTCACGATGGTGCCACGCTGATGATTGGCGGATTTGGCCCGGCAGGACAGCCCTATGCGCTGCTGGACGCACTGATTCGGCGGCGGCCGCAGAACCTCACGCTGGTCAGCAACAACGCTGGCAACGCTGATTCGGGTCTGGCGCTACTGCTCAAAGCGGGGTGCGTGCGCAAGATGATCTGTTCCTTTCCGCGCCAGAGTGACTCATGGGTATTTGACGACCTCTACCGCCGCGGAGAGATTGAGCTGGAGCTGGTGCCTCAGGGCAATCTTGTGGCGCGTATTCAGGCGGGTGGCAGCGGGCTGGGGGCCATTTTTACCCCAACGGGTTTCGGTACTGAGCTGGCTGCGGGCAAAGAGACGCGCGAAATTGAGGGGCGGCAGTACGTGCTGGAACTGGCGCTGAAGGCAGACTTTGCTCTGATCAAAGCACAGTGCGGCGATCGCTGGGGTAACCTGGTCTATCGCAAAGCGGCACGCAATTTCAACCCGATTATGGCGATGGCTGCCCGCTGCACCATCGCTGAAGTCTCCCGCCACGTCGCGCTGGGCAAGCTGGACCCGGAGGCGGTGGTGACTCCCGGTATTTTTGTGCAGCGCGTGGTCTGTTCAGCCAATCTCTGCCCCGCAACGATCGCCTCAGGAGCGTGACACAATGCAACTCATCCGCCTCACGCATAACCAGCTGGCGCAGCGCATCGCCCGCGATATCCCGGACGGAGCCTACGTCAATCTTGGCATCGGCCTGCCAACGCAAATCGCCAACTATCTTCCCGCCAATAAAGATATTTTCCTGCACAGCGAGAACGGCATCCTTGGCATGGGCCCGGCACCTGCCAGTGGCAATGAGGACCCAGACCTGATCAACGCGGGTAAGCAGCCCGTCACGCTGCTGCCAGGCGGCTGTTATTTTCATCACGGGGATTCGTTTGCCATGATGCGCGGGGGGCACCTCGACATTTGCGTGCTTGGCGCTTACCAGGTGTCGCAATATGGCGATCTGGCCAACTGGAGCACCGGTAAACCCGGCGCGATTCCGGCGGTCGGCGGCGCGATGGATCTGGCCAGCGGGGCGCGTCAGGTATTTGTAATGACTGAACATCTGACGAAAAAAGGGCAGTGCAAAATCGTGGCGCAGTGCAGCTATCCGCTGACCGGCATTGGCTGCATCAGCCGGATTTACAGCGATCTGGCCGTGATGGATGTCAGCCCGCAGGGACTGAGGGTGCGGGAGATATTAACCGATATCACCCCGCAGCAGCTGCAGGCAATTACCCCGGTGGCGCTGACGTTTGCCCCAGGAGGACCTGATGAATAGTGCATGGCTGTGTGATGCCGTTCGTACCCCGTTCGGCAAGCTCAACGGCAGCCTGGCAACGGTTCGCACCGACGATCTTGCTGCCCTGCCGCTGAAGGCCCTGTTCGAGCGTTACCCGCGTCTGGACTGGCAGGCGCTGGATGATGTGCTTTACGGCTGTGCGAATCAGGCCGGGGAAGATAACCGCAATGTCGCACGCATGGCGCTGCTGCTGGCCGGGCTACCCGCTTCTGTGCCCGGCTGCACCATTAACCGCTTATGCGGGTCCAGTCTTGATGCGGTCGCCATAGCCGCGCGGGCGATCAAAAGCGGCGAAGCCTCACTGGCGATCGCGGGCGGGGTGGAAAGCATGTCGCGCGCTCCTTTTGTGATGGGCAAAGCAGAGCACCCCTTCAGCCGCAGTATGAAGCTGGAGGACACGACCATGGGCTGGCGCTTGATTAATCCGCAAATGGACGCCCTTTACGGTGTCGAATCGATGCCGCAAACGGCAGAAAATGTCGCGCTGAAGTTTACTATTAGCCGCGCCGATCAGGATGCTTACGCCCTGCGTAGCCAGCAGCGCACGGTCGACGCTCAGGAGAGCGGATTTTATCAACCGCAGCTGATGGACGTGACCATTCCTCAGCGCAAAGGGGCCGCCCTGCACATGGTGCGCGATGAGCATCCACGTCACACCACGCTGGAGATGCTGGCAAAACTCAAGCCGGTGGTCCATCCGCAGGGCAGCATCACCGCCGGCAATGCTTCGGGTCTGAATGACGGCGCCTGTGCCCTGCTGCTGGCCAGCGAGCGCGCCGTGCAGCAGCATCAGCTGCAGCCGCTGGCGCGGATTGTTTCCAGCGCGGTGAGCGGCATTGAACCCGCGCTGATGGGGTTTGGCCCCGCCGGTGCGATTCGTAAGGTGCTGAGCCAGGCAAAACTGAGGCTGGATCAGATGGATGTGATCGAACTGAATGAGGCCTTTGCCGCCCAGGTGCTGGCGGTGATGCGCGATCTTGGCTTACCCGATAACGCTGCGCACGTTAATCCAAACGGCGGAGCCATCGCCCTCGGCCACCCGCTGGGCGCATCCGGCGCCCGGCTGGTGATGAATGCCGCCTGGCAACTACAAAAAAGCGGCGCACGCTTTGGACTCTGCGCAATGTGTATTGGTGTCGGCCAGGGCATTGCGCTGATCATTGAAAGGAGTTGAGATGAATATTGACTATCGCCTGGATGGCCCGAAAGAAGCTCCGATGCTGGTGCTGGCCAACTCATTAGGCACCACCTGGGATATGTGGCAGCCGCAAATGGCGGCCCTGACCCGCGACTTTAACGTGCTGCGCTATAACCCACGCGGGCACGGCAGCACACCGCTACCCAGCTGTGAGCTGAATCTGGAGATCCTCGGGCGCGACGTTATCGCCCTGCTCGATCATCTCGACGTGGAAAATGCCAGCTTCTGCGGTATCTCGATGGGAGGATTAACCGGATTATGGCTGGCGCGTCATTACCCTGCCCGTTTCCGAAAAATGGTGGTGGCCAATACGGCCGCGCGTATCGGCAGTGAGGAGGCCTGGCTGCAGCGGGCGCGGCAGGTACGCGAACAGGGGTTGTCAGCGGTGGCTGCCGGCTCTTCCGCACGCTGGTTTACCCCAGAATTTATCCGCCATGCGCATCCTCAAGTCAGCCGACTGGTGATGCAGCTGTCACACGGCAGTGCCGTCGGCTATGCCGCGTGCTGCGATGTCCTGGCTCAGGCTGACCTGCATGCTGATGCCGGGCGGATTAACCTGCCGCTGCTGGTTGTCGCCGGAGAATTTGACACCATTACCCCACTGGTCCAGGCCCAGTGGCTGCATCAGCATATCGCCAAAGCTCGTCTGGAGGTGCTACCGGCGGCACATCTGTCCAACATCGCCTGCCCAGAGGAATTTAACACTAGCGTGATAAGTTTCCTGGGTAAGTGACGCACCGGCCGCAGGGGGTCGGCATGCCCGACCCTCTTCAGGCATGCTCCCTTCGCGACTTAGCTATCGAACTTCATGCGCAGCAGCTTCGGGTAGATAAACAGCGATTTACCCCAGCCGCGGTTCAGCAGCGTCCAAATCCCCACCGAACAGGCGACGCACAGCCCCACCATCACCAGCGGGAAAGCGATTGCCCACAGCATGGAAAATGCTTTACTGGCAAACAGCTGATGGCTGACGGCAAACAGGATCGCCGACATACCAAAGAACTCAATAAAGATGCGGTGCAGCACATAGATTTGCAGCGTGTTTTTCCCCACCCAGTTGAGCCACTTCATGCTGAAGTACTGATTAAGGAGGCGGCAGGCGGCGATGCAGCCGAGAATTGCCAGCACGCACAGGAACAGGCTCTTATCCAGGCCCAGCCAGATGTGCACCAGCGACAGCGCCAGCAGTACCACCCACGGCAGCACGTTATCCCGCCGCCATTCGCTCCAGCGGATCAGGATCGCACTGTAAAATGAGCCAAACAGGAAGAAGATAAAGTATTGCGACAGGCTTTCCGGGCCCCAGCCTGGGATCACTTTGGTAACTGCCGCATAGTTCAGCAGCACCGCCGCCAGCATCACCAGCGTTTTTTGCTGGCGGAACAGCTTGGCAGCCAGGAAGAACAACCCCAGCGCATACAGATACCAGGAGGAGCTCATCGCCAGCAGCATCAGCTTGAGAAACTGCCAGGGGGTTTCGGCCCAGGCGGCGTTGATATTATCCGACAGATGATCGCCCATGATATTGTTGGATACGCCATTAATCATCAGCCACTGGATCACGCCCCAGAGAAAATAGAGATAAAAAAGATTGGTGACGCGTGAAGTGAACACCTGTTTCCAGGGCCGGTTAGAAATAGCATTTGCCGCCAGCAGGCCGGAGACAAAGAAAAATGCCGGCATTCGTAACGGAGATAAAGTGTTATTAAAGGCCACCCATAATTTAGCCGGTAACAGCCCGGCAGTAAGATGAGAAACCATTTCGGCATAACCGGGTAAAACGACGTGGTATAGCACAACAAGCAAAATACAACCGCCTTTCAGGGTATTTACCCAGGCGATCTCTTTCTTCTGAGGTGTATTCATTAAATACTCCAGCTGTAGTGGTCCGATGTTGGTAAAGGGTTCTGGTACATCCTCCGTCATGCCAGAATGGATACTGATTAATTATTTTTATATTTATTTAATGGTAAAAAAATGGCCGAATAAATCGGCCAGAGAGAACAGTGTCAGCCATTGCTGGCAATTTTTTCCGCCGCCTGCGGTTTACGCAACAGGCGCGGATAGATAAACAGCGCCTTGCCAGGACCACGATTAAGTAGCGTCCAGGCGACCAGCGAAATGCAGGTTGTGATACTCACGGCAAACACTGGCAGTACCAGCGCCCACGCCAGTGAGAAGGCCTGGTTGTCGAACAAGCTGTACTTCACTGCCAGCGTCAGCATGGTCAATCCCAGCAGTTCAATAAAGATACGGTGCAGCACGTAGATCTGCAGCGTATTGCGGCCAATCCAGTTCAGCCACCCCATATTGAAGCGGTTGTTCAGCGCCCGGCACAGCACGATGCCAAACACAATTGCGACCATGCAGTAGAACGGGTTCTTCATCATGCCGGCGGCGTGGTGCGCCACGCCAATCACCAGCATCCCGGCCAGCAGCGCCAGATGACGGCGCGACAGCTGACTGATCTCAATCAGGGTATGGCTAAAGAAGGCGCCCAGCAGGAAGTAGACAAAGTTCTGCGCCACGCTGTTCGGCCCCCAGCCAGGAACCAGATTAAACTGGGTGGCGTAATTAACTAAAATTGCCACCACCAGTAGTGCCACTTTCTGGCTGTGGAACAGTTTCGCCACGAGGAAATAACCCGCCAGCGCGTACAGATACCACAGGCTGGTCATCGACAGCGTCAGTAATTTAATAAATTCCAGTGGCGATCCTGCATAGGCGGCATTGACCGAAGAGGAGAGCTTCTGACCAATTAAATTGGTCGAGATATTATAAATACTGACCCACTGGATAATGCCCCACAGAATGTAAAGATAAATGATGTTGGTGAATTTTTTAGTAAATACCTCGCTCCAGCTCTTTTTGCTGATGGCACTAGCCGCCAGCAAGCCTGAAACAAAAAAGAACGCTGGCATACGCAGCGGCGAGAGATATTTATTAAACACTACCCACATATCAGCCGGTAACAACCCCGCCGTTAAATACTGCAATGATGGAATAAACGTCGTGATGATGGTGTGATGTAAAACCACCAGCAGTATACAGCCACCTTTTAATGTATTAATCCATAATACTTCTTGCTTGCCAGAGACAGACATAATCAAAATCCAGTAAAATTATTTTAACTGGATAAGTATCTCTCGTTAGCCTGCTAATCACTATGAGGATCGTCCTAATTGACCGTTATCCCAGCCGTTGCTGGAACAAGCCACGGTTATTCCGGGTGTTTGCCGTGGGCTTTTAAGAATAACCTTAATGACTTTCAGTGGGCGGTCCCTGCGGGCCAGGCTCATCCCCCACTATCCTCGTGCTCGCTGTGGATTTTCAAACCGCGACGCTGATGCTCCCTCCTGAAACCTGACGCCTGACGTTCCGCGATAATATTGGGATTAATTTTTATGGGAATACCTCAGGGGTCGACCTTCTTTTCTGGTCGACCCGCTGAAGACTTAATGATTGAGGAATTTATCGAGGAACTGGCGCGTGCGCGGCTGCTGCGGATTAGAGAACAACTCGCGGGCGGCACCCTGCTCCACAATTTTACCCTGGTCCATAAAGATGGCGCGGTCGGCCACATCGCGGGCGAAGCTCATCTCATGAGTGACGATCACCATGGTGCGCTTCTCCTGCGCCAGCGAACGGATGGTGTTCAGTACTTCTCCCACCAGCTCCGGATCCAGTGCCGAGGTCGGCTCATCAAACAGGATCACCTCCGGGCGCATCGCCAGTGCACGGGCAATCGCCACGCGCTGCTGCTGGCCGCCGGAAAGCTTGCGCGGATAACTCTCTTCCTTGCCCTGCAACCCCACCCGTTCGAGCAGCTGACGGGCGCGCGCTATCGCTTCTGCCTTTGGCTCCCCTTTAACAATGGTTGGCCCTTCAATGATATTCTCCAGCACCGTACGGTGCGGAAACAGATTGAAGTTCTGGAAGACAAAGCCGACCTGCTGGCGCAGCTGGCGCACGCGCTCTTTCTGCTTCGACATCGACTGTGCGGCGTCCACGCGGATCGCCCCGACCTGAATGGTGCCGCTATCCGGCACTTCCAGCAGGTTAATACTGCGCAGCAGCGTGGTTTTCCCGGAGCCGCTTGGCCCGATAATCGCCACCACTTCCCCGGCATTTACCGTCAGATCGATGCCGTGCAGCACCGTCTGGCCGTTAAATTTCTTTACCAGCTGACTGACTTCAATGGTACTCATTTCGACTCCCGATCCTGGCGGTTGACACGATCTTCCAGCCGGCTTTGCAGGAAGGAGAGGAGCGTCGCCATCACCCAGTAAATCAGCGATGCCGCCAGATACATGGTGAACACTTCCAGCGTGCGCGAGGTGACCAGCTGCGCCTGACGGAACAGCTCCGGCACCTGAATGGTGGCCGCCAGCGAGGTATCTTTAACCAGGCTGATAAAGCTGTTGCCGAGCGGCGGCAGCGCGGTGCGTGCCGCCTGCGGCAGGATCACCCGCTTCATCGTCTGCCAGCGCGACATGCCGATACTGGCCGCCGCTTCCCACTGCCCGCGCTCAATGGCGGCAATCGCCCCGCGCAGGGATTCAGAAGCATACGCCGCCGTATTCAGCGACAGGCCAATCATCGCCGACGGGATCGGGTCCAGCTCAATGCCGAACTGCGGCAGGCCGTAGTAGATCATAAACAGTTGGGCGATCAGCGGCGTGCCGCGAAAAATTGAAACGTAAAAACGCGACAGCCAGGCAATCGGCCAGAAATGGGAAAGGCGCATCATCGCCAGCAAAAAGCCGAGCAGCAGGCCGAAGAACATCCCGCCAATACTCAGCTGCAGCGTGAACAGTGCGCCCTTAAGTAAAAATGGTGCTGAATCCAGCACCAGTTGCAGACTTTCGTGCATTATTTAGTTACGTCCGTACCAAACCATTTTTCAGAAATCTTCTTCATGGTGCCATCTTTCTGCATATCAGCAATCGCTTTGTTGATAGCATCCAGCAGCTGAGCGTTGCCTTTACGCAGCGCCACGCCTGATTCCTGACGGGAGAATGCCGGGCCTGCTGCCGCCATGGTATCGCCGGTTTTCTTCACCAGATCCAGCGCCGCCAGGCGATCGACCAGGATGGCATCGGTACGGCCTACGCGCAGATCCTGGTATTTCGTTGGGTCATCATCATAAGTACGGATGTCCACGCCCTTCACGTTCTCGCGCAGCCACTGCTCGTAGTTTGAGCCAAGACCCACGCCGACTTTCTTGCCGCTCAGATCTTCCGGCTTGGTGATGCTGCCCGCGTTGGCCTTTTTGGTCAGCGCCTGGATACCGGAGATGGTATAAGGCGTAGAGAAGTCATACTTCTTCTTACGCTCGTCGGAGATAGTGACCTGGTTGATCACCACATCGATGCGCTTAGAGTCAAGGGACGCCAGCATACCGTCCCACTTGGTCGGCTTCAGGCTGGCCTTAACGCCCAGGTGCTGCGCCAGCGCCTCGGCGAAGTCGACTTCAAAGCCGGCCAGCTTGCCATTCTCATCCTGGAAGCTGAACGGCGGATAAGTGCCTTCCAGCCCCACCTGCAGCGAACCGCGCTCTTTGACTTTCGCCAGCAGGTTTTCATCCGCTGCCTGTGCCTGCATAGTCATACCGCCGACCAGCGCCAGCGCCATGGTTCCCATCACCAACTGGCGACGAACTTTCGAAAATTTCATAGCAACCCCATTATTATTGATGATATGCAAACAACGCCGGTGAACCACCGGTATGAACAAACACAATCGGCCCTTCACGACGGAAGCGCTGTTGCGCAATACCGTCGATCAGCCCGGCCATCGCCTTGCCGGTGTAGACCGGATCAAGGAAGATACCTTCCAGACGCGCCAGCAGTTTAATCGCTTCCATGCCTTCTTCATTCGGCTCGCCGTAGCGCGGCGCGAAATAGTCATCCCACAGCGTAATTGGCGCGCTGCTGGTCACGGCTAATGAGTGCGCCAGCTCGGCGCGGATCTTCTCCACCTTTGGCAGCTGATCCGCCACTTTGCGCGACACGGTGACGCCCACCAGTTCGGTGTCCGGCAGCAGCAGCTCCAGCCCCACCGCCAGCCCGGCATGCGTCCCGGCACTGCCGGAGGCAACCACCACTGCGGCAAAATCGACCACGCCTTCGCTCTGATGGGCGATCTCCTGCGCGCACTCAACGTAGCCCAGCGCACCCAGCGCGTTCGACCCGCCGACCGGCACCACATACGGGCGAAAGCCCTGGGCTTCCAGCAGCGTGGCCTGCTCTTCTAACTGCGCATCCGGCGCGTGCAGCGCATCGACCATAATGATCTCGGTGCCCATCAGCTCCAGCAGCAGGCGGTTACCGTTGCTGAGATAGTTGGCAGAGTGGGTTCCAATCGGGTTTTCCAGCAGCGCCACGCACTTCAGGCCAAGCTTCGCCGCCACCGCCGCCGTCTGGCGCACGTGGTTAGACTGGATCGCCCCTGCCGTCAGCAGCACGTCGGCACCGTTACGCAGGGCATCCGCTGCGAGGAATTCAAGCTTACGCAGCTTGTTGCCGCCCAGGGCAACCGGCGTGACATCGTCACGTTTGATAAAGATATCGCGGCCCAGATATTCGGACAGGCGGGGAAGATGCTCTAACGGCGTGGGCGCACCCAGTAGTTCGAGACGGGGGAAATTATTGATATTCAGTAAGGACAACGCAGCCTCCGCAGCAGGCGTTTAATATTATCCCTACAGTGTTACAGAAGATGACCGGTTGGTCACCTTCGAATTCGTACTTACCTATACCCAAAATAATTGGCGTTGCAACAAGGCGGCAAGTGCATAAGTCCCCAGGAGCTTACACGAGTAAGTGACTGGGGTGAGCGCATGCAGCCAACGCAGTTGCAGCTTCAAGGATGAAGGGTATTAATTACGCTGCCAGCCGAGAAACTGATCGTATTTCCGCAGGGCAATACGGTAGTTATTGTTGCCGGCATCCGGCAGGTCATTTTCCAGGCACTCATGCCAGCTCGGGCCTTTGAGTTTTTCCGCCGGAAAATTACGCGCTGACAGCATATCGTCGAGGCGACGCAGGCGAACAACGTATTCGCGAATGGTGCTGTGGCTCATTTCGGTCTGCTCAAACAGGTACTGCTTGAACGCCATGATGTCAAAGTAAGTCGGATGCGTGTTGCAAAAGATATCGCTACAAAAACGGCACAGTGCCGTAAGCTCATTCTGTAATTTTAACCAGACCTGATCGTCGATCAGCTGATCCATCCGGGCGATGGCCTCTTTGTTAATGATCTGACCACGAAAAACCAGCGCCATTCTGTCCAGTACCTTACCGCAGTGGGAACAGTTACTCTGGCTGTGTTTGTAGTCTTTCAAATAACGGCTCAACGGCCTCATTTTAATTTTGGATCCCATGCGAGATTCCCCGGTTGGTGTTGAGAGTGCAAAACTGACTTTGTCAGCGCGCTCCCGATAACCGGGCGCGCAGGCGTTTGATCGCCTGACTGTGCAGCTGGCTGACGCGGGATTCCCCCACTTCCAGCACGGCGCCAATCTCTTTCAAATTCAGTTCTTCCTGGTAATAGAGCGTCAGCACCATTTTTTCGCGATCGGGTAACGCTTCGATCGCTTCAATGACGCGTTCGCGCAGATTCCCTTCCATTAGCTGGTGCAGTGGATTAGCCTCTTCGTGGCCATCCGTCACCAGCTCGGCGCTGTCACCGTGTTCCTCACGATATTCGTCGTAAGAGAACAGCTGGCTGTTATTGGTATCCAGCAAGATCTGCCGGTACTCCTCCAGCGACACATCAAGCTGCGCAGCCACTTCCTGCTCGGATGCCGTGCGCCCCAGCGCCTGTTCAACCCGATGCATGGCACCCGCCACCTCGCGCGCATTGCGGCGCACGCTGCGTGGTGCCCAGTCGCGGCTGCGTAATTCGTCGAGCATCGCGCCACGAATGCGTTGAACGGCGTAGGTGGTAAATGCGGTGCCCTGAAGGGCGTCGTAGCGCTCTACGGCATTCAGCAGCCCGATACCCCCAGCCTGAAGCAGATCGTCCAGCTCCACGCTGGCCGGCAGACGGACCTGCAGGCGCAACGCTTCATGGCGAACCAGCGGTATGTATCGCTGCCACAGCGAATGTTTGTCCATCACGCCATCGGCGGTATATAGATCGTTCACTCTGACCTACCCTGCGTTAATTAAGTTATCGGCACGATTATCTGTTTCTGTAGGGCATTTTGATTGGGGGAATAGCGGTAAAAAAGGCGGGTTATTTCATTTTTGTCGCCCTGAAAGATCCCCGGCGTCACAAAAAGAGGACGCGGGGATCCCCGTAATCAGGCTTTCAGTGATAAACGCTGACGCGTGCTCTCCGGCACCTGTGACCACAGGGCGCAGACTTTCCCTTCCAGCTGCTGATAAAACGGCAGCAGGGTGTTATCTTCCTGTAACGTGCGGCGAAAATGCACCGAACCACTCAACGGGTCAATCGACAGCCGTTTACTGGCAAACAGCCGTTGCAGGTCGCTGCGCAGAAACAGGCCGTTATCCGCGCTGTTATCCAGCAGGAAGCCCTGCTCATTTTCCCGCGTATCGATGTGGCAGGCTTCCACCCACGGCCACGCCTGCTCGTCGGTTAGCAGCGTGCCGGTGATGACGCAGGCGCCGTAGCGCGCGCGTACCGCATTGCTGAACTCATGATGGCTGGCACGATGCCACAGCCGGGCTTTTACACGCCGCCCGACCTGCGTCCCCTGGATCACCCCGGCAGGCGGCGGCAGCAGCGGCGAGGTCAGCACCACAATAAACTGCAGCTGGCGCGAGTATTCGAAGCACGGCTGCGACTGGCGGTCGTACAGCTGCCAGTACTCATCCTCTTCATCACTGCGCAGCAGGGTTAAGGTATAGCCACGCTGTTGCAGCAGGCTTTGCGCCATAATGGATGCCGGATCCAGCATTGCCAGCACCCTGCTCTCACCCATCACCTTCCAGCTATTCCACGGCGCGGGTTCCAGCGGACGACGGAAATAGAGGAAGCTCTCCTGGCGCTGCAAATAGTGTTCGAAGCGCTGCAGGTAGTTTTTGCGTTCGTTATCGTTGCTGATAAACAGCAGGTCTTCCAGCGGAATATGGCTATCTTTGCTGGCGAATATCGCGCGGATAGTCCAGTTCTTGCTGGAGGTCGACGGGCTAAGCAACCCCCGGGTAGTCAACGATTTATCGTCAGGGTACTTTTTGCTGTAGCGGTCGTTTATCTCCTCAAACGGCAGCAGTTCCCCGGGTAACAAGTCATAATTGAAGCGCATAGTACACTCCAGCAAGCTGAAATTCACCTCGCACAGTCGCTGTACGCAGGTGGCAAAAGTTAAATAACAATGACCTTAGTTATCGGCAGGATGTGACGAATCTGTAAGAAGGTTTTGTTGCTCAGGAGTGTATTTAGCAAATTTTTATCACTATCCCTATGATTAGCACGCTTTAAAGCCGCTATTTCCGTCATTAGAGATCAGCGACTCATTTACACTAAAACTGAGATAGACAGGGTTTGAGTAGCCGTGATGGCTCTCAACATAGGATCTCATCACTCCTGGCTATCTCTGCGCGGGGCGATGATGGCTCAACTTTACATTGCATAAGCAGGTGACGCATGAATCCTTTTGACGTGGGTTATTATAATGAGGACGAATTAAAAGAGTTCGGCTTCAATCGTCTCGGAAAAAATATCGCTATTGCGAAAAACTGTACCATCATTGGCGTACAAAATATATCGATTGGTGACCACGTCAGAATTGATGGCTATTCCACAATTGTAGCCAGTGGAGCAGGATTTTTATCATTAGGTTCTTTTATTCATATCGGCGGCTATGCACTCTTATCCGCAGGTGCTGGCATTACACTTAATGATTTTAGTGGTATTTCTCAGGGCGTGAAAATTTATAGCAAAACTGATGATTACTCAGGTAATTTTTTGACCAACCCTACAGTTGACGAAAAATTTACCAGCGTATCAGCAGGTGAAGTTGTATTAGACCGTCATGTAATAGTTGGCTCAGGGACTGTTATTCTTCCCCGCGTCACGATTGGCGAGGGTTCCAGCGTTGGTGCTCTTTCCTTGGTGACGAAAAGTCTTCCAGAATGGGGAGTATATTTTGGTGCTCCGGCAAAAAAAATAAAAGACCGTAAAAAGAAGCTGCTAGATCTGGAGCGTGAATTTCTTTCTCAACAATTAAAGTCTCAGTATTGAGGAAGCGCCTGTATTGGCACTCCCTAATTGTGTCATGCCGCTCTTGCCCCGCTTGCCTCCAGAACAATATTAATAATCCTACTTTGCTCTGCAGCAGTAAGCGTGGGATGAATTGGTAAGCACAACACACACTGAGCCATTTTACTTGCTACTGGAAGATTATCTGCGGCTGAAGAGGCGTAGCCCTTGTACATCGGGAACTCGGAGATCAACGGATAAAAATAACGCCTGACAAAAATCCCCTGATCTTTAAGCAGCTGATAAAGCTGATCGCGGCTAATGGGGAATAATTCCTCATGAATGAATATTGGACAGTAAGCATAGTTCCACTGCGTGCTTTCCTGTGCGTCAAGGAAAGTCAGGCCATGAATATGCGCCAGTGAAAGTCGATAGGTTTCGTAAACCGTTTTCCGCACGGCTAATGCTGCGTCAATATGCTTGAGTTGCAACATGCCGAAGGCAGCCTGAAATTCATTCATTTTGCCATTAATACCAGGAGCCACGACGGTTGTTTCATCTGCAAAACCGAAGTTTTTGAGATAATCAATGCGACGTTTTATCTTAGCATCCGGGCAGATAATGGCTCCCCCTTCAAAAGTGTTAAACACTTTAGTGGCATGAAAACTAAGGATCGATAAATCACCATGATTCAGTAGACTTAGACCCTGCTGTTTTACGGCAAAGCAATGGGCAGCATCGTAGATTACTTTAAGGCCGTAATTGTCAGCAATGTGTTGAATACGATCAACATCACAGGGAATGCCGTAACAGTGTACTGGAAGAATGGCGCTGGTGTTTGAAGTGATCGCCGCTTCAATTTTCGCTGGATCAAGATTACACGTAACGGGATCAATATCGACGAATACTGGCTTGATACCATTCCACAGCAGAGAATGAGACGTGGCGACAAAGGAGTACGGCGTAGTAATCACCTCCCCCGTCACCCTCAGTGCCTGAAGGGCTGTCACCAGCGCCAGTGTACCATTGGCAAACAGGCAGATATGCTCAACACCCAGATATTGAGCTAGCGCCTGCTCCAACGCCTGGTGGAATGGCCCCCCGTTGGTCAACTGCTTGTTATCCCAGATCTGCTCAAGGTAAGGAATAAATTCTTCCAAAGGTGGCAGTAAGGGACTGGTAACAAAAACATTATTTTTCATGTCGTTAACCTTTTTTAGGATAACCATATACGCAGATGCTCGTTCACTGTTTCATCAGTTAACCAGTCCGTTTTCCGCAGCGATTGTTGTGCGCTGAGGGCTAAAGCTTTTAAAGCGGTACGGTCGGCTGCAGCCCTCCATATGGCATCCTGCCAGTCAGCCTTGCGATTACGCACCCGCAAGGCAGGAATATGACAGCGCAAGCTCTCCACATCACTAACCAGTGCCGGGATAGTACAGGCGGCAAATTCCATCAGACTAAAATGATCTTTAAGTCGATTCAGTTTGTTGTCAGCACGTGGGATGATCGCCAGGTCAGTCTCAATACTGGCCAGCAGCGGCAGATAATATTCACTGCCCGGATAGCGGTAATGCTGTTCAATCCACGCTTCCCAACCTGCGGGCAGCGGGCCAAGTACCTGCCAGCTAACCTCTGAGGCTAGCTCGCGCACCAGATTCTGTACCAGCTCAATATCAACACTGCTCAGTTCGCATGTGTTGCAGAGTATGCGAGGTTTCATTCCCTCAAAATGCAGCGCTTTCACCTGTGAAGTGAAAAGGCTAAGACTACGCGGCTGGATCACTACAGGTCGGCCAAGGTGGCGCAATGCCTTAGCCTGTGCATCGTTCTGCACAACCAGCCGATCAATCCCTGTCAGATCGGTGCCTTGTCTTCCCTTATCCGCAATCCACGATGGCGACGTCATCAGACTAATCAAGGTTTCAGGTCGTTTTTTTAGTGATACAAGAACGGCCCGTGTACTTTCTTGCAGCTCGCTGCTTATCACCAATGCATCGGCATTAGCGCGGTAAATAGAGGCATAATCCAACGCGCTTTCCATGATGATGGCGTCGATCACCCTCTTACGCGCCAGCGTTTGGATGGCCGTCACATGATAGTCGGGTGCCAATGTATTACCCGATGGGACCACGCCCAGTACCAGTGGCAGCGCTCGATCTGCAAACGCTGGGGCAATAACTCCCGGGCGACATTCCAGTCTGAACAATTTACGCAGCGGGGAAAAGTTGTCGTTATAGGCTGGATCGCGTAGTAGCAGTGGGAACCATCGTGCATGGAGCACAGAATCAGCCTGCTGTTCTTCAGTGGTGACCGCTTTTCCTGAGGGATAAAGATAAAAGTCATCGCAGGCAATCACAGAGTGCGGTGTCCAGACCGCCATATAACCGGCCCTACGTAGTTTCAGGCACAGGTCAATATTCTGCTGCTTAAGGGTCTTTAGCTCCTCGTCCAGGCCCGCCACACAGATCCAGGCCTCTTTCTTAATCAACAGGCAAGCGTAATTCAGCACCGTATAATTCTGGTCACTTTGCAGCCTCTGCATGTATCCCGCTTCGTCCATTGATGCACCATAACCAACGGGTATACACATCTCCTCACCACCCAGCATCTCACCGGCTGATAAAATGAGGTTGCGATTGAGCGAAACAATCTTGCCACCCACATAGCCGACTTCAGGTCGCTGGGCATGATTAAGTAAACACGTCAGCCACTGTTGCTGAATGACAATTAAATGTGGATTGATGAGCAGGATGAAGTCTCCCTGAGCAGCGACAGCTCCGGCGTTATATAACGCCGCCTGGTTCACTTTTCCTGCAACACTCACGACCTGAATTTTGCGAGTTTGCGATTGAATAATAGAGTCAAGCCATTGACTCACTGCTGCGTCAGTCGCTGCGTCGCGCACAATGATGATTTCATACTGTTCATGCGCGGTTTTTGCCAGCATCAGCTCTATACCGACCTGCAAATTGTGCAAACTATTGCAGGCAGGAAGAATTATCGATACGACACAGGCCTGCGTATCGCCATAGCAAAGCTGCCAAGGCTTGTCGCCATCGCACTGCACCCAGCTGTCGGGATACCCGCGCTGTTGCAGGTGACGTTGAATCACCGCTATATCGATCTGGTCGGGCGCCAGCAATCTCTCAGGAACAACCAGCAGCGGTTCACTAAGATGGCCGATACCTGTAATGTCATGCTGTTCAATCAAACGGGTAATCGCCTCCAGCTCCCAGGCGACCAGGCTGACGTCGAGTTCAAGGGCAATGCTGTTTACTGCATCACGTCGGAACAGCCAGCGCCGCGCATAGAGCCAAGGCGTGCTCAATACCAAATCAAGATTAAAGTCTGGCCGCAGTGCGTCAACCAGCTCGCCGTTCTGTTCTTCTTTCAGTTCGTCGGCAAACAGCGCGAAACACTCTGGAGCGTTGCTCAAACTTAATCCAAGATTGCAGAAAGCTTGAGTACAGAAAGTGACGCCAGCATCCACCACCTGTAACCACTGTTCTTCGGCGTGCTGTAAGGTATGACTGTCACTAAGTATGCTTACCGACTGCAGCTCTTCTTCTCGCACGTTAAGCGGAGTGGTCAGCGCTACCCGAAAATGTGGATAGTGGGCATGGCATGCGGCCAGACTGGCGAGCGTCCTGTCGAGACTGGCCCGGCTGTGTCCATCGTTGCGCACCACAATCAATAGCGTTGACGACTGCGGCAGTCGGGCGATGTTATCGACTACTTGCTGCTGCTGCTGCGCCGTCAGCTCACGCTCTGTTAACCAGGATTGCACGCTATATTGAGGCAACCATTGACGGATTTCCGCTGCACGCTGCTGTGTTTGCACAATAAATCTCTGAAGCTGATCTGCTAATTTCTCACGTTTAGCAAACAGCCACTGTCTTACCGCAGGCAGTGCCTGACGCGTGCGTGCAATTTCTTCTGGCGCGTCACTCCAGCTTACCCCACCGCCCACATCCCTGACCGTGTCTTCATTTACTGCCAGGGTTTCAAAACCGGGCATGGAACGCGCCACTACCGGACAGCCGCAAAGGTTTGCAAGGAAACAGGTTCCTGAGGATTCATAGGTATAAAGCACGCGCCCGCGCTTCAGAACGGCAGCCAGTTCAGACAACGACAGCGGCTGCTCCATGGAGAGAACGCGAATGCCTGCAGGCAGCGTGGTGAAATCAATTTTTTGCCGGGGAACTCGGTTGATATAGAGAAGATCGAGATCTTTTACTGACGAATCATCGCAGAATAGCGTGGTGTCATACGCCTCCAACTCAAGCATATCGGGTGCAAAAGCCTTGCCAGCAAATTCTGAACGGTACCAAAAGAAGAGATCCTCCCCTTTGGCATTCATCGCTTTTTTTTCAATCACGCCTTCACGGTTAAGCATATAGCGCACCACAACCGGCGCATTGAGCGGATTACCCTGAACCACTTCCGGATAGATGGCGATGCAGGATTCACCGCCCTCAGAATAGGCCAGATAATTCTCGAAAGAGATTACAGGCGTATTCCATGCAGGATTCACATCGCATTCAATAAGTCGGGCACTCTGACCCGACTCGTTTAGCAGATGACACAGGCGATGTATCACCTGTATGCCTAGTGAGGACTCTTTGTAACCAGGTGCCAAGATAATATAGGGCATCGGCGTGCTGACGGGAGTTTGGGTCATAGATTAGTTTGCACTCCATGCGCGTGCCCACTCGACCACGTTAACTCCAGTCAGCATCCAGTCACGACGCACTGACGCCTGAAGTTCTGCGCCCATCCGTGCGCTGGAATCCGGGTCGGCAAGATGCATACGGATAGCGTCGCGCCAGTCGATAAATCGGTTATTGACGCGGGTGACGGGCAAGTCATCATCCATATAGCAGGCAACATTGCTGCAAATTACCGGAATACCGCACACGCCATACTCGAGCAGGCGCAGATTGCTCTTACAGATATTAAAAATGTTGTCCTCAACCGGAGCCAGCGCCAGGTCAAGGTTTAAAGAAGCGAGTTTTTGAGGGTAGAGGGCTATGTCCACCCCTTGGTGATATTCATGCACGAAGGGTTTGAGCTTATCGGGACACATGCCGAAGAACACCCACTCAACCTCATTAGCAAACTCTTTAACAATATCGACGATCATCTCCAGATCGCCACGATGGCTTGCCCCTCCAGCCCAGCCCACGCGAGGTTTACGCCCCTGGTTACGCAGACTTTGCAGTGGAGCCCATATATCATCAGGCAAGCGGTTTTTCACTACCTGGATATGCGGATGCATATTGCTCATCGCCTCAGCCAGCGGTGCAGTTGAGACAATAAAACGATCGAAGAAACTTAGGCTTTTACGCAGCTGTCCGGTAATTTCCTGTTTAAAATGCTGACGGTTATTGTGCTTAATCGGCACGTTCAGGATGTAATCATCCAGTTCAAACACTTTAAATACGTTATGCAGTTTACCGATGCGCTCTATCCAGTTCTGAAAAGCGGGAGAGTAGCGGCGCTGAATAATCAGACTGTCGGGTTTAAACTGTCCAAGCTCACTGATATTCAGCAGCGTCATGCTAACCTTGCCTTCAGCCAGGCCTTCATTTTGCATTGCCTCAAAGGGCTTCATCATCCGGTAGTGACCACAACCGGTAAGATCTGCATTGTGGGCCAGAAACACTGGCAGATTCTGGCGCGGTGCGGGGCGCCAGTTCAATGTACTGTCGCCCTCAATATCGAAATGACGGCTTCTTAACGACAGATTGGCGTTGAATGCCGGGTCGCTGGCGATAACAGGCATCCAGCGGGCAAATAACTTATCTTCTTCCATTTGCTTAAGCTTGCTGGAGGAGTGCACCGTCTCACCGGGGAAAGGGTTATTACGTGCAGCGGGCCGCAGAATACGTGCATAGGGCGTCCATACCGTCATATAGCCTGCATTGCGTGCGCGCAGGCAGAAATCGACATCATCATAAAGCTGGATATCGCAGTCAAACCCACCCAGCTCGAAAAATACTGCTTTGCGCACCAGCATAAAATCACCCGAGACGGCCGTGTAATTCTGGTCCAGGTGCAGGCGTCCCTGCTGGCTAGGATGATTATCGTCCATACCGCGAAACGCATCACCTGCCGCACCGTTCATACCCAGTATATAGCCGGCGTGACGAACCTTATTTTCAGAGGTTAACTGCTTGCCGCCAACGACAGCGACTTCAGGACGCTGTCCATGATTAAGCAGATTATCCAGCCACTCACCGTCGATCACCGCCAGCTCGCAGTGCATCAGCATCAAGTACTCCCCCGCAGCCTGCTCTGCTGCAAGGTTTGCCATTGCGCCGTGGTGATAGTTGCCGTGGTATGGCAGCACGCGAATGCGTTGCGGATCGACACCGGCTATCGTTTCCAGCCAGCTATCGCGCCCGCTACTCGCCTGACCATCAGCAACGATGAGCAGTTCATAATTGAGATAGCGGGTTTTCTCTAACAGCGTTGTCACACAGCTGACCAGCGACGGCAGGTGCCAGTTGGCCAGAATTACGATTGATACTTTAGGCTGCTCAGGATGCTGATAGCGAAGCCGGTAGTTATAAAATTTGTCCAGTGCAATCTGCGCCTGAGGATAGCCACGATTATGTAAATGGCGTTCAATAACGGCAGCATCTTCAATAATCGAACGGCTCGGCAACTGTGCAGTCAGCAGTGGCTCCGACAGATGCCCCGCCACATTAAGCCCCTGTGATTCAATCATTTTCACAATCAAATCAAATTCGGCCGCTTGCGGATAATTCAGGTCAAATCCTTCAGCTGCCAACAAAAGTTCACGACGAAAAAGCCAGTGCTGCGCCATCATTTTTGGGGCACTGAGGAACAAATCGAGGTTGAAATCCGGGCGGAAAATCACCCCTGATGGATCATCGCCGAGATAAAAGTACTCGTCGGCAAAAATAGCCAACATGCCGTCAGCCTGCAGCAATGTAGTGGAGAGCGCAATCAACCCCGATGGCTGAAAACAGGCGCCCGCCTCAACAAAGATATACCACGCATTGTCATGCTGATGAATAAGACGATTAATTACCTCAATGCGGCTATCGTCATCCGCTTTATAGCAGGGCGGGTTTGATACAGGCTCGTCAATCACCCCTACAATCAGTGGATTCAGTTTGAGTGTCGCAACTCCCTGATGCTCGAGCGAAGCCAACGTTTCAGGTAACTTTTCCCGGTTTTCTGCAGTTACGGTTATTACCACGGCCACGTTAACTGGCTGCGGAAACTCCGCTGACAGCTGCTGCAGGCGTTGGCGCTGGAAGGGTTGCAGAGAGCGGTGACTATTCCATTCTTTCATCGCCTCACTCGCAATATGACGCTGCTGGGTAGTGAGTAGATTACTGGTAACAAAAGTATCCGGATATGTCAGTTCAGCCAAACGCACCGTTTCGGACAGGCCTCCTTCTGCAAGCCAGGGTTGGGACTTCAGTGAAGCAAACAGCTTATCGCGTACGTTGCTAATATTTTCATCACTTTCCAGCTGGTGTGGCTGCCTGTAAACGGCCGAGAAGCGTATATTGCTTAACACTTGTGGGTACCACAGCAGATCGGTGTGCGCCAGCAGCTTACTGTAAATCATCAGCGCTTCAATACCCGGCATCTGCTCACCGTCAAGCGTTAACAGACCGTGGCCATCATCCATCAGCTTTAGCAGATCGTCACGGTAAAACAGTGACCCCGTAAGTCCGCCCAACAGGCTGTAGTTTGTGCGAATCTGGCAGCGCAGGAAATCTCTACCATTAATAATACAGGCCGCTGAGTGTAATGGTGCGGTGGAGAGCACGTCTGGCAGCGCCACACCTTGCGGGTCGAAACGCTGGCGTTTGGATGAGGCAACCCGGCACTGCGGGAAACGCTGTAATCCACTTATCAGACGGCTGATACAGTCTGGTGCCAGCCCCTCAGCGCTGCTCATGCATTTGACATATCGGCCGCGAGCGGCCCGGATGCTTTTTTCTAAACTGTCAGGCTGGTTTTTTTCTAAAACCAGATGCCGAACAGTCTCTGCCGGCAGATCCAGCCGTCCTGCAAGCTGCTGCGTTACAAGCTTATCACCACTGTAATCGGCAACCACAATTTCACAATGGGGATAATCCTGTGCCAGTGCGCTTTCAAGCGCAACATCAAGCCAGAGGGGATACTGAGTAAAAATAATAATGCTAACTTGGGCTGTCTGGGTCATGACCTGTGGCTCTCCCGGCTCCTGCTTGCTGTCAACGTATTGCGCAGAGGAAAATGATTCTGGTCATAATAGCCAGCGCACTTAGAATCAATTGAGAAAAAAAGCGTTAATTACACGGCTAATCCCAGCGTTAATGACTATGTTCCGGCAAAAAAAAACCCCGCCGAAGCGGGGTTGATTAGCCAGGTTATCGTGGAGATAATTAGCCCTGCAGCAGAGAAAGAACCTGCTGTGGAACCTGGTTGGATTTAGCCAACACAGAGTTACCCGCCTGCTGTACGATCTGCGCTTTAGACAGGTTAGACACTTCAACCGCGTAGTCAGCATCCTGAATACGTGACTGTGCTTCTGACAGGTTGGTGGTGGTGTTGTTCAGGTTAGTCACCGCAGAACCCAGACGGTTCTGAATCGCACCCAGTGATGAACGGAACTTGTCGACGCTGGCAATCGCCTGGTCCAGTTTATCCAGAGGGCCAGAAGTTGAACCGGTAGTCAGGCTAGACAGGCTCAGTGATTTGGTATCAATTTTGAACTGGGCAGTACCGGTAGTGGAGGTGCTGTCCGCAGACTGTGGATCAACCGCTACGTAGAAGTCCTGGCTTGCACCGCTGGCGATATCAAAGCCATTCGCTTTCAGGTTGTTGGTCTCAGCAGCCGAAGTTGACTTAATAGTCACTTTAGCAAACAGGTTACCGTTCTCATCTTTGTAGACGTTGGTTGCATCAACAGCTGCGCCGCCAGATGCCAGACCCAGACGGGTAGACAGGTCGTCAGTTGCGCCAGATTCAGCAACAGTTGCACCAGACACTGCAGTAGTCGCACCGTAGTAACCGCTGAAGGCCGCGGTACCAGTTGCTGCAGTCAGAGTACCTTTAGGACCGTTCACGTTGAAGCTGTCCAGACCCAGAGTCTTAGAGTCGATTTTCTTCAGGTCGATATCGATAGTTTCGCCATCGTTGGCGCCAACCTGGATAGACATTTTGCCGTCTTTAGCCAGAACGTTCACGCCGTTGAACTGAGTCTGACCCGATACGCGGTCAATTTCAGACAGGCGGGATTTGATTTCGTCCTGGATGGAAGACAGGTCGGAAGATGAGTTAGTACCGGTAGAAGCCTGAACGGTCAGTTCACGAACGCGCTGTAAGTTGTTGTTGATTTCTGACAGTGCGCCTTCAGTAGTCTGTGCAACAGAGATACCGTCGTTAGCGTTACGCGCAGCCTGAGTCAGGCCCTTGATGTTAGAGGTGAAGCGGTTAGCAATCGCCTGGCCCGCAGCGTCATCTTTCGCGCTATTGATACGCAGGCCAGAAGACAGACGCTCGATAGAGGTAGACAGAGCATTCTGGTTTTTGTTGATGTTGTTCTGAGTGATCAGCGAGAGGCTGTTGGTATTGATTACTTGTGCCATGATAAAGTTTCCTGTTAAATCATTTCGGGTTAAGTGGTTGGGCTTGTTTGCCCCCCGGCTTCATCGCCGTCAAAGTTGTTATCGTCTGCCCCACGGTAACCTTTAGAATTTTTTTAGTTCCGCGCCGATTTTTTTTCACTTCCCCCTACTCGCTGAAATACCCCTCTTTATTACCGCTATTCGTTTTATTGCCGCCGGATAATTAATCGTAAACTTTGTGCATCAATGGCCGATAACCACGGTATTCACTCTCCGTGTTGACTCTATAAAGGAAATATCATGGCTAGCATCTCTACCCTGGGTATCGGCTCCGGCCTGGATTTAAGCTCGATTCTCGACAGCATGCAGGCGGCGGAAAAAGCAGCGCTAAAGCCGATCTCAACACAGCAGACGGCTTACACCTCAAAGCTGAGCGCCTACAGCACCATGAAAAGCGCGCTGACCACCTTTCAAACGGCCAATACCAAGCTGAATGACGCCACGCTGTTCAGCGCCAATAAAATAGTCAGCAGCTCTACCGCTTTCAGCGCCACCAGCACTACGGGGGCGGTAGCAGGTAAATATACCATTGCCGTCACGCAGCTGGCGTCAGCCCAGACGCTGACCTCGGCAACCCAGAGCAGTAACAGCACCGCGCTGGCGACGGCTGACAGCACTATCTCAATTAAGCTGGCGGGCAGTGATAAAGCAGTAGACGTGACGGTAAGCGCCGCGAACTCTTCGCTGACCGGCATTCGTGACGCGATCAATAAATCCGATGCCGGCGTCACCGCCAGCATTATTAAAACGGGCGATGGCAGCTATCGTCTCTCCATGACGTCGAACGAAACCGGCGTAGACAATGCGGCCACGATCAACGTCAGCGGTGACAGCGCGCTGCAAAGCATGCTCAATTATGACGGCACCAGCAGCAGTAATATGACGCAGAGCATCGCGGCGCAGAATGCCAAGCTGTCAGTTAACAATGTCGAGATTGAGAACAGCAGCAACACTATCAGCGATGCGCTGGAAGGGATCACGCTGAACCTGAGCGGGGAAACCACCGGCACCCAGACGCTGACCGTGACTAAAGATACCAGCAGCGCGTCCAGCACGATTGCCGCCTGGGTGACAGCCTATAACACCCTGCAGGATGCCTTTGCCTCCCTGACCAAATACACCAAAGTGGATGCCGGGACAGATGCGCAGGACACCACCAATGGTGCCCTGCTGGGCGACAGCACTCTGCGTACTATACAGTCGCAGATGAAAGATATGCTGACCAATACCAGCAGCACCTCGACTTACAAAACCCTGTCACAGATTGGCATTACGACCGATCCAACCAGCGGCAAGCTGAATACCGACCAGACTAAACTGGATGCGGCCCTGGCGAAAGATCCGGACGGCATTAAGGCAATGATCGTTGGCGACGGTAAAACCACCGGCATCGCGACTAAGCTCTCTAACAACCTGACCAGCTGGCTCTCCAGCACCGGCATGGTGCAGGCGGCCACCGACGGCGTCAGCAAAACGCTGAACAATCTGACCCAACAGTACAACAAGGTCAGCGACAATATCGATGCCACTATTGCGCGCTTAAAAACCCAGTTCACCGCGCTGGACGTGACGATCAGCAAGCTCAACAACACCAGTAGCTATCTGACGTCGCAGTTTGAGACTTCAAGCAGTACAACCAAGTAAGGAGCCATGATGTATAGCGCAAGCGGTACCCAGGCCTATGCAAAAGTCGGCGTGGAAAGTGCAGTGATGAGTGCCAGCAATGACCAGCTGATCACTCTGCTGTTCGACGGGGCGCTCAGCGCCCTGGTTCGCGCACGCCTGTTTTTGCAGGACGGCAATACGGTAAAAAAAGGGGAGTCGCTCTCCAAAGCCATTAACATTATCGACAACGGTCTGAAGCAGGGTCTGGATGAGTCCTCTGAAGACGAGTTAACGCAAAATCTGCTGGGTTTGTACCGCTATATGGTGCACCGCCTGCTGCGCGCGAATATCGATAACGATGCCGACGGAATTGAAGAAGTTGAAGCGCTGTTGCGCAATATCGCCGATGCCTGGAAAGAGGTTTCCGGCACAACCGCTCTGGTTTAGGACTCTGTATAAATGAACATTGCCCCACATCTGCTCGCGATATATCAGGAAATTTTGACCCACAGCCAGTCGATGCTGCGTCTTGCGGGTGAAGGCCAGTGGGACGACCTGATCGATATGGAAGTTGACTACCTCAGCGCCGTGGAAAAGCTGGCTAAGGCTACGCAGAATGAGCCGGTTCCGGCTCGTACTCAGGAGCAGCTGCGCCCGATACTGCGCCACATTCTTGATAATGAAGCCGAAGTCAAAAAGCTGCTGAAGTCACGCCAGGATGAAATCTCCTTGCTGATCCAGCAGGCCGGCCGCCAGAAGTCCGTCAATCGTGCCTATACCAATGTCGCCGGCGTGGTGCTGTTCCCTACCGGATCGAACGGATAAACCTCACGTTTACTCAGTATGACTTTATACAACACCTTTCCGGGGCCAGCGCGGAATAATTAATTTCGTCCTGGCCCACCCTTTCGCTGCGCTTACTCCATACTTCATTTTCCCGTCTGGCGAAAAATGGAGCACGGATATGCACAATCCCACCCTTTTGCAGTTCTTTCACTGGTACTACCCCACAGGCGGCAAACTGTGGCCGGAAGCGGCCGAACGTGCCGCATGGCTGGCTGAAATTGGCATCAGCGACGTCTGGCTACCGCCGGTTTATAAGGGTGAATCCGGCGGCTATTCGGTCGGTTACGATAGCTATGACCTGTTTGACCTTGGCGAATTTGAGCAGAAAGGCTCACGCGCCACCAAATACGGCGATAAGCAGCAGCTGCTAGCAGCAGTGGAGGCGCTAAAGGCTAACGGCGTTGGCGTGATCCTTGACGTGGTGCTCAACCACAAAATGGGTGCCGACGAGAAAGAGCGCATTCAGGTTAACCGCGTCAACCCGGATAACCGCGAGGAGATCGACGAGGAAGTGATTGAGGTCGAAGCCTGGACCCGCTTCACCTTCCCGGTGCGCGCCGGGCAGTATTCGCAGTTTATCTGGGACCACAAGTGCTTCAGCGGCGTCGACCACATTGAAAACCCCGATGAGAACGGCGTGTTCAAAATCGTTAACGACTACACCGGCGAAGGCTGGAACGATCAGGTCGATAACGAGCTGGGCAATTTCGACTATCTGATGGGCGCCAATATCGACTTCCGCAACCGCGCGGTAACCGAAGAGCTGAAATACTGGGCGCGCTGGGTGATGGATGAAGTGCACTGTAGCGGCTTTCGCCTCGACGCGGTGAAGCATATTCCCGCCTGGTTCTACAAAGAGTGGATCGAACACGTGCAGGAGGTGGCGGAGCAGCCGCTGTTTATCGTCGCCGAATACTGGTCGCATGAGGTTGATAAACTCCAGCAGTATATCCAGCAGGTGGACGGTAAAACCATGCTGTTTGACGCCCCACTGCAGATGAACTTCCATAACGCGTCGAAACAGGGGGCTGACTACGACCTTAGCCAGATCTTCAACGACACGCTGGTCACCACCGATCCGTGGCACGCGGTGACCATTGTCGCCAACCACGACACCCAGCCGCTGCAGGCGCTGGAAGCCCCGGTGGACCCCTGGTTCAAACCACTGGCGTATGCGCTGATCCTGCTGCGTGAAAACGGTGTTCCGGCGGTGTTCTACCCGGACCTGTTCGGCGCCAGCTATGAGGATGAGGGTGACGACGGCGGGCAGTATCAGATAGAGATGCCGGTGATCCCCGAACTGGAAGCGCTGATCCGGGCACGCCAGCTGTATGCCCACGGAGTGCAGACCGAATGGTTCGATCACCCTAACTGCATCGCCTTTGCGCGCAGCGGCACCGATCATCACTCCGGTTGCGTGGTGATTATGTCGAACGGTGAAGCGGGTGAGAAAACCCTGGCGCTGGGGGAAAACTACGGCGGGAAAAACTGGCGCGACCTGCTGGGCCATATCGGCGAGACGGTGAGCAGCGACGAGCAGGGCACTGCCACGTTCCGCTGTGCGCCAGGATCGGTTAGCGTGTGGATTATTAGTTAGATATCAGGTCGTGGCCGGGCGGCCACGACCTGCGAATTACGGCTGAGGCGCGGTAAAGGTGGTGCTGGCTGCTGGCACGGTTGACGGCTGCGGCTGCGGGGTGGCGTCAGGCTGCGCCTGCTTATCCAGCGCCTGCTGGCACTCGACGGTCGGTTTATCCACTTTACGCATCTTCAGCTTATCGTAATGCAGCTCGTTACCTTCCAGATCCAGCGTCATCACGCGCATCTGCTTGTTCACGTTAACCCACTCGTCATCGAAAAAGGTGACTTTGCCCGGCTTGGCAATAACGCGCTGCCACTGACGGCAGTCCAGGGTATCCCCTTCCTGGCTGATAATCAGGCTGGCCATCGCCTGGTCACTCACCAGCCCACTCTGCGGGCCAACCGTCTGCCAGTTACCGACCAGCGCTGCCGGAGGGGCGGTTTTGACCGCCGCTTCATAATTTGGTAGCTGCGCACAGCCGCTGAGCGTAACGGCCGTCACTGCCGCCATCATCCACTTATTCATTTTTTCATCCTGAGCTAATCAATTACGCGCTACGTTATAATTTTTACCTGCCCCGCCGCAAGCACCAAGCGCAGCCTGCAGCTAAAATGATAGATTAAACGCTGAGATCAGCAGCCGCCGGCCCGCATCTCGCCCGGCTTTCACCTGCCCTGCACCTTGTGTACACTAGCCGCCATTATCCAGACCGTCACCCCGCAGGACCGTTATGAAAACCGTTGAAGAGTATTACGCCATCGCCAAAGATCTGTTTCTTGAGGCGCACCCGGATTTGAAGGCCGGCATTGAAAATCTGACCGCTGAGCAAGCGTCCACCATGAGCATGAGCGTTGAGCAGCTGCGCGAGTTGCAGAAAGAGCGGGCTTATGCGGCATATGTGCGCGAAAAGAAACTGGACGGCGTGCTGTTTGCTATTCAGCTGGCAGAGCCGGATAAAGCGGTGATGGTCGATGCGATTGAGGCCTATCTGCATAGCCACGCCGAAGCGCTGGGCATGAGCTGGGAAGAGTTCTGTATTAAGAACGAGCTGTAAAATAGACGCTGCGGGCCGATCGAAAAAGAAGATCGGCCCCTACGATGCGCATGAACAATGTAGGGGCCGACCCTTTTTTTCGGTCGGCCCGATAAACATCACCGAAGATTAACCCGCCAAAGGCGTTGCATCAGCCAGAACGCAAAGCTCTTGCTCACTAAACGCTTCACGCCGCACGCTAAAACCGTCATACCAGCGGCACTCCACCATTCCACTGGCAACACCTGTGACAATCATCGCAGGCCCACCGTCCTTATGCTGCACTTCATCACTGATTATAAAGCTCATAAAGCACCTCCCTATCCGGTTAAAATCACCAAATAGTTATAGCATCTGAGCCTTATCACCGCTGTTAACGACAGGTAAAACATTTGTTAAATACAAATAAGCAGTTAAAAACGCTGGATATAAAAAAAGCGAGTAAACTTATTACTCGCTTTTTATGTGAAATCCGTCGCAGTTTGCGCTTAGATTTTACAGCCTTCGCAGTCGGCTTCGTCACCTAAATCAGCCGGAACTTCGGCGGCTTTTTTCTCGGCGTTCGCTTCTGCCTGCTCTAACTGCGCATCAATATCGAACTCAAAAATATCGTCTTTCATCATTACTCCCGTTTTACTCACTAACTTCAGGCGTCTTTATACTGATTTTTGACGCATTTTGGCAACCCCATTGACCACCAACAGCACAATCGACCCCACGATGAACCCGACCACCAGGTTGGCCAGATTGCTGACAACGCTACTCATCAGGCCGCTCATCTCGCTGCTGTATTCCGTCACCAGATGATGCAGCTGCGGAATGCCGTGCACGATAATGCCGCCCCCCACCAGGAACATCGCAATGGTGCCAACCAGGGTCAGGATCTTCATCAGCCATGGCGCGGCCGCCACCAGCACATTACCCAGCCCTTTAGCCAGCGCCGAGGTTTTCTTCTGCAGCCAGAAGCCGAGATCGTCAATTTTGACGATGCCCGCCACAATGCCGTACACGCCAATCGTCACCAGAATGGCAATCCCGGAGAGGATCAGTACCTGATTCAGCAGCGGGGATTCAGAGACGATGCCGAGGGTAATCGCCACAATTTCGGCCGACAGGATAAAGTCGGTGCGCACCGCCCCTTTTACTTTCTTCTTCTCAAACTCACCGGCATCCTGCTGCGCCGCCTTCAGCAGGCGCTTTTCGCGCGCTTCCGGCGTCTCCTCACTTTTGTTTTTATGCAGGCTGTGCAGCACCTTCTCCACGCCTTCATAGCTCAGGTAAGCCCCGCCCACCATCAGCAGCGGCGTGATTGCCCATGGCGCAAACGCACTGATCAGCAGCGCCAGCGGCACCAGGATCAACTTGTTGAGGAAGGAGCCTTTTGCCACGCTCCACACCACCGGCAGTTCACGATTGGCTTTTACCCCGCTGACCTGCTGAGCGTTAAGGGAGAGATCGTCGCCTAACACCCCGGCGGTTTTTTTCGCTGCCACTTTGCCCATCACGGCTATATCATCAAGCAGTGTCGCAATATCATCCAGTAAGGTTAGTAAGCTGGTTCCTGCCAAAGTCGTATTCCTTATTCATGTTCGTCATGTTGACAACAGGGGCACAGCTCCATTTCGGCCACCGCCATATCGGCAATGCCATCACAGTCCCACTCAACGCGCACCGGCTGGCCCTGCGGCTCAGCGTGGTGCAGATATTTACTCACCGGGCTTTCGGTCATCCCGCTAATCTCTTCCGTGGCGATCAGACGATCGCCGACAAAAATACGCGCCGTTGCCTGGGTATTGACCATGCGTTCGCCGCTAAGTTTATACAACCGTCTTACCGTCAGTTTGACACTGGCCATGGCCCACCTGGCTTTGCTGTATTTAAGAGGAGGATGATCTAAACAATTATGCGCAAAGAGTGCAAATTTTGTAAAAAAAATCCTTCCGACCGTGATAATTAGTGGCAGAATTAGCCACTTATAACATTTTAATAACTTGATATAACCAGGACGACTTTAACATGACGTTACGCCGTGCCCCCGCCCTGCTGCCGCTGCTGGCCGCGCTGTTCTGCCTCTATTTTATCTGGGGCTCCACCTATCTGGTGATCCGCATTGGCGTCGAGAGCTGGCCGCCAATGATGCTGGCCGGGCTGCGCTTTTTGCTGGCTGGCGTGGTGCTGCTGACTTTTCTGCTGTTGAGAGGTGAAAAGCTGCCGTCGCTGCGCGCGGCCGGTAATGCCGCGCTGGTTGGCATTATGCTGCTGGCGCTCGGCAACGGCGCTGTCACCGTGGCGGAGCATCAGCAGGTGCCGTCCGGGCTGGCGGCGGTAATGGTAGCGACCGTGCCGCTGTTTGCCATGTGTTTCAGCCGCCTGTTTGGCATTCCTACGCGCTGGATCGAGTGGCTGGGCATCGCCGTTGGGCTGGTGGGGATTATCCTGCTGAACAGCGGCGGCCATCTGGCGGGCAACCCGTGGGGTGCGCTGATGATCCTCGGCGGCTCTCTGAGCTGGGCCTTTGGTTCGGTATGGGGTTCGCGCATTACGCTGCCCAACGGCATGATGGCGGGCGCAGTGGAGATGCTGGCAGCAGGCGCAGTATTGCTGATTGCCAGCACGCTGAGCGGCGAACACCTGGTGCAGAAACCCTCGTTGGCGGGCTTCTTCTCGCTCGGCTATCTCAGCCTGTTTGGATCGGTGATTGCGATTAACGCCTATATGTTCCTGATCCGCAACGTCACCCCGGCTATCGCCACCAGCTATGCCTACGTCAATCCGGTGGTGGCGGTGCTGCTAGGTATAGCCTTCGCAGGGGAGAGCCTGTCAGCCCGCGAATGGCTGGCGCTGGCGATTATCGTGCTGGCGGTGATTCTGGTGACGTTGGGGAAATATCTGTTCCCGGCAAAGCCGATCGTAAAATCCTGCGAGCCTTAATCGGGGGTGCGGGCCGATCGAAAAAGAGGATCGGCCCCTATAGCTGGCGAATGCCGTTCTCGTCAATTTCCGCGTTTCTTTCGGCGGCGCACACCCACTCTTCCAGACGCGCGCTTAACTCCTGCTCCTGCAGGCGCGTTTTACCGCGCAGTGCGCACTCCCACACCAGCAAAACGCGCCAGCCGCTGGCCGTCAGCTCCTCAACGTAGCGCTTATCGCGCGCCACATTGCTGTCGATTTTACCCATCCAGAACGCGGTGCGCGTGGCGGGCAGCTTAAACAGGTGGCAGTGATGGCGGTGCCAGAAACAGCCGTGAACGAAAATAATGGCGTGATGATCGGGCAGCACAAAGTCGGGGCGCCCGGGCAGGGATTTATCCTGTACCCGGTAGCTCAGGCCAAGCTCAACCAACAGCTCGGCCAGCCGCTTTTCAATCGCGGTATCGCGGGTGCGGATGGCGCGCATATTCTTACTGCGCACCTCGGAGGTGTGAACGTCGGCCATGGTGATATTCCTTTCATCAAGACCTTAAGTTTAGCTAAATCTGGCGCTGACGCACCGCCTGCTCGATCCACGGCAGCAGCAGCCGTGCCACGGCGGCAAACGCCGGTACCACCACCGAGTTGCCAAACTGGCGATAGGCCTGAGTATCCGAAACCGGTATGCGAAAATCAGCGCTGCCCGGCTGCTCAAAGCCCATCAGGCGCGCACACTCGCGCGGCGTCAGGCGGCGCGGCCGGTTGTTCTGGTTACTGGCATTATCGAAATCCTGCTCACCCAGCGCTTTATCCCAGCCGCGATCGATAAGGATCTCCGAGCCGTCCTTGTAGTAGCGCGCCGACAGCGTGCGCACCACGCCCTGCTCGCGCTCCGGGTCCACCAGCCCATAGCCAAAGCCATTGCCGCGTGCCTGGTGCTTTTTCGCATACTGATACAGGTATTTCCACAGCGTCGGGGTCAGGATATATTTCGCCTCTACCACCGGGTCGAGCAGCGCTTTTAGCGGCGTGCGTTTAGGCGGGTAGAGAGAAGAGAGGTGACTCAGGCTGAAGGTCGGCAGCTTCAGGTCACGGCGCAGGCCGACCAGCACAATACGCTCGCGGTGCTGCGGCAGGAAGTGCTGACCATCAACAATCTTCGGGTCCTGCGGGCCGGAAGTATCGGCATCGGCAACGTCATAGCCCAGCTCGTCGAGGGTCTGCATGATGATGCGGAAGGTATTGCCCTTATCGTGGCTTTTTAAGTTTTTAACGTTTTCCAGCACGAATATCGCCGGCTTTTTGGCGGTGATAATCCGCGCCACGTCAAAAAACAGCGTACCCTGGGCTTCGCACTCAAAACCGTGCGCGCGCCCGAGCGCATTTTTCTTCGATACGCCCGCCAGCGAAAACGGCTGACAGGGGAAACCGGCCAGCAGCACATCGTGGTCGGGCACCTGCTGGCTGATGTGCTGATAGGCCTGCTGTTCGTTAATCTCCGGCTTGCCGCTCAGCGTCACATCGCGGATATCCTGATTAAAGCGATGCTGCTGTTCATCGCAGTACCAGTTAGCTTTGTAAGTGCGCACCGCGTGCTTATTCCATTCGCTGGTAAACACGCACTGGCCGCCTATCGCTTCAAAGCCGCTGCGGATGCCGCCAATCCCGGCAAACAGATCGACAAAGCGAAACGCATAGTGAGGATGATGGGCGGGTGGCGCGGGCAACATGCCGTGCAGCATGCTGACTTCGGCTTCGCTCAGCATTTTACGGCTGTTGCCTTTCACCCAGCGATTCACCGACTCGCGCGTCCACTCCTGCTGGCTGACCTTACGCAGCGTTGCCGCAACGGTTTTCTGATCGTAAATTTCCAGCACGCGCAGCAGCAGCTGACGGTCCTGGTCCTCTTTCTGCTGCGCCTGTGCGCGTGCCTGTTCGGCCAGTTCAGCTGCCACGCGGTCAAAATCGCTCATAATCACTCAATAAAAGGGATAAACGGGTGCCAGTCTATCACCTCATTGACCCAGCGCCAGGCGCAAATCGTTAACACTGCATGGGGATGTACAAAACTCGCTCAGGGCAGTATCGCGCCAGCAGTTTTTACCGGTACTAATTTGCCTTTGTAACGCACAGCTTTCTGTTTGCTGCCGCGGCGGGTGCGCTGTAACACGGGTGACATAAATGCGGCGAATACTCCGTTTTATTTTACGGGACCCACTATGTCACTGCTGACCGTTCTACCGCTGCGCCTGTTACGTCGCCCTCGTTTTTCCTTTATCGCGCTACCCGGCTGGCTAAAAAGCCTGCGCGGCAGCTTTATCCTGTTTTTAATCATTTTTTCGCTGCTGCAGTGCGCTGGCGTGCTGCTGCTGACCCGGCTGGTGAGCAGCACTGGCGATAACGTGGCGGCAACCCACGCCCTCTCCAGCCGCCAGGCACTGCTGGACAAAGCGCGCATGGAGCTGCTGACCGCCAGTGATAACAGCCACCGCGCCGGCATCTATCTGATGCAGGATAACCAGACCGGATCGGTCGACAGCTGGAAAAGCCTGGCAGAGACCGCCCAGGCCTCGCTGGATGAGGCGCGTAAGCTGTTCGGGCAGTACCCCGCCAGCAAAGAGAGCCCGCTGCGGCAGAATTTCACTTTGCTGGCCGACGGGCTTCAGGAGCAGTTGAAAGGACTGAATGCCAGAGATATCGATACCTTCTTTATGGTACCGATGCAGGCGTTTCAGCAGCAGTTCAATGACGCTTACTATCAGGTGCTGACGCAGGAAAACCAGCGGTCCGGCGAACTGAATCAGTCCACGCTCTCCTCCCTGACCAATAGCCGCAACCTGTCGCTGGCAATCTCCGCACTGCTGGGCGGGCTGCTGCTGCTCGGCGGTGGCCTGCTGCTGCGCGGGGTGATCCAACCCTTAGACCGCGTATCCAGCTGGCTGGCGCAGATCGCCACCGGGGACATCTCCCGACAGCCGCAGCTCAGCGCTTTTCAGTCGGCAGAGATACGCCAGCTGACCGATAGCATCAGCGCGATGCAGCACGGCTTGCAGCATATCGTTGGTGAGATCAATGCCATCTCCAGCGCAGTGCGCGACAGCGCTGACCGCATGGCGCAGCAGAGCGACGAGTTTAGCGCCCACAATCAGCAGCAGACGGCTGCGTTTGATCATATCAGCCAGCGCCTCAACCGCGTGGCGGAAGAGGTCGGCCACAGCGTAGCGTTCACCCGCCACGCCACGCAGCAGGTCCAGGCTACCGACAGCCTGACCCAGCGCTGCGGCGAAGTGGTGATTGCCGTCGAGTCGCAGATGCGCCAGATCGTCGATGCCTCCGGCGAGATTGCCGGGATCGTGACGCTGCTGGAGGGGATATCCCTGCAAACCAAACTGGTGGCGCTCAATGCCGCCATTGAATCGGCTCATGCGGGCGTGTATGGCCGCAGCTTCTCTATCGTGGCGAAGGAGATCGGCCTGCTGTCGGAGAAAAGCAGCGCCTCCACCCGCACCATCGACGGGCTGATCGGTAGCACCCACCAGCACATCGACAGCGGCTTCAACCAGGTACAGGCGCTGGACGGCCTGTATCAGGAGATCGCCTCTGCCGTCTCCGGCGTGGTGACGCTGCTGAGCGAGCTGCAGCACAACGCCGACGCGCAGAGTAAGCGTGTAAACAGCATCGCCATGGAGATTGGTCGCCTGAATCAGCAGGTAAAAGAGAGCGAGCAGCTGACGCGCCGCAGTGCTGACACCTCAGAAGCGCTGGTCGATCATGCGCAACGGCTGTCGCATAGCGTCAGTCAGTTTGTGTTGTAGAGGATTAAATGGCGTCCCTGAAATAAGGGACGCTGAGAAGCGGTTTATTTTTTCTTTTTTGATTTCTTCAGCAGGCTGCGGATCTGCTTGAGTTCTGCAGCGCTGAGCTGTTCAGTGACGGCTTCTTCAGTATCGAGACTGTCAACAGCCGCCGGCTGCGCAGAGAGGCTTTTCACCAGGTGAGTCGTCACAACGTCACTCAACGAAAGCTGGTTTTCCAGAGCAACGGCTTTGATCGTTTCCTTAAGGGAAGGATCGATCTTGATAGTTAAACTGACTTTGTCGGTCATACCTGATTCTCCTGAGAATTGTCTCAACAAGCTAACCCGTAATGTGCGACTTAACCATACTGTCACAAAAATTTAATATTTCTCTGCTAGCGGGCTGAACTCCTCCAGCACGCTTTGATCGAGGGCACAGAAATCCCCTTTTAATTCAGCGCATAGCTTCGCCATATAGGTTACCAGGAAGCTGGCGTTAAATTCGGCCACTCTTTTTCCTTCAGCGGTCTGCATGGTTTCAGGCAGCTTCAACAATTTTTTCTGGAAATGGTCCAGCGCCCATTCGGCATCATCCAGCGAACGGTCGCGCCCCAGCGGGTCATTACTGTCAAATAGCGAACGCCCCAGCGCGCCCGAAACGTAGAACACGCGCGCCAGGCCAATCGCCCCCAGCGATTCAAGGCGGTCAGCATCCTGCACAATTTTCGCCTCCAGCGTTTCTGCCGTCACGCCAGCGCTGAAGCTGTGGGCGTGCACCGCATGCGCCACCGCCTCGATTTTGTCTGCGGGAAAATCAGGAAACACCTCACGCAAAATGCGCCGGGTTTCATCTGCGGCCTGTTTCGAGGCCAGATGACGCTCGGGATGGTTTTTTGGCAGGTTTACGATGTCGTGGAAGTAGCAACCGGTGAGCACCACCAGTTCGTCAGCCTCTGTCCCCTGCATGATGCGCTGCGCGCTTTGCCAGACGCGCTTAAGGTGCGCGATATCATGGGCTTTATCGCCATGCTGCCAGGTTTCGAAAAGAAAAGCGTCAAAGCGGGATTGCCAATGGGTCAGGTTCATAGACTTCTCCTTATTTTTTGGACTTTTTGAGATGTCAGTGGTGGTTGCCCACTGTAACGGGACGGCCATATCAGCATAAATGAGATCCACATCAAACTTATAGCGGTTGTTTTGACCTTCTCACAACATTTTTTGCATTTTCAGCTTTTTACCAATGCGTTAGCGTGTGACTAATTTTCGATCAAAAGATAAATAAATGTTATGATCCGAAGTCATGCGCTGCGCAATAAATTTTACGCTGGCACGGTTTAAACGGCCTTTGACCCGCCAGTGAAGTGAACTGATACCCATTATCAATGGCCGCGATCGTACAAGCTTTAGTCGCAGTAACATATTGTATTATGGTAAAATGTCATTTGTGTTACCGCACGACAGCCAGGTTTAAGCCACACCGCAAAGACGGAAGGCGGCACACTTTCCCGGTGCAAATTTTTCGCGCCATTTTTTTTATAAGACTTGCTGATGATTAGTGAAAATACCCACCTGTTTGTTTTTTTAAGCTAAAGTTAGGAATTGTCTGTATTGTATTTTTACTTTGCTTATGAGCCAGGCACTGGTCAAGAAAGTCATATTAGAGGTCAAGCCATGAAAGAACGCCCGATTTTATTTAGCGATCAACGGGTGCGCGCCCTGCTCTCCGGTCAGCAACGGCAGACAAGGCGCATCATGAAGTCCCAGCTGTTTGGGTCGGTTCAGGATAACCACGAAGGCTGCTACGGCATTGATGTACTGAGTAACAACCTGCAGGGAAACCGCGTACTGGGAATGGAAAATCTCAGCTACCACTGCCCGTATGGTCAACCCGGCGACCGTCTGTGGGTGCGAGAAACCTGGCGTGGGCCGGTCGTGCCCCCGCAGGAAATGGCTCAGTACCAGCACTCCCCATTACAGTTCAAAAATATCGATTACTGCCAGTACCGCGCTGACTCCAGCATTTACAGTACCGATGAAGAGGACGACCAGTTCGGTTGGCAGGCAGGAATTCATATGCCGCGCTGGGCCAGCCGTATTAACCTGCTTGTCACCGGCGTACGCGTGGAGAGAATCCAGGATATCAGCGACGACGACGTTATGGCCGAAGGGGTGCAGGTTGATTCGCACTTCCTCAATAATTTTTTCACCATGCACAGCGAAGCCGTTTCGGCGAAGGATGCCTACCGCAAGCAGTGGGCTATTCAGTACGGCGGCACCAGTTGGGAAGTGAACCCCTGGGTGTGGGTAATCGATTTCGACCGCATCTGAGGCCAGCAGGTACCTTCGCAGCGCTGATTTTTTTCGGCGCTGTTTGCGTTCAGTCACAGACAGACTTCCCGATAACTGATTGAATATTCCCTTTATTTACTTTTGTGGAGTGTCAACTGCATGATCAAGTGGCCATGGAAAAGCGATGACGACGCGATAAATAGCGGGCTTCCCTGGCAACAGGCGCTGGACATTCCATTACTGTCTGCGCTGAGCAGTGACGAACGCAAAACCCTGATCCAGCTTGCCGACCGCTTTCTGCGCCAGAAGCGGCTGGTGGCGTTACAGGGCTTTGAGCTGGATGAGCTGAAAAGCTGCCGCATTGCGCTGCTATTCTGCCTGCCGGTGCTGAGCCTGGGCTATGACTGGCTGGACGGCTTTCATGAGGTGCTGCTCTACCCTTCTCCGTTTACGGTGGACGACGAGTGGCAGGATGAATTTGGCCTGGTGCATCGTGAACGCATGGTCCACGCCGGGCAGAGCTGGCAACAGGGGCCGATTGTGCTGAACTGGCTGGATATTCAGGACTCCTTTGACTGCTCCGGCTACAACCTGGTGATCCATGAAGTGGCGCACAAGCTGGACGCACGCGGCAGCGGCGAAGCGAACGGCGTACCGGCCATGGCCATGCGCGACGTCGCAAGCTGGGAACGCGAGCTGATGGCGGCAATGAACCACATTCAGGATGAGATTGACCTGGTGGGTGAAAACGCCGCCAGTATTGATGCCTATGCTGCCAGCGAACCGGCCGAGTGCTTCGCCGTGCTGTCGGAGTATTTCTTCAGCGCGCCGGAGCTGCTGATTGCCCGCTTCCCGTCACTCTACCAGCGATTTCGCCAGTTCTATCGTCAGGATCCCAATCAGCGACTTGAGCAGCAGCAGTTACACCACAATCCCGGCGGAACTGTACACTAATCGCCCGGGTTGATTTAAACGCAGCCAGTTGAAAGCTAAACTTTTTTTTGCAGTTGACAGCCACGGGGCGGACCGCTAATATTCGCCTCGTTCACACGATTCCTCTGTAGTTCAGTCGGTAGAACGGCGGACTGTTAATCCGTATGTCACTGGTTCGAGTCCAGTCAGAGGAGCCATATTTAAGAAGCCCGCTCAGGGAAACCTGAGCGGGCTTTTTGCTTTATTAAGCAGCGGGCCGATTCACCGCGCTCGCGTTAATAGTCACATCTTTTCTCAGTCCGCTTATGGCTCTGGATCAACAATAGTTGATGAAATTCTCAGAGTCGCGAATATCGAATTGTCATCCCCTGTAAAAATCATTCACTCAGCGATATAGCCTGTGCTATACCTTATAGCAATAGCTAACTATGCCGCTTTTTTAAACTTTTATGGGGGTTGTGATGCCTGAACGGCTTTGGATTAAACGCGGGCTGTGCGCCCTGCTGGTTGCTCTGTTACCGCTGGCCCCGGCCAGCGCCGCTGAAAAATTCAAGGTGATCACCACCTTCACCGTGATCGCCGATATGGCGAAAAACGTTGCCGGGGATGCCGCCGATGTCGCCTCGATCACCAAACCGGGGGCAGAGATCCATGAATATCAGCCGACGCCGGGCGATATCAAGCGCGCTCAGGGGGCGCAGCTGATCCTTGCCAACGGCCTCAATCTCGAGCTCTGGTTCCAGCGCTTTTACCGTCATCTCTCCGGGGTGCCGGAGGTCGTGGTCTCTGACGGGATCGCGCCGATGGGCATCAGCGAAGGGCCGTACAGCGGCAAACCCAATCCACACGCGTGGATGTCGCCGAAAAATGCGCTGATCTACGTCGATAATATCCGCGATGCGCTGGTGAAGTATGACCCGGACAACGCGGCAACCTATCGCCAGAACGCTGAAGCCTACAAAACCAAAATCAGCGCTGCCGTTGCCCCGGTCGAGCAGGCGCTGGCGCAGATCCCCGCCGACAAGCGCTGGCTGGTGACCAGCGAGGGCGCATTCTCCTACCTGACGCGCGACTTCGGACTGAAGGAGCTGTACCTGTGGCCGATTAACGCCGACCAGCAGGGCACGCCGCAGCAGGTGCGTAAAGTGATCGACACGGTGAAGCAGCAGCAGATCCCGGCGGTGTTCAGTGAGAGCACCGTGTCGGATAAAGCCGCGCGCCAGGTGGCGCGGGAAACCGGCAGCCACTATGGCGGCGTGCTGTATGTCGACTCGCTGAGTGCGGCAGACGGCCCGGTGCCGACCTATCTCGACCTGCTGCGCGTCACCAGCGAAACCGTGGTCAACGGCATCAACGAGGGGTTAGCAAAATGAACCAGCAGCCCGGTATCGACGTCAGCCAGCTGACGGTCACTTACCGTAACGGGCACACGGCCCTGCGCGACGCTACCTTACAGATCCCGGCCGGCAGCATTGCCGCGCTGCTCGGCATCAATGGCTCCGGGAAGTCCACGCTGTTTAAGGCGATTATGGGCTTTGTGCCGCTCTCCAGCGGGTCAATCACCCTGCTTGGCATGAGCGAAAAACGCGCCCTGAAAAGTAACCTGGTCGCCTACGTACCGCAGTCCGAAGACGTCGACTGGTCGTTCCCGGTGCTGGTGGAGGATGTGGTGATGATGGGCCGCTACGGGCACATGGGGATGCTGCGCATAGCGCGGGCGGAGGACAAACGGCTGGTCGCTGCGGCGCTGGAGCGCGTCGGCATGACGGATTTTCGCCAGCGTCAGATTGGCGAACTCTCCGGCGGGCAGAAAAAACGCGTGTTCCTCGCCCGCGCCATTGCTCAGCGCGGGCAGGTGATCCTGCTGGATGAACCCTTTACCGGGGTGGACGTTAACACTGAAAGGCAAATTATCAGCCTGCTGCATGAGCTGCGCGCCGAGGGCCGCACCATGCTGGTCTCTACCCATAATCTCGCCACCGTCAGCGACTACTGCGATCATACCGCCATCGTCAAAGGCACGGTGCTGGCCTGCGGGCCAACTGCCACCACCTTCACGCGGGAGAATCTGGAAAATGCCTTCAGCGGCGCGCTGCGCGGCGTCGAGTTTAGCGATGCGCTGCCGCAGCCGGGCCTGACGGTGGTTGGGGGGCAGCGCTGATGGCGTGGCTGGCGGAACCCTTTCACTACCAATATATGCTGAACGCCATGTGGGTTTCGGCGCTGGTCGGCGGCGTGTGCGCCTTTCTCTCCTGCTATCTGATGCTTAAGGGCTGGTCGCTGATTGGTGATGCGCTGTCGCACTCGATTGTGCCCGGCGTGGCGGGAGCCTATATGCTGGGCCTGCCGTTCGCGCTGGGTGCCTTTCTCTCCGGCGGGCTGGCGGCGGGCAGCATGCTGTTTCTCAACCAGCGCACCCGGCTGAAGGAGGATGCGATTATCGGGCTGATCTTCTCCTCTTTCTTCGGCCTCGGGCTGTTTATGGTGTCGCTTAACCCCACCTCGGTAAATATTCAGACCATCGTACTGGGCAATATTCTGGCGATTGCCCCGGAAGATATCCTGCAGCTGGCGATAATCGGCTTTACCTCACTGCTGATTTTGCTGGTGAAGTGGAAAGACCTGATGGTGACCTTCTTCGACGAGAACCACGCGCGCTCGGTCGGCCTCAATCCCACCCGCCTGAAGCTGCTGTTCTTCACCCTGCTGGCGGCCTGCACCATCGCCGCGCTGCAAACCGTCGGTGCCTTTCTGGTGATCTGCCTGGTGGTCACGCCGGGGGCGACGGCGTATCTGCTGACCGACCGCTTCCAGCGGCTGCTGCTGATTGCGGTGGTGATAGGCAGCGTCACCAGCTTCTTTGGCGCCTGGGTTAGCTACTATCTCGACGGCGCAACCGGCGGCATTATCGTGGTGGCGCAGACGCTGGTGTTTCTTATCGCCTTTGTCTTCGCCCCGAAACACGGGCTGCTTGCGCGCCGCCGTCGGGTCAGCCAGGGGGAGGAGGTACGATGAGTCTGACAGAGCTGCTGCTTAGTCCGTTTGAGTTTGATTTCATGCATGCCGCGCTGACCATCTCGGTGATTGTCGCTATTCCCTGCGCCCTGCTCTCCAGCTTTATGGTGATCAAAGGCTGGTCGCTGATGGGCGATGCGATGAGCCACGCGGTATTCCCCGGGGTAGTTATTGCGTGGATCGTCGGCATCCCGCTGGCGATTGGCGCATTCTGCGCCGGGCTGTTCTGCGCGCTGGCGACGGGCTACCTGAAGGAGAACAGCCGCATCAAGCAGGATACGGTGATGGGGATCGTCTTCTCGGGGATGTTTGCCGTCGGCCTGATTATCTATATCTCCGTCAAGTCAGAGGTGCACCTCGACCACATCCTGTTTGGCGACATGCTCGGCATCTCGCCTGCTGATATCTGGCAGAGCGGCGCAATTGCCGGTGTGATTGCCATGATTATCGGCATCAAGTGGCGCGATCTGGTCCTGCACGCGTTTGACGCGCAGCAGGCCAAAGCCTGCGGGCTGAATACCGCGCTGCTGCATTATGGGCTGCTAAGTATGATTGCCCTGACTATCGTTGCCACACTGAAGGCGGTCGGCATTGTGCTGTCGATTGCGCTGCTGATCGCGCCCGGGGCCATTGCCATTCTGCTGATGCGCCGCTTCTCTTCGGTGATGATCTGCTCGGTGCTGCTGTCGGTGGTGGTCTGTTTTAGCGGCACTTACCTGTCATTCTTCCTCGACAGCGCGCCCGGCCCGACCATTGTGCTGCTGTTCGCGGTGCTGTTTATCGCCGCGTTTATCTTCTCGGCCAGGCGCGATCGCCACGCTATCACTGCCCGCTGAGAATAAAAAAAAGCCCGCACCGGTTTGCCGGGCGGGCTGGTTGCAGACTCAGGCTAGTTTCAGATATCGAAACGGTCGAGGTTCATCACTTTGGTCCACGCGGCAACGAAGTCTTTGACAAACTTCTGCTTAGCATCGCTGCTGGCGTAAACCTCGGCTGACGCGCGTAAAATCGCGTTGGAACCAAACACCAGGTCGGCACGGGTCGCGCTGAAGCGCACCTGGCCGCTCAGACGGTCGCGCCCTTCAAAGCGTTCACCGCTGGCATCGGTGGCTTTCCACTCGGTACGCATATCCAGCAGATTGCTGAAGAAGTCGGTGTTAAGTTCGCCGACTTTATCGCTGAAGACCCCATGCTGGCTGCCGTCGAAGTTGGCCCCCAGCGCACGCAGGCCACCCACCAGCACCGTTAACTCCGGCACGGTCAGCGTCAGCTGCTGCGCCTTGTCGATCAGCAGATTCTCGGTCGAGGTGCGCCCCGGTGCCGCGCGATAGTTACGGAAACCATCCGCTTTCGGCTTCAGCAGCTCAAACGACTCAATATCCGTCTGATCCTGACGCGCATCCACGCGGCCCGGGGTGAATGGCACTTCGATGTCGACGTTAACCGCTTTCGCCGCCTGTTCAACACCGACGACACCGGCCAGCACAATAATATCCGCCAGCGAGGCCTTCTGTTCGGTCTTCTGAATCGCTTCCAGCACCGGCAGCACGCGTGCAGCTACGGCATTGACTTCCCATTCGCGCTGCGGCAGCAGCGCCAGGCGGGCACCGTTGGCCCCTCCGCGCTTGTCACCGCCGCGGAAGGTTGAGGCAGAAGCCCAGGCTACCGAGGTCAGCTCTGCCACCGACAGGCCCGACGCGGCAATTTTCTCTTTCAGCAGCGCGATGTCATAGGGGGTTGGATGATAGCTCGGCTGCGGCAGCGGATCCTGCCAGATCAGATCTTCTTTCGGCACTTCCGGCCCGATATAGCGTGCTTTTGGCCCCATATCGCGGTGGGTCAGCTTGTACCAGGCACGGGCAAACGCCTCGTTAAACGCCTGCGGATCGTTCAGGAAGCGGCGCGAGATCTTCTCAAACTCCGGGTCGAAGCGCAGCGTCAGGTCGGTGACCAGCATGGTCGGCTTATGCTTCTTCGCGCTGTCAAAGGCATCGGGGATAATCTCTTCTGCATTCGATGCTTCAAACTGAATCGCCCCTGCCGGGCTGCGCGTCTGCACCCACTCGTACTTAAACAGGTTCTCGAAGAAGTAGTGGCTCCACTGGGTTGGCGTCTGCGACCAGATCACTTCCAGACCGGAAGTAATGGCATCGGCGCCGACGCCGGTGCCGTGACTGCTGGCCCAGCCCAGGCCCTGCGCTTCAATCGGAGCGGTTTCCGGGTCGACGCCGACATGTTTGGCATCGGCGGCACCGTGAGTTTTACCCAGAGTGTGTCCACCCGCGATCAGCGCTACGATCTCCTCGTCGTTCATGCCCATGTTGCCAAAGGTGGCACGAATAGCCGGGGCAGCAGAAGCCGGATCACCGCTGTGTTCCGGGCCTTCCGGGTTAACGTAAATCAGCCCCATTTCAGTGGCGCCGAGCGGTGAATTAGCCAGTGATTCCGGGTGACGGTGCTCCAGCCAGGTGGTCTCATCGCCCCAGTTGACGTCAAGATCCGGTTCCCAGACGTCTTCACGCCCGGCACCAAAACCAAAGGTGCGGAAGCCGGAGTTTTCCAGCGCGACGTTGCCCGCCAGAATATAGAGGTCGGCCCAGGAAATTTTCTGACCGTACTTTTGCTTCACCGGCCACAGCAGGCGACGGGCTTTATCCAGGCTGACGTTATCCGGCCAGGAGTTAAGCGGAGCAAAACGCTGCTGACCACGACCGGAACCGCCGCGCCCGTCAACAGAGCGATAAGTGCCGGCGCTGTGCCACGCCATACGGATAAACAGACCAATATAGCTGCCCCAGTCGGCGGGCCACCAGGCCTGTGATTCAGTCAGCAGCGCGCGCAGGTCGCCTTTCAGTGCGGAATAATCAAGCTTGGCGAACTCCTGACGGTAGTCAAAAGATTCTCCCAGCGGGTTAGAACGGTTTGAGTGCTGGTTCAGCAGGTCGACTCGCAGCTGCTGCGGCCACCATTCGCGGTTGCTGGTGCCACCGCCAGAGACGTCATTTGACTTGCCCGCATGGAATGGGCACTTACCGGCAGAGGCTTCCCTGTCCGCTTCAACAATGGGCTCGGCACTATTCGCTTCGTTATCAACAGAATTGCTCACGGTCTTTCTCCTTTTCGCTTGATTACAGACACTCTATACGCGGAACTCACCCGCACAAACCTGTCTCACCCTATGCATTTGATAGGCTTTCTCTTGGGGAACTGCAGTCGGCACGCCCGGTTGTGTGGTGCCAGAGATTACTGAGTATAGAGTAGCCAGCCAAAGCGTAGGGGTTTATCTTCATCAAAGAAAACGTCCGTGTGCCGGAGAAAACATCATGAAATGCTGAACAAATCATCAGGTTGTTGCAAACATCAGCAACCGAACCGCAGAGGATGATTTTTAGCGTTGACACATCGCCAGGGCATGTTTATTATCCGCCCCGTTCACACGATTCCTCTGTAGTTCAGTCGGTAGAACGGCGGACTGTTAATCCGTATGTCACTGGTTCGAGTCCAGTCAGAGGAGCCATATTTAGAGAAGCCCGCTCGGGGAAACCCGAGCGGGCTTTTTGCATTTACTGGTCAGATTAAAGCACCACTTAGCTTTCCAGGGCAGCGATGATGGTGCTGCCAACATGTCCCAGACAGCTCGGTGAAACGCAGTGACGGGGGAATGCGTATCTGGATTGACAATCCTAATAACGCTCAGGCAATTCTTCTTCTGCATAGATGCAATATCCAGACTTAGAATTGAATTATTTTTTCAGTCCAACTTGCCGAGCGCGGCAGTTAATCACTCAACTTGATATCTCAGGCCACCTTTATTCATCAGCTTGCCTGGTTTGATTGGGATAGCTTCTTTATAAGTCGTCATTTCTGCAGTCTGCTCTATGTATTTCTTAAAATGGGGCGTCATACGATGGGCCTGATAAGCATCTTCGCTGGCATATATTTCATAGAAATACCAGCGGCCAGGATTCGCTTTATCGATAGCGGCGTACATGGCCAGAACGCCCTCTTCCAGCTCAATGGACTGTGTCATTTCGGGCAAAACGATATGGCGAAAATCTGAACCGAACTCTGGTTTGACATCAACGATGACAAGGTTGTTTATGGTGTTATCGCTTTGCAAAATCGGTTTATCTGCCAGGAGTTGCGGTATCACCTCAATTCTACGCTTTTGGTTCGCCACCAGAATATCAGGTGAATTGCGCAAAAATTCTTTATAGCTCAATGAATTCAGGTGTTTTTCATAGGCATCGCTATCAGCGTAGATTTCAAAGACATAAACAACTGACGGGTTCATTTTTTGTCTGGCTGAATAGATCGCAAGGGTTCCAGATTCGCCGGTTACCGAGGCAGTAATATTCTTTTCAGCCAGGCTGTCGTATGCATTATCTTTATGATGCTGGATGACGAACTCAAACATATTGAACACCGGTGGAACAGTTCCTTTTTGTCCCTGAGCAACAGCGGAACAGCTCAGAGCCAACAAAAGTGATATAGAAATCCCGGCTTTCATAAATGTCCCTCTTTTCGGCTGCGTTAAAATTTTGTGCCACTATTATTGATAAGGCGTATTAACCGCGCCAGCATCACAATCCATTTTCATTGCGCTACACTCCCTGGTTGCTTCACAAGAGTGAGAGCCGTGGCGCTTGTTCAGACAGCGGTGGGACAATGCCATCAACAATATGAGGAACGTAGGGTGCCTCCAGCGCCGCAATTTCTTCTGGCGATAATGTCAGTGTCAGCGCGTCCACCGCGGTTGAAAGATGTTCAGCTTTTGTTGCACCGATGACAGGTGCGGTAATTACAGATTTAGACAGCAGCCATGCAAGCGCAATATGTGCACGAGGTACGCCCTTCCCAGCGGCAATCTGCGCCACAACCTCAACCACTTTCCGGTCCTGCTGTGCGGCATTTTCATACATTTTCAGCGCAAAGGCGTCGTTCTGCGTTCGGGGAGTGGTTTCATTCCAGTCGCGTGTCAGTCTGCCGCGCGCCATCGGGCTCCAGGGAATAACTCCCACATCCTGATCTTCACATAGCGGCAGCATTTCGCGCTCTTCTTCCCGATACAGTAAATTGTATTGCGGTTGCATAGAGACAAAGCGCGTCCAGCCGTAACGCTCGGCGACATGCTGCATCTTAGCAAAACGCCAGGCTTCCATTGAGGATGCACCGATATAGCGAACTTTCCCGGCTTTCACCAAATCGTGAAGTGTTTCCATAGTTTCTTCAACAGGTGTGCCGTGATCAAAACGATGAATCTGATACAGATCCACATAATCCATACCCAACCGGGTAAGGCTGTCATCGATGGACTGAAACAGCGATTTTCGCGAGAGAAAACCTGTGTTGGGCGAGTTACGCCATGGGAAAAAAGCCTTGGTGGCGACGACGATTTCATCCCGATATGCCATATCGCGTAGCGCCCGACCGACAATCTCTTCAGAGCTTCCACCTGAATAAATATTAGCCGTATCAAAAAAATTAATTCCCGACTCAAGTGCCTGACGTATCAACGGCCGCGAAGCGTTTTCATCAAGCGACCACGGCTGAGGAAGACGTTGTGGTTCGCCATAACTCATGCATCCCAGACACAGGCGCGATACTTTCAGGCCACTTCGCCCCAGGTTTACATAGTGCATAATCATCTCCTCGCCACGTTAATTGGGTCATCAGGATACAGAATTTGGCTTCCATAACAGTGGATTGTTCAACTCGAAGTGAGTATAAGTCACCCTGATTCTGTTTTTTAGGGCAGCAATAGCTTATAGACTCTTAGCCATAAGCTAACAATCTGACTGTGTTTTCTCTTCAGGATGACGCCATGAACAATGTCATTTACAACCAAATCCGTATTTTCCATAGCATCGCCCGCGAAGGCAGCATTACTGCTGCGGCCAGGAAACTTGAGATAACGCCACCTTCCGTGAGCAAAGCGCTAAAACTGCTTGAGCAACATATTGGCCACCCGCTTTTTGTACGCACCACGCGCCGCATTGAGCTGACGGATGCCGGGGACCAGCTGTTGCAACAGACGTCGCGCGCTGTGGCATCACTGGAAAGTGCGGTGGAAAGCATTAAAGAACTGAATCAGGACCCCTCCGGGCTGGTCAGAATTACGCTGTCACGCTTTGCCTACCTGCTTATTCTAAAGCCCTTGATGGCGGAGTTTTGCCAGAGCTACCCCGCAATTCAGCTTGAGATATCCGTATATGACGGAACCGTGAACTTGATCGATGAGCGCTTTGATTTGGGCATACGTTTTGGCGATATTGTGGAAGAGAGTGTTGTGGCTCGTCAGTTGATGAAACCGTTTCGCGAGGGTTTGTATGCTTCTGCGGCCTATCTCGCAGAATACGGTACACCAGAACTGCCGACGGATTTGCATCAGCATCAACTCATTGGCTATCGCTTTATCACCAACAACCGCATCCTCCCTTTGATGCTGGAAGATAACGGTGAGCAATTAACCGTTGAGATGCCAGGGCAGATCATCAGCAATGATATTGATGTCATGGCAGATGGAATACGTAGCGGTCTTGGAATTGGCAGATTGTTTGAACCGGTGTATGAATTGCAGCCCGATAAAGCGCAATTTATTCCAGTGATGATGCCTTACTGGAAAACTTACCCACCGGTTTATCTCTACTACTTGAAAAGCACCGGTAAAGCAAAGCGAGTGAAAGCACTGATTAATTTTTTAATCATGAAAACCACAATGTAGTTATCGGCATCGTCTGTTACATATCCGGATCAATTTTTAGGAAGATATCCAAAAGTGGATGGATCACATTACAGGGACACTTCGATTTCAAGTGCTGTCAGGATTGCGGCTTCTATTTTCTCCGGCGTAGCGATCGGTGCAAAACGCTTAAGCGGCTTGCCATCCCGTCCAATCAGGAACTTAGTGAAGTTCCATTTGATGCGCCCGCCCAGTACGCCGGGCAATTCATCCTTCAGGTATCGAAACAGCGGATGGGCGGCAGCGCCGTTGACCTCTACTTTCTCGAACATCGGGAAACTCACACCGTAGTTGATATGGCAGGTCTGCATAATTTCGTCTGTACCGCCGGGTTCCTGCTTACCAAACTGGTTACAGGGGAAACCCAGCACCACCAGCCCCTGGGTGGCGTATTTCCTGTAAAGCGCTTCCAGGCCTGCGTATTGTGGCGTGAATCCACAATGGCTGGCGGTGTTCACCACCAGAACCAGCTTGCCAGCGTAGTCGGCCATCGAGTTGAGCTGGCCGCCCAGGCTGATGGCACTATGTTGATAAAAGGTGGTCATCTTGGAAATCTCAGCACGTTGTTAATCTCAGCAATCAGCTGCATCGTTGCCTCCTCTATCGTTCCTTCATTACGGCATAAAATCCAGCCGCGATCGGCAATTTCCCGCTCGAACGCCTCGGTACAGGAGACATGCTCTGCCAGCTTAGAAATCACCGTACTGCTCAACCCACGCGCCCGGGCCGCGGCTCTCGCCCATGAAATTTCTGGCGCGGTAACAACGCCGACATGCAGGTCTGGCGCGCGTACGTTTCGCTCAAGATTAAGCTTCAGAATGTCGTCGAATGGCATCATGCGGCGAAAAGCCGCATCAGAGGGGTACCAGCGATCCATCAGGATAATGCAGTCCGCTGGCTGTTTCGTCAGTACATGCCGGGAAATCCATGCCCGGCTATCCGCCAGTCGCTGACAAACTTCCCGTTCCAAATCCAGGCTGGGATTTCTGGCCAGCTTGTTGACCAGAGCCATGGTTTCCCCTCTGCAGGGATCGCTTTTTTTCTCGCAAAGCCGGATCACCTTCTTGTTGTCCGCCCTGAGTACGGTGGTCATGGCTTCCAGCAAGGTGGTTTTACCCGCGCCCTTGGGGCCATCCAGAGAGACAAACAGCTGACGGCTCATCGCTGAAACAACGGTTGGCATACTGTTTTGGTAAAACTCCACTCTGACAAAAGCATTTTTACTTCCCTGGCATTAACGGCTAATCACCCTTTCCGGTCCCGCTGAAGGCATAGCTCAGAGGCGGTGAACGGCACGATGTAGTTTAAGGGATCCACTTTTAAAATCACACCACGTCTGTTTTTTTAAGCTGTATCTCTATCGATTACATTGTCTGGTATCGACCAATGTGCCTTACCAAGACAATCCGTATAAAATGATATTTGCTTTAATTGATCCAATGCAAAGGGATGTTCTGATTCATCGCTGAAAATTGGTGCAAAATCGTTGAGATTCCTAGCGCCTTTTTTAACTGCATCAAGAAACACCCACATCATATTTTTTGCAGTATGTGAGCGATACCTGTGCCAAATCTGTTTGATATCTTTGCCATCTTTCAACAGCGACATCTCTCGAAGTATTGACACCTTTCCTGCTTCTTCTATAGCCAAGATTGCTAGAGAGGTAGCAGAGGGATAGCGTTCTAAATCAAACAAAGCAGAGGCATCGTTCAGAAGCCTTCGTGCGTTAGATGATGCAGCATTCATGCCTTCTACAATTTTCTCAACGGTAAGTGTATTTTCCATTGCTCTAGCGTTTTTGTCATAACGTTTGCTCGAGTTAAAAATTTCATCAATCTTAGGACATATAATTCCTGCTGAAAAGCTAGATGCTCTACTGTAAGTATCCCTGCAAAACGAACCATCAATTTTTAGAGGACCTCTGGCGCTTCAGATTCCGCTCTTGGCACGAAGCGGACATGTTTACTGAAAGCTATCGGAAGCCTTTTTTTGCCCCTGTCTGGCTTTATCTGGCTGTGAACTTGACGGACAGAGGGGGGTATACCTGCAGCGCGACGCCATATAATGTTGCCAGGTTTCAGAAAACGCATTCACCGTTACTGACGCGCTTTTCTGTCGTCAGCGGGATGGTCCCGCCTGAACCGTCAGACACACCAAGTACCAGAACCTCTGACTTTTCAGGTCCCATCTTCATGGTACCCAGATTGATGATGCAGATTACCTGTTTTCCCTGCAATTCCCCGGCTGCATAGTTTGTATACGCACCGCATGACACGCGGGTTCCCAGTTCGGGTCCCAGGTCAATCGTCATCCGCCAGGTGGGCTTTGATGTTTTACTCCCCTCAACCCTGATGATGGTACCGGCACGCATATCGAGTGCCGAAAATGAGTCAAATGACGCTTTATCTTTCATGATTCTTTCCTTTCTGCGATTTCAAAATTTTCTTTCCGTTGCCGGAGCAGACTGAAACGTAACTTTTCTGCCGGAACGGTAATGATCCCCAGACACGCAACTATCATACCGACGCCTGCCCATCCGGAAGGCGGCAGCCTTTCGCCAACGAGCACAACTGCCAGCACCGCGGCTATAACCGGCTCCAGCAGAGTAATCGTGGTTGCCATACTGGCCGGAATGCGGGCAAGCCCGTAGCCATAGCAGACATAACCCAGAAACATCGGAACCAGCGCCATATAAATACCGACGGCGGCGTTGTTCCATGCCATCAGAAGCGGTGCTCCCGTCATGAGAAGTACAGGTATAAGCAGAATACCGCCTGCACCAAAGGTAACGCCCATGGCGGCGCGGGAGGCCATCCCTGCCTGCATTAACCGTCGCGCTGACCACGAGTAAAAGGCATAGGTGAAGCCAGCCAGCAGGCCCAGAAAAATCCCTGTCGTAGCATGGTCATTTGCTGTACTGTTTCCGCTGCTTTCTGCCAGACAGAGCAGCACCATGCCCGCAACGCCAACGCCTGCTCCGCACATCCACTGCCTGGTCAGTCGAAGACCGTCAAGTCGGTATTCAATCAGGGCCGACAGGATTGGCGCAGAGCCTATGGAAATAACCGTGCCGACCGTAACACCGGCGTAACGCATGGAGGCATAAAAAGCGAGAGGGTAAACCGCCACCGCTACTGCTCCGGTCAGCAGGAAATGCCAGTTCCTGGTTATCAGCACGCGCTGACGGATTATGGTTGCCGTAGCTATAAGCCCCTGCAGCAGGCCACCAATACCCATCGCCACCGCCCCTACGGCCAGCGGGCTGAGCCCGGGGGCATAGGTCGCCGCCGTGCCTGTCGTTCCCCAGAGAACGGCTGCGATTAACACACCCGCCATGCCTCCAAGGCGTGGTCCCGAAGAAAGCATCAGTACGCCTCCATCATCTGCTCGGCAATGTTGCCGGCCTGCGTCACGCAGTCACTGTTACCTTCAAGTCCGGCCCGTGAGATGCTGCCTTCCAGCAGAAAGGCAAAGTGTCTTGCCAGACTGCGTGCGCTTTCAGCCTTTCCCTTCATCAGCTCAGTCAGATGCGCAGCCAGAATCGCTTCCACTTCCTCTTTGTGCTCACGAACGGCCTGACGGCCAGGTGCCCCGGCGGGAAGTTCTGCCGCTGCGTTCAGCAGGCCGCAGCCGCGAAAACCGTTCTCATAGGCATATTCAGCATGGTCTTCATAGGCAGAGAAAACGGCCATAACCCTCTCTCTGGGCGTCATGGACACTTCCAGCCGGTTTTTATACAACGAAAGCCATTCTTCATGCCTTACCCTGAGGTAGGTCGCCACCAGTTCGTCTTTGGATGCAAAATTGTTGTACAGGCTTTTTTTAGCAACGCCGGCCCTCTTTACAATGGCGTCAACTCCCGTGCCGTTAATGCCGTGGTTGTAAAAAAGCACGCGCGCAGCGCCGAGCAGTTTTTCGTAGGCGGTTTCAGAACCTGCAGATAAAGATCTCATGATCAGCCTCTTTTACATCTTTTGTAGGTAGACCAGTCTACCTACAAAAGAGACTAAAGCAACCAAAGTCGCATTTTTCACGAGCTGCGTGATCCCGGATAAGCTGTTCTGGTGAACAAAACCAGTAAATAAGGCAGTCAAACATGCCTTATCAGCAGCATGTTGACGCCAGCTGGCGTTACATATCATCAGGAAGCTGAGCGGCGTAGGTAATCTCCGGCCTGTTTAGATGCGAAAGTAAATGTCTGCTTCTGGCACAAAGCGGACAGCTAAGTTGAACACCGCCTGCAATCAACGAACGGCAGATTTCCTGCTGCACTTAGAATCTTTGATTGCACGTGAGCATCATTTAATTTAGATTTTACTAAATTTAGAAAAAACTAAAATAAGAATGAAAGAAACGAGTCTACTTCAAATACAAGAAGGTGCCTTGCGGGCAACCACGCTGCTTAAGTCGATGAGTAACAGCAGTCGTCTGTTAATCCTGTGTATTCTCATTGATAAACCAGGCACCTCTTCGGGTGAACTGGGGAAACTGACCGGTTTAACACCTTCTGCAACCTCTCAACATCTTGCGAAAATGAAAGACGAGGGTTTGATTGAGTCAAAAAGGGTCGCGCAAAAAGTAAACTACTTCATCAAAAACGATGCGGTGAAAAAAGTTATCTCCACCTTAAAAGACATTTACTGTCCTGAGGATTGTTAAAATGACACCAGAATCAGTCTCACCGCAAGAAGCCCAAAAGCTTATTGAAACAGGCGCTGTGCTCATTGATATCCGGGAACGCGCTGAATACTTGCGTGAGCATATACCACATGCGAACTCACTTCCTCTCACTGAGATTACGGCAGGTAAAACTGTGGAAAATGCGGCGCGACAGCCTGTCATTTTTCACTGCCAGGCAGGAATACGCACGGTTCAAAATGCTAACGCGCTGACCAATTTCGCAAGCCCTGCGCCAGTTTTACTTATGTCAGGTGGCATTAACTCGTGGAAGAGCGTCGGCCTTCCGACAATCGAAGACAAAAAGCAACCACTGCCTGTTATGAGGCAAGTCCAGATTGTTGCTGGCACACTTGTTCTTACCGCTGTTGTTTTAGGATACGCCGTTGACAGCAGCCTATTCCTTTTATCAGGCTTTGTCGGTGCAGGACTCCTTTTTGCAGGCTTAACTGGTTTTTGTGGGATGGCGACCATTTTGTTAAAAATGCCATGGAATAGGATTTCGTGAGAGGGCTTCTGAGGCTGTGGCAGGGGGGCCGAACATACCCGCGCACTTTGCGGGATTAAACCCGCAAAACTGATTTCCTGTTTCTTGTTCTGTGGCATTGTGGGATATATTAGCCGCACTCTCATTATTCACCTTTTTATGCAGGTAACCTCGGCAATGGCTCTGATCCCCAAAAACTATGCGCGGCTGGAACCCGGCTATCGTGAAAAAGCCCTGAAAATCTATCCCTGGGTTTGTGGACGCTGCGCGCGCGAGTTTGTGTATTCAAACCTGCGTGAGTTAACGGTTCACCATATCGACCACGATCATACCAATAATCCGGAAGACGGCAGTAACTGGGAGTTACTGTGCCTCTATTGCCACGACCACGAACATGAGAAATATACGGAAGCCGACCAGTACGGCACCCGCGTGGTCGCCGGGGAAGATGCGCAGAATGATGTAGGCGCAGCCACCTATAATCCGTTTGCCGATTTAAAGTCGCGGCTGGATAAAAAGAAGTAATCGCTGCGATACCCGCTTCTGGCGCAGATCCTGTGCCAGATTTTATCATAATAACAATAAATTCATGCAGTTACCTCATGACCCTCCTGCCCTTGGTGCGATCATGAAGATGGCTCATGCAGCAATGAAATTAAATCACTTTTCCTCAATCAGTGACTCTGGCATAAAGTACCTACTGCTATTTTATTTAGACCATCTGAATAATAAAACCAGAAAAGAAAATTTGAAAGCACTGAATAAATAATTCAGGTTTTATATCAGAAATCAGGATACTTCATCGCCATGAATAATAAATTAAAATTTACGCTTAAAAGCCTCACTTTCGATGAGAATTATAACCCCTCTGAGAATACTCGTATTACCACCAACTTCGCTAATTTAGCGCGCGGTGAGATGCGTCAGGAAAACTTGCGTAATGCCCTGACGATGATTGACGATCGTTTTAATAGCCTGGCGCGCGAGGATAATCCCAACGGCGATCGTTACGCCGTGGAGCTTGAGATCGTCTCTGTTGAGATGGATGTGGAAGGCAAAGGCGTTCCCTTCCCGGTGATTGAAATATTGAAAACCCATATCGTCGATCGTAAAAACAATCAGCGCATTGAGGGGATTGTCGGCAATAACTTCTCTTCTTACGTGCGTGATTATGACTTCAGCGTGGTGCTGTTAGAGCATAACAAAAACCGGTCCAGCTTCAGCACGCCGGATAATTTTGGTGCGCTGCACGGGAATCTGTTTAAATCTTTCGTTAACTCAAACACCTACAAAGAAAACTTCAAGAAGCAGCCGGTTATCTGCCTGAGCGTGTCCAGCAAAAATACCTATCACCGCACCGACTATCAGCATCCGGTACTGGGCGTTGAATATCGGCAGAATGCGCTGTCCATGACCGATCACTACTTCAAGAAAATGGGTTTAGAGGCGCGCTACTTTATGCCGCCAAATGCGGTCGCGCCTCTGGCCTTCTATTTCTCCGGTGACTTAATTAACGACTATACGGATCTTGAGCTGATCAGCACCATCAGTACGATGGAAACGTTCCAGAGAATTTACCGTCCTGAAATTTACAACGCGAATTCAGTCGCGGGACAAGAGTATCAGCCAAGCCTGAACAGTCAGGATTATGCATTAACTAAAATTGTTTACGATCGCGAAGAACGCAGCCAGCTGGCCGTTGAGCAGGGCAAATTGACTGAAGAGAAATTCATCAAGCCTTACCAGAATGTTCTTAAGCAATGGTCTGCAGATACCGTTCTTTGATTCAGAAATTACAAGGTCACCTATTATGAAAAAGTTATTACCCACTTCCTCTGCTGGCAGCTTACCTAAACCCTCCTGGCTGGCACAGCCTGAAGTTTTATGGTCGCCGTGGAAATTGCAGGATCAGGAACTGATTGACGGCAAGAAAGACGCTCTGCGTCTCTGCCTGGAAGACCAGCAGCAGGCGGGCATTGATATTGTCAGCGATGGCGAACAGACACGCCAACATTTCGTCACCACCTTTATTGAGCATCTCGAAGGCGTGGATTTCGCGCAGCGTGAAATCGTTAAGATTCGCGATCGTTACGACGCCAGCGTGCCGACCGTCGTGGGTCCGGTAAGCCGCAAAAAGTCGGTCTTTGTCGAGGATGCTAAGTTCCTGCGTCAGCAGACTGACAAGCCAATTAAGTGGGCCCTGCCGGGTCCGATGACGATGATCGATACCCTGTATGATAATCACTATAAAAGCCGTGAAAAACTGGCGTGGGAATTCGCTAAGATCCTGAATGAAGAAGCGAAAGAGCTGGAAGCGGTGGGTGTGGATATTATCCAGTTCGATGAGCCAGCGTTTAACGTCTTCTTTGATGAGGTGAATGACTGGGGTATCGCCACTCTGGAAAGGGCCATCGAAGGGCTGAAGTGCGAAACGGCTGTGCATATTTGCTACGGCTACGGCATCAAAGCGAATACCGACTGGAAAAAGACGCTGGGCTCCGAGTGGCGCCAGTACGAAGAGATTTTCCCGAAGCTGCAAAAATCGAATATCGACATTATCTCACTCGAATGTCAGAACTCGCATGTTCCTATGGAGCTGCTGGAGCTGATCCGCGGTAAGAAAGTGATGGTCGGTGCCATTGATGTGGCAACCAATAACATTGAAACCCCTGAAGAGGTCGCCGCGACGCTGCGCAAAGCGCTGCAGTTTGTTGACGCTGACAAGCTTTACCCTTGCACCAACTGCGGCATGATTCCGCTGCCGCGTGGCGTGGCAAGAGGCAAGCTCGATGCCTTGAGCGCGGGTGCCGAGATCATCCGTAAAGAGCTACTGGCTAAATAACGCTGCCGTATGTCATAACCGACAATTGTGCAGGCACCGCTTGCACAATTTCAGCCTCCGCCTGAGCCCGCCTGTTTCCCCAGGCGGGCTTTTTTAACGCTTACTCCCGCCAGCCCAGCCCTGGAGCAACGTGCTTCAGTATCGCCTCGATGGTGTGCGCGCAGTAATCCACGCCCAGCTGATTCGGAACGGTCAGCAGCAGCGTGTCGGCTTCAGCGATGGCTTCATCTTCTGCCAGCTGTTTAATCAGCACATCCGGCTCGGCGGCGTAGCTGCGGCCAAAGATGGCGCGGGTTTTCTCGTCGAGGTAGCCGACCTGATCCGCTTCCTTACCGCTGTTGCCGAAATACATGCGGTCCTGCTGGTTTACCAGCGCAAAAATACTGCGGCTAACGGAAACCCGCGGCGTACGGGTATGCCCAGCCGCTTTCCAGGCTTCACGGTAGGCGCGGATCTGCTTCGCCTGTTGAATATGGAACGGCTCACCGGTTTCATCATCCTTCAGCGTTGAGCTTTGCAGATTCATTCCCAGCTTCGCTGCCCACACCGCTGTGGCATTGGAGCCTGCGCCCCACCAGATGCGCTCGCGCAGCCCCTCCGAGTAAGGCTCCACGCGCAGCATGCCGGGGGGATTAGGGAACATCGGTTGCGGGTTCGGTTTAGCGAAGCCTTCGCCGCGCAGCACGTCGAGCAGCACCTCGGTGTGATGGCGCGCCATATCCGACTCGTTCTCACCTTCGGCGGGCTGATAGCCAAAGTAGCGCCAGCCGTCGATCACCTGCTCCGGCGAACCGCGGCTGATGCCGAGCTGCAGGCGCCCGCCGGAGATCAGATCGGCGGAACCGGCATCTTCAGCCATGTACAGCGGGTTCTCATAGCGCATATCGATGACGCCAGTGCCGATCTCAATACGACGGGTTTTCGCGCCAACGGCGGCCAGCAGCGGGAACGGAGAGCTGAGCTGGCGGGCGAAGTGATGCACGCGAAAGTAAGCGCCGTCTGCGCCAAGCTCTTCGGCAGCTACCGCCAGATCGATGGATTGTAACAGCGCGTCGGCAGCAGAACGCGTGCCGGACTGCGGCGAAGGTGTCCAGTGACCAAACGACAGAAATCCAATACTTTTCATAGGGTTTTCCTGAGTGGAAATTGCGTGGGGATAATACTATTCCTAACTCGCCGTACCTGACTAAGCAAGGATTGTAATCAAAAATGAAATATCGTATAACAGGCTGCTCCGAGGGGTGTCCTGTAATGGGCTGAGATGGCGTAAGCCGAACCCTTTGAACCTGATCTGGGTCATGCCAGCGAAGGGACGGGTTGGCATCGATCATATGCCTGTTCATACCTCTGCGTGCCCGGATCTCCACTGAATTTATGGAGGTCCCGTGTCTCATCCCGTTTCCCACATCGATTTCAGCCAGGGTTTGTACGGCCGTTTACGCCAGCAGGCGGGCCTTGAATGGCAGCACTACGTCGGGCACCCTTTTTTGCAGCAGCTGGCCGATGGCACCCTGCCAGACAGTGCGTTTCGCCGCTACCTGACCCAGGACTATCTGTTCCTGATCCACTTCGCCCGCGCCTATGCCCTGCTGGTCTCCAAGCTGCGTACCCTGCCGGAAATGCGCGCCGCCACCGCCTCACTCAACGCTATCGTCAATGAACTGCCGCTGCACGTTGGCTACTGCGCAAGCTGGGGGCTGAGTGAAGCACAGATGGCAGCCGAGCCGGAAGCGGCGGAGACCATGAACTACACCCGCTACGTGCTGGATATCGGCCACTCCGGCGATGCGCTGGAGCTGCTGGCCGCTCTGCTACCGTGCGTGGCGGGCTATGCCGAAATCGGCCTGCGCCTGCTCAACGACCCGCAAACCCGGCTCGACGGCAGCCCGTATGCCTCGTGGATCCGTAACTACGGCGATGCCGATTATCTTCGCGGCGTGCAGGCGGCGATTGGGCTGCTGGAAACGGTGGGTCAGCAGCGCGCAGCAGAGAGCCGCATCGCCAGCCTCAGCGAGATCTTCACCACCGCCACCCGGCTGGAAGCGGCCTTCTGGCAGATGGGGCTGAATGCGGTGCCCGCACCATGATGCCCCCTGGTATTGCCGTGCGCGACCTCAGCCTGAGTTTTGGCCGGCGCACTATCTTTCAACACCTCAATTTTGACATCAAAGGCGGCAGCTTTGCGGCGCTGCTGGGCGCCAGCGGCTGTGGCAAAACCAGCCTGCTGAAGATCATCGCCGGTCTGGCTACCGCCGATGCGGGCCAGGTGTGCGGCAGCGATGGCCTGCCGCTGGCGGGGCGCATTGCGTATATGGGCCAGAAGGATCTGCTGCTTCCGTGGCTGTCGGTGATAGACAACATCACGCTCGGCGCGCGCCTGCGCGGCGAAAAAGCCGACCTGCCCTGGGCGCAGCATCTGCTGGAGCGGGTCGGGCTGGCTGAGCAGGCAACCGAGCGTCCGGCTGCGCTCTCCGGCGGCATGCGCCAGCGCGCGGCGATTGCCCGCACGCTGTACGAGCGGCGCCCGGTAGTGCTGATGGATGAACCGTTTTCAGCGCTGGACACCCTGACGCGTGCCAGGATCCAGACGCTGGCCGCCGACCTGCTCAGCGACCATACCGTGCTGCTGATCACTCACGATCCGATGGAAGCCTGTCGCCTCAGCCACCAGCTGCTTGTCCTCTCCGGCTTCCCGGCGGGAATTGATGACGGCCACGCTATCGGCGGGCAGCCACCGCGCGCGCCGGACGATCCCAATCTGCTGAAAAGCCAGGGTGAGCTGCTGCAACAGCTGCTGAGGGCGGTGGTATGAGGGCGCGCAGCGCAGGAAAACGCGCCCGCAGCCTGCGCGGGCTGACGATCTTCGCCGGGCTGATGCTGCTGTGGTGGCTGGCGACGCTGACGGACATCCCTGCCTTTCTGCTGCCGTCGCCGGTTGCGGTGGCAAGCGCGCTGTGGAACGACCGGGCGTTTCTGGCCTGGCACAGCCTGATCACCGCGTCGGAGGTGCTCAGCGGGCTGGCGATCGGCGTACTACTCGGTTCACTGCTGGCGCTGGCGATGACCTTCTCGCCGCGTTTACAGCGCTGGATGATGCCGCTGGTGCTGACCAGCCAGGCAATCCCGGTCTTTGCGCTTGCTCCGCTGCTGGTGCTGTGGTTCGGCTTCGGCATCAGCGCCAAGGTGGCGATGGCGGTACTGGTGATCTTCTTCCCGGTCACCTCTGCATTTTATGACGGGCTGCGGCGCGTTAACCGTGACTGGCTCGACCTGGCCCGCACCATGGGCGCTTCACGCTGGGCACAGCTGCGCCACATCCGCCTGATGGCCGCGCTGCCCGCGTTCGCTTCCGGCCTGCGCATGGCCGCGGCGGTAGCCCCTATCGGTGCCATTATCGGTGAGTGGGTCGGTTCCGCCGAAGGACTGGGCTACGTGATGCTGAATGCCAATGCCCGCATGCAGACCGCTCAGTGCTTTGCCGCGCTGTTTATCCTGGTCCTGATGACGGTTCTGCTGTGGCTGGCGGTCGATGCGCTGCTGCAGCGCCTGATTAACTGGGCACCTGAAAACCACTAACACACTATAAAAGGTCATAACCATGTTCAAAAAAACCCTCTGCGCACTGCTGCTGGGCGCCGCGTGCAGCGCCCAGGCTACTGAAAAGCTGACGCTGATCCTCGACTGGTACATTAACCCCGATCACGCGCCGATTATGGTGGCCGAACAGATTGGCGCATTTAAAGCGGAGGGGCTGGACGTGAAGATCGTCCCGCCTTCGGATCCGTCACTGCCGCCGCGCCTGGTGGCGGCTAAACAGGCCGATCTCGCCATCACCTATCAGCCGCAATTACACTTCTTTGCCGATGAAGGCCTGCCGCTGGTGCGCGTCGGCACGCTGATCGACTCACCGCTGAACACGGTGATGACCCTGGATGAAAACATCACCTCGCCCGCCGGGCTGAAAGGCAAGAAGATCGGCTACTCGGTCAGCGGCATAGAGCAGGCAACGCTCGGTACTATGCTAAAGCATGAAAACGTTAATCCGCAGGACATTAAGCTGATTAATGTCAACTTCCAGCTGACCAGCGCGCTGCTGGCAGGCCAGGTGGATGCGGTGATTGGCGGCTACCGCAATATTGAAGCGCAGGAGCTGAGGCTACAGGGGAAAAATCCGGTGGTGTTTAACGTTGAGGATTATGGCGTTCCGGCCTATGACGAGCTGGTGATTGTTGCCAATCGCGACGCGGTGAATGCGCCGAAGGTGAAGAAATTCCTCGCCGCGCTGCAGAAAGGCACCGACTATCTGCTGGCGCATCCGGAAGAGAGCTGGCAGGCGTTTGCCAAAGCGCATCCCGAACTGAACACCGAGCTGAACCACGTTGCATGGCAGAAAACGCTGCCGCTGTTTGCCAAAAATCCGGCGCAGCTCGACGACCAGCGCTATCAGGCCTACGAGCAGTTCCTGTTTGATAACCAGCTCATCAAGAAGATCACCCCGGTGGAAAAGTACGCGGTCGAGGTGCATTAATTCCTCCCGCGCTGGCGCAAACGGTCAGATAATGATAATTATTATCATCTGTTTTTTTGGCGCGAGGTTTTCATGCACTCTTTGGCACCTGAACGATTAACCACCGACTGCTGCATCGTCGGCGGCGGCCCGGCCGGGTTGATGCTCGGCTATCTGCTGGCGCGTGCCGGTGTGCAGGTGGTAGTGATTGAGAAGCACGCGGATTTTTTGCGTGATTTTCGCGGTGACACTATCCACCCCTCCACGCTGCAAATCATGCACCACCTTGGCCTGCTGGACGAGCTGCTGAGCCTGCCGCACCAGCGCGTGCCGCGCCTGCAGGCGGAGCTGGGCGGCGAAGAGGTCACGCTGGCGAATTTCACCCGCCTGCCGGTGAAGTGCCGTTTTATGGCGTTTATGCCGCAGTGGGACTTTCTGAATTTTCTTGCCGGCAAAGCTTCTGCCCTGCCCGGCTTCCAGCTGCGCCAGTCGACTGCCCTTGAGGAATTAATCACTGAGGACGGCGTCGTGCGCGGCGTCACGGCCAGCGGACCTGACGGCAAGCTGGAAATTCGCGCGCAGCTGGTGGTGGGCTGTGACGGGCGGCACTCTGCGGTGCGGCAGCAGGCTGGCCTGAGCGGACGATCGTTCGGCTCACCGCGCGACGTGCTGTGGTTCCAGCTTGATAAACGTGAGGACGATCCGGAGTGGAATACCGGCCACAAGGGGCCGCGACAGAACTTTATCATGCTCGATCGCGGCAGCTTCTGGCAGTGCGGCTACTCGATTACCAAAGGGCAATTTGCTGCCATCCGGGAGAACGGTCTGGAGCCGTTTAAGCAGCAGATTGCCGACGTCGCGCCCTTCCCCATCACGCGAATGTCCGATCTGACCGACTGGCAGCAGTTCAGGCTGCTCGACATTCGCATTGACCGGCTGGACAGCTGGGCCAAACCGGGCCTGCTGTGCATCGGCGACGCCGCCCATGCGATGTCGCCAATCGGTGGGGTCGGCGTCAACCTGGCGATTCAGGACGCGGTCGCCAGCGCCAGGCTGCTTACCGCCAGCCTGCTGAAAGGCAGCGTCAGCCTGCGCCAGCTCAATAAGGTGCAAAAACGCCGTCAGTTCCCAACCAGCGCCACGCAGTTTATCCAGATAAAAATGAGCGGCAAGCAGCGCCCGGCGGGGCAAACCAGTCCGCTGCCGCGCATCATTAAACGCTACCCGTTTCTGCCCTACGTGTTTGGCTGGATCATCGGGCTGGGGTTCCGCCGTGAAAAACCGCGCCGCTTCAGGGCTGCCCCATAAAGGTTTCCAGCGGCACGCGGAAGAATCTTGCCAGTGCTTTAATCTGCTCAACGGTGAGAGATCGTTTGCCGTGGATCACCTCTGAAATAACGCTCTGCGTGGCAATCTGGCGCAGGTCAGCCTGGCGGATTTTGCGTGCTTTCATCAGCATTGAGAGCGCTTCGCCGGGCGTAACATTGGGAACCTGCAGCTGCTTCATCTCATACTCATACACCCGGTCGCTGACCCGTTCGGCGCACTGAGCGGCAAAGTGCTCTACGTCACTGGCGTGCGAGTACAGTACATCAATCAGCGCCATCCGCCCCTGTAAATCCGCTTCGTTCTCAACCGGCAGCGTGCAGGCGCGTACGAGTACCGACAGCGGCTCCAGCTGTGCGGCAGCGGTTTGCAGCAGCAGCGGCAGGCTGGCGATCAGGCCATCAAGCTGGCTGGCGTTTAACGTCATTGTTCTCATGATTTACCTCTTTGAGCGGGTCTGGTCGCGCCACCACTTATCGTAATCGGCGTGAGAACAGACCTGTTTAATATACAGCGTCCCTGTTTTCGGGTTCAGCCACGCCAGAACCCGGCACTGATTTTTGTGGATATCGAATACGCAGATATCCAGCGGTCCCTTGCGGCTATCTGCCTTTAGTCTTGCATAAGGTATGCAATCAAGATTCCAGCCAGATACCTCGAGCCAGGTCGCGCGCAGCTGAAGTAAAGACTCGAAGCGTAAGGAAGGGGTGTTGAACACATCCAGCCAGAGCTTCAGACCTGCCTTCCACTGCCCATGCTTTTTCATCGCCTCAACTATGGCTCGTGCCGTGATCACTCTCATTGCTGCCTCCTGATATTATCGCAAATTGCGATATTCACAATCCCTGAAATTTCGTTAAGCACGCGTTGCTAAACCCACGTTCCAGGCCTGATTGCCTGAGATGCGGATAAGGGTAATTGAGCTGGATTTTAAAATCAGATTGTTGGGGCGATTTTGGAAAGCGGCACGCAACTCAGAAACCAATTGTGAAACCCGGTAACAGAATATTGTTGATGCCTCGAAACGCCTTGAACTTTGGTTTAAGATGTGCTGAATAAAAATGATAACGATTATCATCTCATTTCATACGGGACCGTATCACCATGAAAATCCGCTCCACGATAGGCGCTGTACCTGCCCTGCTACTCTGCACCCTGCCCTCGCTGGCTTTTGCTACGACTTACCCGCTGACCGTCACCGATATGGACGGGCAGAAAGTGGTAATTAAGCAGGAGCCAAAGCGGGTCATTTTGCAGGATGGCCGTGAGATCCTCAGCCTGGCGCTGCTGGACCGTGATAATCCGTTCCAGCGCGTGGTGGCGTGGAACAACCTGATGAAAAAGCAGGATACCGGCAGCTGGAGTATGCTGAAGCAAAAGTGGCCGCAGGCGCAGGAGATCCTCGACATGGGCTTCTCTGACCAGGGCGAAGTGAATCTTGAAACGGTGATCGCTAAGCAGCCGGACCTGATGATTGCCCAGCTGCGCGCCAAACCCGCCCTGAAGCAGACCGGCGTGCTGGCCCAGCTCAGCGCCCTGAACATCCCGGTGCTGTTCGTGGATGATGAACTGCACCCGGTTGAGCACACTGCCGCCAGCGTCACCCTGCTCGGCCAGGTGCTGAACAAGGAAGCCAACGCCAAAGCCTATACCGACTGGTATCAGCACAAGCTGAGCACCATGCAGGCCGCGGTGAAAGATGTCACCCCTAAGCCGACCGTGTTCGTTGAGCCCATCGCTGGCGTGGGCGGCGGCGGCGAGTCCTGCTGCTTTACTCACGGTCACAACGGCTGGGGCGGCCTGATTGAGGCAACCGGCGCGAAAAACATCGGTTCTGAGCTGCTGCCCGGCACCAGCGGCACGGTAGCCGTTGAGAAGGTGATCAGCATGAACCCCGATTACTACGTGATGAGCGGCTCAAAGCGCGGCGGCAAAGGTAACGCGGTGATCCCACTGGGCTACAACACCAACGTCAGCGAGATCAAAGCCAGCTTTGACCACCTGCGCAATCGCACCGGCGTGAAGGATATTCCGGCGGTGAAAGCGGGCAAGGTCGCGGCGGTCTATCACCACTTCTACAACCATCCGTACAATATTATCGGCATGGAAATGCTGGCGAAGGACTTCTATCCGCAGCAGTTTAAGGACGTCAATCCCACGGCGGATTATCACACCATAATCCGCAACTTCACCAAACTGCCCGATGAGCCGATCAATCTCGAATATCACCCTGAGCAGTAAACGGACGGGCCAGGTAAATACCTGGCCCTTTTGATGGTGACCTCCTCTCTACCCCAGCCGTATGCGGCGGTGGCTGATATGCTCAATCAGCGCCTCGTCGTGGCTGACCACCAGCAGCGCGCAGTTCTGTTCCGTTGCGACCTCCACCAGCAGTTCAATGGTCTGCTGCTGGGTGAGCAGATCGAGGCGTGAAGTCGGCTCATCGGCGAACAAAAATACCGGTTCAGGCAGCAGCGCGCGCAGCAGGGCAAAACGCTGCAGCTCCCCGCCTGAGATCTCCCCGGGATAGCGGTGCAGCAGCGCCGGGCGCAGCTTTAGCCGCTGCATCAGCGGCGCAATCCGCCCTTCATCCAGCCCGTGGAGTTTCACCACATCCATCAGCGCCTGGCGCAGCGTCACGCGTGGCGCAAAAGCGGATGGCGGATCCTGAAAGATTTTCTGATACTTCACCGCAGCCAGCGTGGCATCGCGCAGCACCTCTCCACTGTCGGCGCTCAGCAGGCCAAGCAGGATATCGCCGAAGCTGCTTTTGCCGCAGCCGCTGGGCCCGGTGATGCCGATAACCTCTCCGGCGTGGATGCACAGCGACTGGCCGCTGAACAGCTGACGCCCGGCGCGGCTTTTGCTGAGATTGCGCGCCTCCAGCACCACTTTGCCCAGATGCTCAGCGCCCTGGCGTGGCGCCCAGCGTGACGGGTCCGCTGCCAGCAGTGCCTGCGTATAAGGGTGCTGTGGCGCGCTCAGCACCTGGTGTGCGCTGCCGCGCTCGACGATCTCGCCTTTAAGCATCACCGCCACGTCGCCACCGATTTGCCGCGCCAGTTCGATATCGTGCGTCACCGTCAACAGGGCGCCGCCCGCGTTAACCTCCGCCAGCAGCAGCGCAATCACCTCATCGCGCCGCGCCACGTCGAGCCCTTTGGTCGGCTCATCGGCGACGATAATCTTTGCGCCCCCGGCACGGGCAGCGGCAAAGGCTACCCGCTGGGCCATCCCGCCGGACAGCGCCTGCGGCAGGCGGTCGGCCGCATGCGCCACTCCTAGCGCCGCCAAATCCGCCTGTGCCGCCTGGCGCGCCCGTGTTTTGCTCATGGCGCGCACCAGGCGATAGCTCTCCGCCACCTGCTCTCCGGCGCGCATTGTTGGGTCGAGCGCCAGCCACGGCTCCTGCGGCAGAATGCCGAGCGTATGCCCCCACAGCGCGCGCGCCGGGCGGCTGGCGAGCGGCAGCTGCTGACCCTCAAAATGCAGCGTTCCGCTGGCGGTTAACTCGCGCGGCAGCAGGCCGGTCACCGCCTGCGCCAGCAGGCTCTTGCCCGACCCGGTCTCCCCCAGCAGCGTGAACGGCCGCCCGGCGGCCAGGCTGAACGAGACAGGCAGCACGGCGAGATCGCCGCCGCTGACCGCGGCCTGTTTAACTTCCATCAGCATCATGCTTTCTCCTTCCCTGCCAGCAGCAGCAGGCTTAACACCAGCAGGAACACCACCATTACCGGCTGCAGCAGCGCATAGGGGGCTTCCTGGTAATATGGCAACAGTTCGGTCATCATCAGCCCGAGTTCAGGCGTGGGAGGACGCACGCCGACGCTGACAAAACCCAGCGCGGCAATAGCCATCACCGCGCTGGCCGCGCCAAAAGCGGCGACGGTCAGCACCACCGGGGCCATCTCCGGCCACAGGTGACGACGGAAAATCAGCCAGGGGCCAAAACCCAGCAGGCGGGAGGCCTGTACCGCCGGAGAACTCAGCAGCGGGCGGGCAATGGCGCGGCTGATGCGGAAATACTCCACCCACAGCAGCAGCGAAATGCCGACGTACAGCATCACCGCGGAGTCCGGCACCACGGCCGTCAGCAGCAGCACCAGCAGCAGCCCCGGTAGCGCCAGAAAGGCATCGGCCAGCAGCGACACGCTGCGCTCGACGATGCCGCCGCGCCAGGCGGCCAGCACTCCCAGCAGCACGCCGGGGAGCATCGCACTCAGCACGCTCACCAGCGCCAGCCCGAGCGACAGGCGGATCGCCGCCGTCAGGCGGGCAAACAGCGAACGGCCCAGATGGTCATATCCGAGCGGTGCGTCAAAAGTCGGCCACTGCAGGGCCAGCGTCAGCTTCTGGCGTAGCGGGTCCTGCGGCCAGAGCAGCGGCAGCACAAAGGCGAAGATAAGCAGCAGTGCCAGCAGTCCGGCCCCGGTGCGCTGTGCGCCCGAAGTGCGGCGTAACAGCTTCATCATGCGGTTTTCCTCCGTGGGTCGAGCCACCAGCACAGCGCGTCGCTGGCCGCGTTAAGCAGGACAAACAGCAGCCCCATCACCAGCGCGCTGCCCTGGATCATTGGCACATCGCGGGCAAAAATGGCATGCACCAGCGCATGACCTATTCCCGGCCAGGCAAACAGGGTTTCCACCACAATCACGCCCTCAATCAGATAGATAAACTGCACGCTGAGATAAGTCACCAGCGGCACGCTGACGTTACGCAGGCCGTGACGCCAGAACAGCGTGCCCTCTTTCAACCCTTTGGTGCGGCCAAAGCTGTACCAGGCCGAGCCAGCGACCTGACGCATGGCGTTGCGCGCCACGCGGCTCGACACCGCCGCCAGCCCAAGCGCCAGCGTTAAAGCGGGCAGCAGCACATGCTGCACGTCACCGTATCCGGCAGCGGGCAGCAGCCCGAGCGTCAGGGCAAAAATCAGCACCAGAATCAGCCCCAGCACGAAGTGCGGCAGCGCGCGCAGGACGGTGGAGAGCGCCAGCAGCAGACGATCCAGCCTGCCCCCCGGATTGAGTGCGGCAAAGATTCCAAGCGGTGGCCCGAGCAGCAGCGACATCACCAGCGCCACGGCCGCCAGCAGCAGGGTCTGCCCCAGCTGATGACCAATCTCGGCCATCACCGGCTCGCCGGAGACCAGCGAATTACCGGGATTAAAATGCAGCAGCTGGATAAACCAGTCAGCCAGTGCCTGCCAGGCAGGTCGATCCAGCCCCAGCTCCTGCTGCACCGCACGGGCAGCGGCGGCATCAACGCGGTCGTAGCCGTAGCGCCCCGCGGCGATGCGGTAAGCCATATCACCCGGCAGCGAGCGCATCAGCACAAACGTCAGGCCGCCCACCAGCAGGGCAACAAAGCCGGCCTGTAACAGGCGATAGCCCAGCATACGCATCATTCAGCCCACCTCATTTTCTCCAGCCCGAAGCTGCGCTCGAACGGATCCAGCGCCGCGCCGCTCAGGCGGGTGGAGACCGCGGCGGTCTGCTGATACCACGCCACCGGAATGGTCGGCAGCTCGCTGTGCAGAATGCGCGTCAGCTGCTGGCGTTCGGCCGCAGCCTGTGCCGGGTCGCGGCCCTGTACCAGATCGGCCAGCGTCTGATTAAAGGTGGCGTTGCTCCAGTTCATCGCGCCCCAGTCGCCGCCCTGCGGCGGGTAGTCCTGCAGCAGCGTGCCGAGCGGATCGGGGGTCAGCGCAAAGTTACGCGCCACCAGCGCCAGTTCCAGCGAGCCGTCATGGTGTTTCGCCGCGATCTCCCCGGAGTTGGTGGCGTTGACCGCCACCTGTACACCGATTTCTCGCAGCTGCTGCTGAATCGCGGCGGCAATCAGCGGCAGCTCCGGGCGGTCGGGATAGGTAGTGAGCGTCAGCATGAACGGTTTGCCGTCGCGCTGCAGCACGCCATCGGCTCCCGGCTGCCAGCCCAGCTCGCGCAACAGCGCCTGGGCCCGCGCGGGATCGCTCGCCAGCGGCGTCAGGCTGGCGTTGTGCCACTGCGTGACAGACGGCGGGAACAGCTGCCCGGCGGCGGCCGGGTAGCGCAGAATGGCACGGGCAATAGCGGCACGGTCAATGGCGAGGCTCAGCGCCTGCCGCACGCGCACCTCGCTCAGCAGCGGGTTGCCGGCATTCACCTTCAGCAGCACGCTGCGGGGGATCGACACCGCCAGCAGCTGAATTTTGGCACTGTTTTTCAGGCGGCTGCGGCTGGCCGGATCGAGATTCAGCACCATATCGGCACTGCCGCTCTCCGCCAGCAGCGCGCGCGTTTCTGCCCGCCCCACCGCCATATAGCTGGCTTCCGCAATGGCAGGCTGCGCCCCCCAGTAGCCGCTAAAGCGCGCCACGCTGAGTTTCTGCGGCGCCTGCAGAGAGGTCAGGCGGTACGGCCCGCTGCCAATCACCTGCACCACTTTGTGCTGTGCATCATAGGAAGCCGGCGCGAGGATCTGCGCGCGGTTTTCCGCCAGCATGCTCAGCAGCGGGGTAAATGGCTGGCTCAGGGCAATCACGACCTGCTCGCCCTCGGCGCGGATCGCCGTAATCGGCGCTTTATCCAGCAGGCCCGGCTTGCTGCGCGCCACCTCCAGCGCATTCACCACGCTGGCGGCGGTCAGCGGGCTGCCGTCGTGAAACTTCACCCCCGGCCGTAGGGTAAAGCGCCACAGCAGGCCATCGTCGGCAACCGTCCAGCGGGTTGCCAGGCCGGGCAGTGGCTGCCCGGCAGAGTCAGCATTGACCAGGGTTTCAACAATCGACATTTTTAAGAAGATATCGCCGGAGAGCGTCGGGTCAGTGCCTTTGATTTCGAACGGTGCGACCAGCGAGGCCACGCGCTCAGGTGCGGCGATGGCGGCGGCACTCAGCATTAGCGCCAGCAGCGGGGAGAAAACAGAAATGCGCATCAGGTATCAGTCCTTTATCCAGAAAATGGAACAGCGCAGGCTTACGCCCGCGCTGCGGATGATAACTGTTACCTTATAACATTACAATTAGCAATCAGCGCTTACATTTCCGCTTATTTAATGCGGATACCGCTTCAGGAGCCGCGCGGGTCGGCGGCCTGACGTACGCTGAACTGCGGTTCGCTTTCCGGCAGCGGCATCGGCGCGACCTTGCTCCTCTCCCCCGCTTGAGGATGATATTTCAGCTGCAGCGCGCGCTGCATCTGATGAAGGATCTCACCGTCCAGCTTGTAGTGACGCAGGTAGATCCACAGGGTGAGAACGAAGAACAGCAGCGGCAGGCCAACCATAATCCCCTGCATGCCCATAATGGTGCTGGCGGACTGCTGCACGCCGGGCACATAGCCCACCAGGCCCAGCATCACGCCAATCAGCAGCCCGGCAAAGGCCGCCCCGGCTTTCACCACCATGGTCTGCACCGAGAAGGCGATACTCTCAATGCGCACGCCGAGCGCGTAATCGCCATAATCCACGGTGTCCGCCACCATGATCACCAGCATCACCCAGAAGAAGCCACTGCCAATATTCACCAGGATCCCCGATAGCGAGATCAGCGTGGCGCTCTGCGGCGCGTACAGCCCGACAAACAGCAGCAGCACGCAGCTGATTACCGGCAGCACTGAGGCGCTGATCCAGATAGCCCGCCGTGAGAAGCGTGCCACCAGCTTCGGGAAGCAGAGAATGGTGATCAGGTTAGCTATCCCGGCGTACATCATGTACCACGGGAACAGCTCGGCCTTGCCCACCACATAGGTAAAGTAATAGATGGCAAACGCGGTGATGATGTTGTGCGCGAGATTCCACGCCAGCGCCATCAGCAGCAGGGCAAACAGCGGGCGGTTGCGGAAAATCATGCCAAGCACCGCTTTGATGGTGGTCTGCTCCGGCGCATTTGGCAGCGCCGAGGAGGAGTATTTCTCTTCGATATTGCGCAGCGTAATGATGGCCGAGAGGATAAAGAACACCACGAGGATCAGCGAGAACAGCATAAACCCCTCACCTTTATTGCCGTTCCCCAGATAGTTCACCAGCGGCAGGCCAATCACCCCGGTGGTGTACCCGGCGAGGCTGGCAAAAAAGCGCGGCCACGGGATCAGCGCCTCGCGCTCGCGCTTGTCGAGGGTAATGCAGGGCACCAGCGACCAGAACGGTACGTCCATCAGGGTGTAAGTAAAGCCCCACAGCAGATAGGTGGCCCAAATCCAGGCAATCAGCGCCCCGCCCTCAAAATGGTGCGCGCAGAATACCGATACCAGCACCACCGAGTTACTCAGCGTACCAATCAAAATCCACGGTTTGAACTTGCCCCAGCGCGTGCGGGTGCGCTCGACAATCCAGCCCATTACCGGGTCAAAAAAAGCATCGAGGATGCGCGCCACCAGAAACAGCGAAGCCACCATGCTGACCGAGACACCCACCACGTCGGTGTAGTAGTACATCAGGTACATATAGATAATGCCGATGGCAAAGTCTTTTCCGAAGGCACCCAGTCCGTAACTGACTTTGGTTTTAAGCGAAACACTCATCGTTTGCGGCCCGTATCAATAGTGCAGTTAAGAGCAGCCCCCTTACCGGGCCGCTCCGGCGATTAACGGTAGGCTGGCAGCCAGGCGCCATGGGCGGCGATCAGCTCGTCGCACAGGCGCACCGTGTCATCAATCGACAGCTCGGCAGAGGTGTGCGGGTCAAGCAGCGCGGCGTGATAGATATGCTCTTTTTTGCCGCTAATCGCCGCTTCAATGGTTAACAGCTGGGTGTTGATGTTGGTGCGGTTTAGCGCCGCCAGCTGCGGCGGCAGGTCGCCGATGTAGCACGGAGTAATCCCTTGCCCGTCCACCAGGCAAGGCACCTCCACGCAGGCTTCACGCGGCAGGTTAGTAATTAGCCCGTGGTTCATCACGTTGCCACCGATTTTATACGGCGCGTTGGTTTCCATCGCTTCAATCATCCATGAGGCATATTCATGGCTGCGCGCGTGGCTGAGATTTTCATTTTGCGTCAGCCTGTCGCGCTGCTGATGCCAGCGGTCGATCTGCTCAATGCAGCGGCGTGGGTATTCGTCGAGAGGAATGTTAAAACGTTCGATCAGTTCGGGGTAATGACGCTTGATCCAGTACGGCATATATTCCGCATTGTGCTCGGAGGATTCGGTAACGTAATAGCCGAACACCCGCATAATTTCATGGCGCACCATATCGTCGTGCTTGTGGGTGAGCGCGGCGGCGCGGCGCTTAATTTCCGGGTAGAGGTCTTCGCCATCGCGGGTAATATTCAGCAGCCAGGCCATATGGTTGATCCCGGCAATTTGCCACTGTACCCCCTCGGTGCTGATATCCACCGACTTCAGCAGCGTCTCCGCACAGACCTGCACGCTGTGGCACAGCCCGACGGTCTTAATGCCGGTATGTTGCAGCATTGCACCCGTCAGCGATGCCATCGGGTTGGTGTAGTTGAACAGCCAGGCGTCAGGGCACACCTCCTCCATTTCACGGGCAAACTCCAGCATCACCGGAATGGTGCGCAGCGCGCGGAAAATGCCGCCAATGCCCAGCGTATCGGCGATGGTCTGGCGCAGCCCATATTTCTTCGCTACTTCAAAATCAGTGATGGTACAAGGATCGTAGCCGCCCACCTGAATGGCATTGATTACATAGCGCGCCCCGTCCAGCGCCCGGCGCCGTTGCTCAGCACCGACAAATTTTTCAATGCGCGCTTTCCCCTGGCAGAGATTGGCGTTGAGGTTATTCAGCATCTGCCACGAATCCTCCAGTCGCCCGGCATCAATGTCGTACAGCGCAATATCAACCTGCTGTAGCGCCGGGGTCGCCAGAATATCGCCAAGCACATTCTTGGCAAACACCGTACTGCCCGCACCGAGAAACGTAATTTTCATTGCTGTATTCCTGTCAGTTGTGAGGTGAAGTGAACCCACTTTAGGCAGGTACGGCAAAGCTTGATATGTCATTTTTTGACATTGATATGGTGAAAAATGACCGCGAAATTGAACTGTGATCTGGCTCGCTAATTAGCGTTATACGGCCAGGTAAAACAGACAGGTGGTCACAATAACTGATACGCGGCGAAACGATGAGAACGGAAACATGCTGTACTCAGCTGAAATTCAATGAGAAAAAAAGATGCAAAAAGATATCCACCCCGATGATATCGCCCAGTTCGGCCTGAATATCTATCAGTACGGTCACGAAGTCTGCGCACGTCAGCACAGCTATGGCCCGGCGGTACGCCAGCACTACCTTTTACATTATGTGATAGCAGGCAGCGGCACGTTATACAGCGGCGAACAGAGCTGGCCGGTCGGAAAAGGAGAAGCGTTTCTGATTCATCCGCATGAAATCACTACCTACACCGCCGACAAAAAGCAGCCGTGGGAGTATATGTGGATTGAGCTTGACGGGTTGATCGCCCAACGCAGCCTGGAGAAATGCGGATTACGGCGGGACATGCCGCTCTGGCGGCCGAAAGAGACACGTTTTCCCAGCGTGGAGGGGCAGTATTTGCAGCAGCTGGTGGCGCTCGATCCGGTACACTCGCTGCGTATTGCCGGGATGACCTGTCTGTTTCTCGATGCGCTCATCGCCAATGCACGTATTACGGCCAGCGAAGAGGTCAGCAGCGGCAACCGTCATCTGGATAACGCCATACAGTTTATTGAGCGCCACCACCATCATCACTTCACCATTGGCGCGGTAGCTGATTACTGTAATATTGACCGCAGCTATCTCAGCCGCCTGTTTCAGCAACAGTTTGGCTATGGTCCGAAACAGTATCTGCTGCTACTGCGCATGAATGCGGCAACCTCGCTGCTGATGGACCGCAGTCTGCCGATTAAAATCATCGCTTATTCATTGGGTTATGCCAGCCAGATGCAGTTTGCCAAAGTGTTCCAGCAGCACTTTCACTGTTCGCCCACCGAGTGGCGCCGCGACAATGCGCATGCAAACTGAACTGCGGGTGATAATCTGCCATACTCTGTGGCACTCTCCGGCAACGGCCGGGCTACCTGACAGCGCGAGGCTCACCATGAATACAGTGCTCAGCCCCTCTCCGGCTTATAGTCAACTGCACGCCTCCCTACTGGCACAGCGCTCAAGCGTGCAGTCGGAACAGGTGATCCACGCCGTAAACCGCGCGCTGCTGGCGGGTGAAATGGTGAGCGCCGCCTTTTACGATCTCACCCTGCTGAAGCTGTTGCAGCAGCGCAAAACGCTACCCAAGCTGTCGCCGGACGCACAGGCGGAGATTGAGGCGTTCATTGACCAGCTCACGCCGCTAATGCCAGAAAAGCCGATCGATGAAGGCCAGTTCGACAAGCTTCAGCACAAGGTGGCAAAGCTGAGTAAGCGCTTTGACTGGCAGCACGCCAGCCCGGCGCTGGTGAAAAACGCCCTGTTCCTGCGCACCTATCAGCGCTGGCAGCAAACGCTGGAAGCCCTGTTCAGCGCCCAGGATACACAGCTGGCGTTTACCCGCGTGAAGCAGGTGTTGAAGAAATCCAGCGGCCGCGTGGCGCTGCTGGGGGAGACGCATGAACTTTACCGCGTGCTGCAGGAACTGCTGGCCAACTGTCGGGAAAAAGCGGCAGCCAGCCGCGATAATCCGGATCGGCTCACCGATTATATCGCGGCGGCTGATATTGCCACCCGCGGCATTATCACCTTTGGCGCCACGGCGGAAACCGTGCTGCGCGGCCACGATCTGCCCGACAGCGCCAAGCTGGCGAAACGCATCAGGCAGCATCAGACCAGCGTGATTGAGCGCACCCACCCGTGGTTTTCTGCGATGTAACCCGGCGCGATTTGTAAATCGCGCGCGCTGACGTTAATCTGGCGGTGGTTTCCACTGAAATTAAAGGGATATTTAGCCGTTATGCCAGCCCCCGCCAAACGCAAGAACGATCCTGAAGGGTTAAAAAAACGTATCCTCGCCAGCGCGCTGGCCACCTTTGCCGAATTTGGCCTGCAGGGGGCACGTATGGAGCAGATCGCCGAAAACGCGCAAACCACCAAGCGCATGGTGGTGTATCACTTCAGCAATAAAGAGCAGCTGTACGTTGATGTCCTGCACCATGTCTACCGGGAAATTCGCCAGCATGAAACCGGGCTTAATCTGGCCGAGATGACGCCCTCGCTGGCGATAGCGCGCCTGGCGGAAGCCAGCTTCGACTACCACATCAGCCACCCGGATTTTATGCGCTTAATCTGCAGCGAAAACCTGATGCGCGGCCGCTATATTAGCCAGTCGGCCACCATCATTACGCTGAACCAGAGCGCGCTGGCGGTACTGGACAGCGTGCTGCAGCGCGGCAAGCAGAGCGGCGAGTTTGACCCGCACGTCACCACGGTGGACGTTCACCGCCTGATTAGCAGCATCAGCTTTCACAACGTTGCCAACCACTACACGTTTAAAACCCTGTTCGGCGGTAACGAAAGTGAGGAGCAGAGCCTCACCCGCAACCGCAAGCTGGTGGTTGATGCCACGCTGCGCTACCTGCGTCCCGCCAGCTAAATCTGTACAACAATAAACTTAACGTACAATTTTTTCGCCCCGCTATGCAGCAATAACGGGGCTTTTCGTCTACGCTTAATCTCAGTAAGTATCCTCGCCATTTTATCACCACACCGTGATTGTCCTGAACAGGAGCCGTCAATGACACGTGAATCCGCTGGTTACCCACGCCGGCAGCCGCAGATATCGCCGCAGGAAAGTAAACTGTGGAACTGGGCGCAAAATGCCACCCTTGCCGACACCAGCAGCGTGGCCACCCCCGCCAGTGAAAGTGAGCTGCAGGCGATGCTGGCCAAATCTACCGGCAAAGTACGCGTAATGGGCAGCCGTATGTCGCCCGGGCGCATGCTGAAGCTGCAGCAGCGCGGCGACCGCCTGATTGATACCTCCGCCCTGCGCGGACTGATTAGCAGCGATGCCGACAGCGCCACCTTTGCCGGCGGTACGCCGCTGCATGAGGTCTATGAACTGCTCTCTGCGATGGGCCGTATGCTGCCCGCCTCCCCCGGCGTGATCGCTGCGCAGACCCTGGCCGGTGCGCTGGCTACCGGCACCCACGGCCAGGGGCTACAGCAGAGCTCCATTGGCGATGAGGCGCTAAGTATTCGTATGGTGCTGGCCGACGGCAGCGTGCAGACTTTCGATCGTCAGCACCCGTGGTTCCCGGCGGTGCAGCTGGGTCTGGGCAGCCTGGGCGTGGTCACGGCGGTCACGCTGCGTACCTGCCCCAGTGAGATTTACACCTGTTTTAAAAATGCCGTCAGCGCCGACACACTGGAACAAGACCTGCTGACGTGGAACAACGACTACGCGCTGAGTAAAGCCTGGTGGTTCCCCGGTGAGAATCAGGTTCATGTCTGGGCCGCCCGCAGCGCCACCAATGAAGAGCGTGCGCAGTACCGTGAGAATCATGGCGACCTGGTGAAGCAGGAAGAGACCAGCGACGCGATGAATCAGACCATCGACCAGACGCTGGAACATATGCGCAACGACACGCAGATCGTTGATGATAACGGCAAACCGTTCCGCACCGTCACGCGCTTCAAGGACTTCTCCGACGTGACCGGCGATGTTTATCAGGTGTTCTGTCGCGGCATCGCCACGCCGCAGATCAACGTGGAGATCGCCATTCCGCTGGCGCGCACGGCGGCTGTAATTGCCCGCATCAAGCAGTGGCACAGCGACACCAATCCCCATATGCACTACCCGGTGATCCTGCGCTGTACCGGCGCCTCGCAGAGCTGGCTCAGCCCCGCCTGGCAGCAGCCCAGCTGCTACTTTGGCTTTGTGGTCTATTACGCGGAAGATGGCTCGCTCTCTGCCGACGGCGTGGCTTTCCTGCGTGAAGTTGAAAAACTGCTGGCGGAAGAAGGCGGCAGGCCGCACTGGGGCAAATACTTCGATGCCTCGCTGTATCGCTGGGATGAGATTTACCCGCAGATGGCCGCATTCCGTGAAGTGCGTGAAGCGCTGGACCCGCAGCATAAATTCAGTAATGCATTCACCCAGCAGCTGCTGGATCAGGGAGATTCACTATGATGGCATGGGTTACCCTGCTGACGCAGCCGGGCTATGTGGTTGGCGTAGAGGCGCTGCAGAAATCGTTGCGTGCCGTGGAGAGCCGCTATCCGCTGGTGGTGATGGTGACGGAAAATATTGATGCCGCCTCGCGCCAGGTGCTGGAACAGCAAGGCTGCCTGCTGCGTGATGTCGCCCCGCTTAGCCCTAACCCCTCACTCGCCAATAGCTATGCCAACGCGCGTTTCGCCGAGGTGTGGACCAAGCTGGCGGCGTGGACGCTGACGGAGTTTGAGCGCGTGGCGTTTCTTGATGCGGATATGCTGGTGACGCAGAACATGGATGAGCTGTTCACCCAGCCGCTGGCGCCCGGTACTATCGCGGCGTGCCACGCCTGCCGCTGCAATCCCAACCGCATTGCCAGCTATCCGGCCGACTGGGTGCCGGAAAACTGCTTCTACAGCTGGTGTGAAGGCGTGGACCATGTTGAGCAACTGGACAAGGTGGATAACTACCTGAATGGCGGTTTCCTGCTGCTGAAGCCGGACCGCACGGTATTTGACGAGATGCTGGCCCAGCTGGCGGCATTGGACGACCTGTCCGGTTTTCTGTTTGCCGAGCAGGACTTCCTCAATCAGTTTTATCACGGCCGCTGGCAGCCGCTGCCTTACCTCTACAACGCGCTGAAAACGTTGCCGCACCAGCACCCGAAAATCTGGGATCTGGCGCGGGTGAAGAATATCCATTACATCATCGATAAACCCTGGGAAAAACAGCCCGAGCCGGGCGACCGCTATTACGAGCTGCATCAGCTATGGTGGGACCGGGTGCGCGATTGATGCCGGGCGGACCGAAAAAGAGGGTCCGCCCCTACAAAACCCAGGATGCCTCAAACGCAGGGGTCTAGCCGGAAAAGAGGGTCCGCTCCTGCACAACCCAGAATGCCTCAAACGTCGGGGTCGACCTTTTTTTCCGGTCGACCCGTCAGTACCTTATTTATTGCTGCCCGAACAGGGGAACTGCCTGGCCGCTGATATAGCGCTTGCGCAGCTTCGCGGACAGGTGGTCCATCGCCATCACAATCACCACCATAATCACGGTGATAAACATCACCACATCCCAGTTCCACAGTCGCATATTCTCGGCATACACCAGCCCCACTCCACCCGCGCCGACAAAGCCGAGCACTGCCGCTGAGCGGGTGTTTGACTCAATCTGATACAGGCTGAGCGCCAGAAACGCCGGAAACGACTGGGTAAAGATACCGTAACGGTGTTTTTGCAGGCTGTTGGCGCCCACCGCCGTCAGCCCGCGCCCCGGTGAGCGCTCCACCGCTTCGTGCCCCTCCGCGTACAGCTTCCCCAGCAGGCCCACGTCCTGCATGATAATTGCCAGTACCCCGGCCAGCGGCCCCATGCCCACTGCCCGCACGAAAATCAACCCCCAGATCGCCATATCAATCCCGCGCAGAATATCCAGCAGCCGCCGCATCAGCAGCGCCACCGGGCGCAGCACGGGCGAATGCATCACGTTACGCGCCGCCAGGAACGACAGCGGAAGCGCAATCACCGTCGCGGTGATGGTGCCGGCAAACACAATGGCAATGGTGATAAAGATCTGGCCGAAGTAGTAGGCAAACGGCCAGTTTGCCACGTCATGCCAGACAAACATGCGCAGGAAATAGTGCCCCAGCTGCCCCATGCCAACAGTCAGCTGCTGCCAGCTGATACCGAACGCAGCAAAAAAGAAAACGTAATAGAGCAAAATGGCGGCGGCAATCAGTGCGGTTTTGCGCAGGTAGCGCTTCTGTACGGCAAACAGCGCCTGATGCTGCTGCTTCATGCCGTCCAGCTGTTCATTACCAATCAGTCCAATCATGCGTTTTTCCCCTCTACCACGCGCTGGCGGATCTTGCCGGAGAAAGTATCCAGCAGCGACACCACCACGATAATCAGCAGCAGCGTCATGCTCACCTGGTCGTAGCGGTCGAGTTTAATATTGGTCATCAGCTCCTGGCCGATCCCCCCCGCGCCCACCAGCCCGAGAATGGTTGACTGACGGAAGTTGACCTCCAGGCGCATAAATCCGTAGGAGAGAAATACCGGTTTCACCTGCGGCCACAGGGCAAAACGCATGCGCTGCAGCGACGAGGCACCGCAGGCAGCCAGCCCGCGTACCGGCTTATCGGAAGCGCTTTCTATCGCCTCATAGAACAGCTTGGTCAGGCTGCCAATGGTGTGCAGCGCCAGCGCCAGGAAGCCGGGGATTACCCCAATACCAAACGCCATCACAAACATCACCGCCCACGCCAGCTCGGGCATGGTGCGCAGAAAAGCCACGCTGCTGCGGATGGCAAAGCTCAATCCGCGCGGAGTCTGGGTATTGCTGGCGGCAAGGAAGGCCAGCATCCCGGCGATAAGCACCGAGACCAGCGTCGCCGCCAGCGCCAGCTGCAGGGTTTCCCAAATCAGCGGCAGCTGGATGTGCAGACGGTAACCCCAGTAAGCGAACGACCCTTCGGTATGGCTGTCGGCAAACAGCTTGTCCGGGTGCAGCACTGGTATGGTTTCGCCGAGGTAATCAAAGAAGTGCGGCATCGACACCCACACGGTGTGCAGATTAAATTCCGCCATATTGCCGGAGGCCAGATAGAGCGCGGCCAGCGTCAGCGACCACAGCAGGGTGTCGCGCTTTTGCCTGCCGCGGATCTGCTGATAGTAACGTTCAAAGTCGGGATTGGTCATGCGGATACCTGAGTGAAGGGCCGGCGAAACCGGCCCTCAGATGCGGAAAATGGCGGGCAATTAGCGGGCTTTGGTCAGCTCGCGTTTCATATCGATAATCGCCTGGTAGTCAGCCACGGTCGCCGGACCAATGTGCTGTGCGCCGCCCACGGCCTTCACAAAGCAGCTGTGCTGCTCTTTATCCAGTTTTTTGATGGCGGTAATCAGCTTCGCTTTAAAATCAGCCGGCAGCTTGTTGCTGACCAGAATCGGGCCGTTCGGGATCAGCGGCGATTGCCAGATAATGCGAATTTTCTTCATCAGGTCAGGCTGACCGGCACGGATCATGCGGGTGAATGCGCCGCTGGTGTAGCCGGTGTTGTAGTCGCCGATCATCGAAGCCCAGGTTACCGCGCCGTCAAACTGGCCGTTCAGCACGCCGAGCACATCCTGCTCGTGGCCGCCGGAGAAGGTGACGCTGGAGAAGTGGCCGTTATATTTGTCATCCACCGAGCCGCCAAAATCTTTCTTAAAGCTCTGGTTGGGGATCAGGAAGCCGGAGGTCGAGTCCGGGTCTGCCATGCCAAAAGATTTCCCTTTCAGATCGGCCAGCGTTTTGTACGGGCTGTCCGCTTTCACCACCACCACCGAATGGTAACCGCGTGATTTGTCGGCGTCGTCAACCACGATGCCCACCACGTCGACCGCTTTCGGATCGTTGATGTACACCGAGGCATAAGACGAGGGTGACATGCTCAACACCATATCCACTTTGCCACCCAGCAGCCCCTGAATCACCCCAGAGTAGTCTGAAGAGTTGCGCAGTTTGGTATCCACGTTCAGCTCTTTATCGAAGAACGCCTTCACGCACTGGTTATCACCAATTTGCTGCGTGGCGTTCTGGCCGCCGAGGATGCCTAAATTCAGTTCCTTTGGTGCATCGGCAGCTGAAACATTAGCGGCAAAAACTGTCGCAATCGCTGCGGTAAGAATGATTTTTTTCATTGCTGAGTTCCGTATCCCAAAGTGAAGGTTAATTACGTTGCTGGTTGTCGTCGCCATACAGGGTATAGAGCAGATCGTTGGTCAAATCGCCCGGATGCCCGTCAAACACAATGCGCCCCTTAGCAATGCCAATGGCGCGCGTACAGTACTCTTTCACCAGCTCAACCGAGTGCAGGTTGACCATCACGCTGATGCCGTTGTCGCTCACCTGGCGCAGCACGTCCATAATGCGGCGGGTATTTTTCGGGTCGAGCGAGGCAACCGGCTCATCGGCCAGCAGAATTTTAGGGTTCTGCATCAGCGCCCGGCAGATCGCCACGCGCTGCATCTGCCCACCGGAAAGATTTTCGGCGCGCTGCAGCGCCTGCGGCAGCATATTCAGCCACTCCAGCAGGCCAATCGCACGAGCGCGATCGGCATCGGGAAACACCTTAAAGAATGATTTCAGCGTCGAGGTCTGGCTCAGGCGGCCCAGCAGGACATTGGTCAGCACATCCAGGCGCGGCACCAGGCAGAAGTCCTGGAAGATCATGCCGCAGTCGCTGCGCCACTGGCGCATCTGACGGGAGTTCAGCTCAACGATGTTCTGCTGCTGTCCATTATCGCGGAAGTTAAGGATCTCCCCTTCGCTGGCCGGAATAGTGCCGTTCAGCACGTGTAGCAGCGTGGACTTCCCGGCACCGGAACGCCCAATTACCGCCACCAGCTCACCGCCATACAGGTCGAAATTGATATCGTGCAGGACAGGATTCTGCGTGCCGTAGGACTTGCCAAGGCCACTCACCGCCAGCACTTTCGGGCGGAGCGCCGTTTGCGGAACCGTATGCTGCGTGGGGGCAATTTTTAACAGTGCCTGTGCCATATTTTTTACCGTATCGGGTTAGCGCTTTTGCTTGTGCGCCCTATTAACCATGTGGCGGATGAAGGTTTAATGACGCGGAAGTGATGAAAACATGACAGGGCCAAAAAAGGCCTGCAAAGCGCACGCATTGACTGAATCTTTAACGCGTCGCGCCGATAATCCTGACGAGACCCAATCTAATAATAAGGTTCACCATGTTTTCTACTATTGCATCAGGAATCACGTCACGCCTTGCGTGGCAGAAACGCTCACACTCTTCTGCCACGCTCGACTCGTTAAACGACTCTATCGCCATGATTGAATTCATGGCCGATGGCACCATTATCACCGCTAATGCCCTGTTTCTGGAGAAGATGGGTTATAAATCAGATGAGATAGTTGGCCAGCATCACAGCATGTTCTGTACGCCGGATCTGCTGCAGTCGCGCCAGTATCAGCAGTTCTGGATGCGCCTGAATCGGGGGGAAAGTTTCAGCGATAAGTTTCTGCGCGTGGCGAAAGACAATCGACCGGTGTGGCTCGAAGCCAACTATGTTCCGGTGCGGGATCGTCACGGTCGCGTGTTCAAAATCGTCAAGCTCGCTACCGACATTACCTCACGCATTATCGACGCCCAGGAGCAGCGGGCAATGACCAATGCGATTGAACGCTCGATGGCGGTGATTGCCTTTAACCTGAAGGGTGAAGTGCTGAAAGCCAACGACAACTTTCTTAAAACCATGGGATATCGCGCCAGCGAAGTTATCGGCACGCACCACAGCCAGTTCTGCTCTGCCGAGCTGCGCAGCAGCCCGGATTACACATTGTTCTGGCAGAAGCTTAACCGCGGTGAGTTTATTTCCGGCCAGTTCCAGCGTGTGAATAAGCAAGGTGCCATTATCTGGCTGCGCGCCACCTATAACCCGGTGTTCGATGACAGCGGTGAGCTGTATAAAGTGGTGAAATTCGCCACCGACGTCACCGCCCAGGTGGAGAAAAACCAGCTGGAGCGCGATGCTGCCCAGCAGGCTTATCAAACCGCCCTGCAAACCAGCGAGAGCAGCATGCGCGGCGCCAGCGTCATTGCCAACAGCGTGCAGACCATGAACGAGCTGGCGGGTGAACTGCACGGCATTTCCGGTGATATCACCGGGCTGGGCGACTCCTCGGACAGTATCGGGCAGATTGTCAGCAGCATTCGCCGCATCGCCGACCAGACCAACCTGCTGGCACTCAATGCGGCGGTAGAGGCCGCGCGCGCAGGCACGCACGGCCGCAGCTTTGCCGTGGTCGCCAATGAAGTGCGCACGCTGGCGCAAAACATCAATCGCGCCACCAGCGAAATCGAACAGAGGGTGCAGCAGAATCACCTGCTGGCGAGCAAGGCGCAGAAAGGCATCACCTCAAATCTGCAGCGTGCCGACCGCGGCCTGGCGCTGGTGCAGGAAGCCGGCGGCGTGATTGCCGATATCCGCGACAGCTCCGACGACGTCGTTCGCGCCATCGGCCACGTCACAGAAGCGTTAAAAAGCGATTAGGCGTAAGCAGCGTCGAAAAATGCCAGCTCCAGCGTGACTGCGCGCTGGAAAAACGCCTCGCACTGCGCACGCTGGGCTGGCCCGACGCGATCGAGTTCACGCCGCAGGAAAGCCACGAATTCGCGGAAGTCGGGGTTATCGTGCAGCGTAATCCACTCGGCATGAACAAAACTCGTTGGCAGCGGCTGTGATGCCTGCGCGGCCCAGTCAAGGTAGAGCCATTCGGCGACGTTAAGCACGGTGAGGATCGCCGCATAGCTGCGGGTATCCGCCGCTTCCAGCATCAGTGCCTTAAACCCGGCGGTGGGTGCGCTATCGGGCGTGTTGTGACGCTGCGCCGCGCTGACGTCCAGGGCGTCGAAAGCGCGCAGGAAATAGGTATTCTCCTCGGAGGAGACCATTCCAGCGCAGCGGCCAAAGCGCAGCCGCGCGTCAACGCTGTCGGCGCTGGCAATGGCGGCACCGACTAAGGTGAGAAAGCTGTCGAGAAAACGGTGATCCTGAACCAGGTAGGTGATCATCACCTGGCGGTCGACGGTGCCATGATACAGCTCGTGCACAAAGCGATGCGAGACGGCCTGTGACCAGCGTGGCTGGCTTAAACTGCGCAGTGTTTCGGTAAAACGTTCGGTCATCGGGTAGTCCTTGAGGAAAGACTACCGGCAAAAGTCAGGTAAATTGCCCCATCCCTTCGCCGGCATTATCCGGATCAGGTGTTAAGGGTCATCGCGCCGCTTGCGCTTGCGATTTCTCAGCCCGTTGCCGGGCTCCCCCTGGAGCCTGAACTAATACAACAATTCTTCCGGCGAGTCACGAAAATAGCACAATCGTACATTTTCCAGGCACATTGTGGCTAACCCGACGGCGCAACAGCGAATAATCTTTACGGGCAAAAAACAGCGGCCTACTCCGCCTCACCTGGTAGCCAGGTTTGTTATTATTAAGGAAGATTATGTGCAGAAAAAACAGGATGTTGACTGCCGGTCGCCGAGAATTAGTCAGTCAGGGCCGCTGGTATAAAATGGGTTGGAAAGAGATCGCGATTGCGCTGCCATTGACGCTGATCGTTATTGCCTGGGGTATCACCCTTGTCATTCCGCCCCCCCAAACTGCTGCAGTCAAGCAGTCCATCAGCGCAACGCCTGAACTGATCCAGCGCGGTGCTTATCTGGCTCGCGTGGGTGACTGTGTAGCCTGCCATAGCCAGCCAGGTAAGCCCCCTTTCAGCGGTGGCGCGCCTATCCCCTCACCGATTGGCGGCATGGTGCCGCCAAATATCACCCCGGATAAACAGTTTGGCATCGGCACCCTGAGCTATGCTGATTTTGACAACGCCGTCAGACAGGGTATTCGCAAGGATGGCACCACACTCTACCCGGCGATGCCCTGGCCTTCTTACCGTCGTATTTCCCACCACGATATGCAGGCGCTCTACGCTTATTTCATCCACGGCATTGACGCTGTGCCTTGCGCCAGCGCGAAAAATAGCATCCCCTGGCCGTTATCGTTGCGCTGGCCAGTGACATGGTGGCGCTGGCTGTTTGCGCCAAAAGCGGGGCCAGTCCCACAGAATGCGCCAGAAGATCCGGTAAAACTGGGTGCCTATTATGTTGAGGGATTAGGACATTGCGGAGCCTGCCATACACCACGGGCAGCCACCTTACAGGAAGTCGCTTATGACGACAGCGATCGCCATTACCTGTCCGGTGCGCAGGTTATTGACGGCTATGCGGCCCCTTCGTTACGTGCAGAGCTGCGCAGCGGGCTGGGAAACTGGCAGCGGGATGAACTGGTTGAGCTGTTAAAGACCGGCGTTACGGACAACGCGGCAACCTTTGGCCCGATGTCTGATGTGGTGAGCCACTCAACCCAATATATGACTCAGCCGGATCTTCAGGCGATGGCTGACTATCTGCGCTCATTGTCCCCCGCGGTTCAACAACCTCAACTTTTCTATAGTACCCGCACTTTTACGGCATTTAGCCGTGGGGATCTGTCAAAAGCGGGTGCGGAAGTCTATTTAAAAAACTGCTCAGGGTGTCATTTAACTAACGGCCTTGGCTACCGTAAAAAATTCCCCGCACTGGCTGTAAATTCTGCGGTTAACTCGGCAGATCCGGCAGGGTTAATCAGCATTGTTCTGAACGGTGCGACTCAGCCTGCAAGCTCATCGCCCGGCCCTTATTATTCGATGCCGGGTTTTGCCGGCAGATTAAACGACCGACAGATTGCCGACGTACTGAGCTTTATTCGTTCATCCTGGGGCAATCAGTCGGCAGCGGTCCCAGAAACGGCCGTATCCGTATTGCGCAAACCACTCCCCGCTGCGCAACCCTGAATCAGGATAATCGCGAAAAAGGAACTTTTATGAGAGTCAGAATAACCCGCCAGCTTAACTGCCTGCTGTTTGCCGCCCTTACCGCCGCCACTTTATCCGCAGAAGCCCACCTGACTGACAGTGATATGACTTACCCCGCCGGGACGATTGAACAGCTGGCCAAAGCCAGTGGTTGCATGAGCTGCCATGGACCCGGCGGTATCAGTCAGTCGCCGCAATGGCCAAATCTGGCCGGCCAAAAGGCACCTTATCTGGAGAGTCAACTCCAGGCATTTCGCGCCGGCCGCCGTAAAAATGGAATGATGGAAAACATTAGCCAAAATCTGACTGCGGAAGATATGAAACGGCTGGCGAACTATTTCAGCAAGTTGCCTGTTAATAATCACTGATGGTTAAGCTGAGGATGGTATGAACAATCATTCACTTTTGCGCCGCCGCCTGATTAAAGCGTTAACGGCATTGAGCGTGATATTGCCGGGATGGATCCGCCCCGCAGCGGGCTTTGCCAGAGAGAGCAAAACGCTGCTGCTCCAGTCATTCAAAGGCGTGTTGGTATGGCAGACCGATCCAGAGTGGTTACGCTGGTTCTGGGCAATGACCTGGTACAGTAAAAAGCCGCAGCGTTTCCCCGCGCTTATCGCCCAGCCGCAGGACAGTGACGATCTTAAGCTGCTGCTGGGCTGGGCAGCTCAGTCCGGGCATCAGGTTGCACTGCGCAGTTCCGGCCACAACATCACTCTGGCACCGTTACGCCATAATGCCGTCACCGTCGATTTATCATTATTCAGCGCTATCGCCATTGATGCCGGGGCAAAAACGGCCTGGGCAGGTCCGGGCGTGTTCAGCCAGCAGCTTAATCAGGCTACCTTCCAGTACGGGCTGGTTTTCCCCGGCGCGCACACGGGTTTTGTCGCGCTGGGTGGCTTCCTGTTGGGGGGCGGAATGGGCTGGAACATGCCCGCTTATGGTATGGGCTGTGCCTCCGTGCTGGCGGCAGAGCTGATGCTGGCAGACGGCCGTATCGTCACCACCTCTGCGACAGAAAATCCCGATTTATACTGGGCGATGCGCGGCGTTGGGCCCGGTTTTTTTGCCGTGGTGCTGCGCTATAAGCTGCAGCTACACCCGGCACCGGCCGCCGTGATGAACACCTTCTATTTTCCACTGGAAAAGTTGCGTCCGGCGCTGGAAGAGATCCTGAGGCTGTTACCCGCAAATAACCAGCGTTCAGAAATTCTTGGTGCTCTGGGCAAGTTTTCTCCTGCTGGTACTCCCCCGGCAGAACAGCGCTGGCACTATGTTCTGAACGTTGTCTCCTTTGGCGAGAACCTCAGTGCCGCCACTGAGGTGGCTGAAATTTTTAACCACAGCAGATTGCCCCAGATCTGCTCATTACAGAGTACTCACAACCGCACGCTTAACTACCTGGAGCTGTTCGACGCGCTGGGTGCCACTGACGCTTACAGCACCAGCCGCACCAGTGAAAGCGCATTTTTTACTGAGCATCCTGAGGAAGTGCTGCCGGTTATCGCGCAGCTGCTGGAACAGGAGGCGCCCGACTCACGCTCGTTCGGATTTTCAGTCATTGATACCAACCCTACCGTGCCAGAACCCTGCAGTTTTACCTGGTGGGCCCCCCACTACGTTTCATGGTATCTGATTGGTGAAAACCAGCAGGAGATCGCCGCCAACCAGCGGCTGATGAAAAAAATGAATGCCGCGGTTAAGCCCTGGGTCAGCGGCTACTACATCAACGAAATAGACCTCTCGCTGGCACCGGAACTGGCACAGCTCTGCTTTTCCGATCAAAAGTGGCAGCGGCTCAATGAACTGAGAGCCGCCTGGGATCCGCATAATCTGTTTTTCGGCTACGTCAGCGATGATCCAGAGCGCTGATGGCCAGGGTTATCACCATCCAGCAGGCATAACAGCCCCTGCAATGTCCTGCCCGGCTCACCGTCGTTGTTCAGCGTCAGGCAGCCTGCGCCAACCGGCTCCGCGGCAGCCCGGCGCAGGCGCTGCGCGATCTCCGCTTCATCTTCGCGCCCGCGCAGGCGCAGGCGCGCCGCCAGCACGTTGGGCGACACCTGCAAACAGACCGCCAGCAGCCGCTCGCCGTAGCGCTGCTGCGCGGCGGCCAGATGCAGCCGCGAACCGTTAACCACCACGTCCAGCCCGCTTGCCAGCCACTGGTCGATCTCGATACCCAGCGCGTAGTAAAACTGGTGCGCCTGCCAGTTGAGGGCAAACAGACCATACTCGCGCCGCCGCATAAACTCATGCTCGCTGAGGGCGACGTGATTCTCGCCCCCTGCCGTCGCGCTGCGGGTAATATAGCGATGCGCCACGACCACCTGCGGCGGCGCACACTCGCGCAGCGCCAGCAGCAGGCTGTCCTTGCCGGAGCCGGATGGCCCCATCAGCCAGATCAGCCGCCCCATCAGAACACCGTCCGCCCCTGCGCCCAAACGCTTTTCACATACACCTGCTCGCGATGCTGGCGCACCAGCACCATATCCGCACGCTTGCCTTCGGCGATGACTCCGCGATCGTGCAGGCCAATGGCCTGGGCCGGATTACGCGTGACCAGCGCGACGGCCGCAGGCAGCGCAATGCCGTTCTGCTCATCGCGGGCAATGCGGAACGCGGCATCCAGCAGGCTGCCGGGGTAATAGTCGGAGGAGAGAATATCCAGCAGCCCGAGGGAAGCCAGTTCCGCCGCCGAGACGTTGCCGGAGTGCGAGCCGCCGCGCACGATGTTCGGCGCGCCCATCAGCACCTGCAAACCCATCTCATGGGAAGCGCGTGCCGCTTCGACCGTGGTCGGGAATTCGGCGATGGTACTGCCCACCCCTTTCGACTCCACCACGTGTTGGTCAGTCGCATCGTCGTGGCTGGCCAGCGGAATATGGTACTGGCGGCACCATGCGGCGATCGCTTCACGGTTCGGCTGCGACCAGCGGGCGGCCAGGCGCAGCTGATCGGCCTGATACTGATCCAGCTGCGCATCGCTGAGCTGGTACTTGCCGCCAAAGTAGGTGCGCCAGGCGTCGAGTGACACATACTGACGCTGGCCCGGCGAATGGTCCATCAGCGACACCAGCGACAGCGCCGGGTTACACATCAGCTGCTCGAACAGCGGCAGCGTGGAGTCGTGAGGCAGCTCGCAGCGCAGGTGCAGGCGGTGCTCGGCACGGTTCAGGCCATGCTTCTGGCTGTGCCGTATCGCATCGATCATCTTGTTAAGATTTTCCATACGGTGGCCGCCATCGCGCACGTCGCCCACGCCAATCGCATCCAGCACCGTGGTAATGCCGCTGGCAATAATCAGCGCGTCGTGGCCGCTCATCGCCGAGTGCGCCGGCCAGTCAACCTTGGGGCGCGGGGTAAAAAACTTGTCGAGATTATCCGTATGCAGCTCGACCATGCCCGGCATCAGCCAGCCGCCCTCGCCGTCAATCGCGCAGGGCAGCTGGCTTGGCGTATCGGAGAAGGCGGAGATGATGCCGTTCTCGCAGGCCAGCGATCCTGCCACGACTTCATTTTCCAGAATTAGCTTAACGTTGTTGATAATCATACGGCGTGCTCCACAGCAGCGGGTTGCATCACGTGCAGACGGTCAGCGATGCGATCGCGCACCGCGTTATCATGAAAAATTCCGACGATGGCGGCACCGCGCTGGCGCGCCTGTTCAATCAGCCCAACCACCGCCGCGCTGTTAACGCTGTCGAGCGAGGCGGTCGGCTCATCCAGCAGCAGGATCGGCGACTCAGCAATAAAGCCGCGCGCAATGTTAACGCGCTGCTGCTCACCGCCGGAGAAGGTTGACGGCGCCAGCGCCCACAGGCGTTGCGGTACGTTGAGGCGCCCCAGCAGATCGCTCGCGCGCGCGGCGCTCTCGGCACGATCCACGCCGTGCTCCAGCAGCGGCTGCATCACCACTTCCAGCGTGGAGATACGCGGGATGACGCGCAGAAACTGGCTGACCCAGCCCAGCGTATCGCGGCGGATGCTGAGGATCTGGCGCGCCGGGGCGCTGACCAGATCAACCCACTGCTGCTGATGATCCACCCAGATATGGCCGCTATCCGGCAGGTAGTTGGCATACAGCGAGCGCAGCAGGGTTGATTTGCCGCTGCCGGAATGGCCGTGCAGCACCACGCACTCCCCCGCCGCCACCTGCAGTGAGGCGTTGCGTAACACCGGCAGTTCCGCGCCGTGCTGGTTATGCATCACAAATGTTTTCGACAGATTTTCGACGCGCAGTTTCAGCTTCATGATTATTTCCATCATTTTCAACACGGGACGACCGGGAAAAAGGGGCGTCCCCTGGGTGACCCGGGCGGCCACGAACCGTAGGGGCGGACCCGCTTTTTCGGTCCGCCCGATTTATACAATCGACGAGACTAAAAGCTGGGTATATGGATGATGCGGATCGTCCAGCACCCGGTCGGTCAGGCCGCTCTCGACCACCGCGCCCTGCTTCATCACCAGCAGGCGATGCGCCAGCAGGCGGGCCACGCCGAGGTCGTGCGTGACAATCACCACCGCGAGATTCAAATCACGCACCAGGCTGCGCAGCAAATCGAGCAGGCGCGCCTGCACCGAAACATCCAGCCCACCGGTTGGCTCGTCCATAAACACCAGTTTAGGATGGGTCACCAGGTTGCGCGCAATCTGCAAACGCTGCTGCATACCGCCGGAGAAGGTGCCCGGCAGGTCATCAATCCGCGCCAGCGGGATCTCCACGTCCTGCAGCCATTTGCCTGCGGTGTGGCGGATCTCACCATAGTGGCGCTGCCCCACCGCCATCAGGCGCTCGCCGATATTGCCCCCGGCAGAGACCTGCGCGCGCAGGCCGTCCATCGGGTATTGATGCACCACGCCCCACTCGGTGCGCAGCAGACGGCGGCGCTCGCTTTCGCTCATCGCGTACAGATCCTGCCCCTGATAGATAATCTCGCCCTGTTGCGGCGCCAGCCGCGCCGAGATGGCCTTCAGCAGCGTAGTTTTACCGGAGCCGGACTCGCCGACGATGCCTAATACTTCCCCCGGATAGAGCTCAAACGACACGTCGCTGAAGCCTTTGCCCGGCGCATAAAGATGGGTTAGCTGATTGACCGCCAGCAGCGGGGATTCACGGTTCATGGCTGATTCTCTTGTTGCTGATGGCAGTAATCGGTATCCGAGCAGACAAACATGCGCGTGCCGGCATCATCCATCACCACTTCGTCCAGATAGCTGTCGCGCGAGCCGCACAGCGCGCAGGGTTCAGACCACTGCTGCACGCTAAACGGGTGGTCGTCGAAATCCAGGCTTTCCACTTTGGTATACGGCGGCAGCGCGTAGATACGCTTCTCGCGCCCGGCGCCGAACAGCTGGAGCGCGGGCATCATATCCATTTTCGGGTTGTCGAATTTCGGGATTGGCGACGGGTCCATCACGTAGCGATCGTTGACCTTCACCGGGTAGGCGTAGGTGGTGGCGATATGGCCGTAGCGGGCGATATCTTCATACAGCTTCACCTGCATGATGCCGTACTCCTCCAGCGCGTGCATGGTGCGGGTTTCCGTCTCACGCGGTTCAATAAAGCGCAGCGGTTCCGGGATCGGCACCTGATAAATCAGGATCTGATCCTCGACCAGCGGCGTTTCCGGGATGCGGTGACGCGTCTGGATCAGCGTGGCATCCACGGTGCGTTCCGTGGTTGCTGCCCCGCTGACGCGCTGGAAAAAGCGGCGGATTGACACCGCGTTGGTAGTATCGTCCGCGCCCTGGTCGATCACTTTCAGCACGTCATTTTCGCCAATCACGCTGGCGGTCAGCTGGATCCCGCCGGTGCCCCAGCCGTAAGGCATCGGCATTTCACGCCCGCCAAACGGCACCTGATAGCCGGGGATCGCCACCGCCTTGAGGATTGCGCGCCGGATGGTGCGCTTGCTCTGCTCATCAAGGTAGCCGGGGTTGTAACCGCTGAGTTCAGTCACGGTGTTTCTCCTGGTATTCAGCACGCAGGCGCTTGAGCAGTTCAAGCTCGGCCTGGAAATCAACGTAGTGGGGAAGTTTCAGGTGCGAGACAAAGCCCGCTGCCTCGACGTTATCGGCGTGCGACAGCACAAACTCTTCGTCCTGCGCCGGGCTGGTAATGCGCTCGCCGTGCTCATCGGTTTGCAGCGCACGGTCCACCAGCGCCATCGCCATCGCCTTGCGCTCGGCGCGGCCAAACACCAGCCCGTAACCACGGGTAAAGTGCGGCGCCCGATCTGCCGGGGTGGTAAAGCCGTTGACCATCTCGCACTCGGTCAGCAGCACTTCGCCGATTTCCAGCGGAAAGCCCAACTCTTCCGGGCAGATCTCCACCGTGACATAGCCGGTACGGATCTCCCCGGCAAACGGGTGGGTACGCCCGTAGCCGCGCTGGGTGGAGTAGCCCAGCGCCAGCAGGAAACCTTCGTCACCGCGCACCAGCTGCTGCAGGCGCGCCGAGCGCGGCATCGGGTAGGATGGCGCATCCTGGGTGATATCGACAGGTTCACTGCCGTCATCTTCCTCGCGCAGCGCCAGCCCTTCACGCGTCATCAGGTCAAACATATGCGGGCACTCTGCCTGCAGCGGCTGTTCGGCACGCGGCGTGGGCGGCGTTTTGCCCTCTGCCAGCAGGGTGAAATCGAGCAGGCGATGGGTGTAGTCGTAGGTCGGCCCGAGCAGCTGCCCCCCAGGCAGATCCTTATACACCGCCGAGATGCGGCGCTCGACGCGCATCGCCGCGCTGTCGAGCGGCAGGCTGTCCGCCAGGCGCGGCAGCGTGGTGCGGTAGGCACGCAGCAGGAAGATGGCTTCCACCAGATCGCCGCTCGCCTGTTTGATCGCCAGCGCCGCCAGTTGGCGGTCGTGAATGCCGCCTTCGGTCATCACGCGATCCACGGCCAGACCCAGCTGCTGATCAATCTGTTCACAGCGGATTTCAGCCCGGTTCGCATCGCCACGGCGCAGGCTCTCCTGCAGCTGATGGGCGGCGGCTATCGCCTTCTCGCCCCCTTTAACGGCAACGTACATCAGCACACCTCCACAACGGTGCTGCGCGGCAGCGCCATCATGTTTTCACCGCAGGTAAAGATCAGGTCGATGCCCTGCGGGAAGTGATGCGCGCGGTTACGCAGGTAGCTGAGCACGCTTTCCGGCAGCTGCGGCGCAATGGCGCGGCGCTCCATCAGGCCCGGCCCGCGCAGGCGTAACGTCAGTCCGCCGCTCAGGGCAGGCACGTCGATAATCAGCGTGGTGCTTTTCTCCGGCGCGACGTTATCCCCCGCAGAGAACTGGCTTATCTCCGTGCCGTCAGCGGCGTGCAGCAGGGCAAAGGGGGCGTCGGTGCGCGCGGTGACCGGCGCCCCGGTATGGAAACGCAGGTTGCTGAGCAGCGCATCATCGTTCAGCGCCTGGTCGATCCACAGCGGCGTTTCGCGGTCGACCAGCGTCATTAATACCGCCGTGGCGGCCGGAGAAGCACGCCCCCAGGCCGGCAGCGCGGGCAACGACACCATTACGCCCGGCTCGCTCATCGCTTTCAGAATGCGGCGAAAGGCGCGCTGGGCATCAGCAACAGGATGGCTAAAGCTGGCAAGTAAGGTCATCAGTTATCTCCCCGGACAAGGGTAAAGAAGTCAACGCGGCTGCTGGCCACTTCGCGTGAGCGCAGCGTCTGCTGCTCCTGACGCAGGGCCGCCAGCGGCGCAATAATGTGCTGATACAGATGCGGCATACCGTCGCTTTGCAGCAGGGCATCCAGCAGCGCACAGCGTTCGGCATGATCTTTATCGCGGCCAAGAATGTAGCTGTATCCGCACAGCCCGTTTGCCAGCCGCACCACGGCACGGGTCACGGTGGTATCGCCCAGAATAAAGCGTTTACCGGTGCCGCCCATGCGCGCCTGCAGGCGAGTCAGGCCGGTTTCTGCCGGGCGCAGCAGCTGATAATCCGCCTTCAGATCCTGCGGCCAGTGCGCCAGCAACTCTGCAGGCTGGCTGTGGGCCAGCACGGAGAGCCAGTGCTGACGTGCCTTGTTTGCTTCCATTTAGTGCTCCAGCGTCAGTTCGATCATATCGGCACGCGTCAGGCTGACGGAGTATTCCGCCATGCTGCCGCTGTCGGTACAGGTATTCAGGGTGCGCACGCACAGCAGCGGCGCGTGCAGGGCCACTTCCAGCAGGCCACTCTCTTTTGCCTGGGCGCGGCGGGCAGTGATGCGCGTCTGCTTGCGCGTCAGCCCGGCGGTGAGGTGCTGCTGAATGAAATCGTGCAGTGAGCCGCTGTTAAACTGCTGTAGCTGCGGCCACCAGCTCAGATCGGGCAGGTAGTGGTTAATCACGCAGACCGGCACGCCGTTGACCCGGCGCAGCGTGCGCAGGTGGACAACCGTGTCGCCCTCTTTGCACGCCAGTGCGCTGGCGACTTCCGCATTGCACGGGCGCAGTACCGCCAGCAGGCGCTCGCTGGTCGGGTGGCTACCCTGCTCCAGCAGGTTCTGGCTGAAGCGCGCCTGGGCATGCAGCGGGTAGTTATACGGGCGCATCAGCACCAGAATACCCACGCCCTGGCGGCGCTGAACCAGCCCTTTATCCACCAGCTCATCCACCGCACGGCGCAGGGTGTGGCGATTGACGGCATAGTTTGCGGCCAGCTGTTTTTCGGAGGGCAGGTACTCCCCGCAGCGATAGCGGTTGCGCAGCTCCTCCTCCAGCTGGGCGGCGATGGCCTGATACAAAGTGGTCGGATGTCTGGATAAGTTGAGCATGTAAAAAATCTCCGCGAAGCCGTCCGTTCAGCGGGGGAGGCAATGTGCCTTAAGCTCCCCACCGGGTTGCACACCAAGATGGCCAGGTTGTGTGACAGTGCGGTTAAGGAGTGATGAAGGTTTTTAAAAAGCGCCGCGAGTGGGTGAGCATGGTGCGCTAACTAGCAAACACAGAACAACGTCTACACTTTGCCTCTTTGCTTCTTCTTCTCTGGGAAACGTTATGTCTGCAACTTCCACTTCTCTGCCTGCGGCCGTGTATACGCTGGGATTCGGCGTTTTTGCCATGGTAACCAGCGAATTCCAGGTGGCGGCGATGATGAATATCATGACGGCCGACCTGAACATCAGCCTGCCGATGGCGGGCTATTTGATCACCGTGTATGCGCTGGCGATGGCGCTCGGCGGCCCGCTGCTAACCCTGCTGCTGCTGAAGCAGCCGCCGCGCCGCGGGCTGTTTATTCTCCTCGGGCTGTTTATTACCAGCCAGGCGCTCGGTGCCATTGCCAGCAACTACCCGCTGCTGATGGCGGCGCGCATTATGACCGGGGCGGTTGCCGGGGCATTCATTGGCTGCGCGGTGAGTACTGGCGTCAGGCTGGTGAAGCCAGAGCTGATCTCACGTGCGATCACCGTGGTGCTGGGTGGGCTGATGATCGGCACGGTTATCGGTCTGCCGCTGGCGAGCTTTATTGGGAACCTCGCGGGCTGGCGCGTCAGCTTCTGGTCGGTGGTGGGGATTACGCTGCTGGCGCTGTGGCTGACGCGGCTGACGTTGCCAAAATCGTTGCATGCGGAAGATATCAGTCTGGGCGACGAGCTGCGGGCGCTGAAAAACCCGCTGCTGTGGCGCACTTACAGTACCAGCATGATGATCATCGGCGCGACCTTTGCCGGCTTCAGCTACTTCACGCCGATCCTGAGCAACGAGACTGGCTTTAGCGCCGGGAGCATTACCTGGCTACTGGTGATTTACGGCGCCGCTACGGTACTGGGTAATGCGGTGGTCGGCAGGCTGGCACAGCGCTTTGCGCTGCCGGTGATTATCTTTGGCCTGCTGTGCCTGATGCTGTTTATGACGCTGTTTGCGCTTTACATTGCGCAGCCGGTGATTGCCGTGGCGGCGGTGGTCGGCGTTGGCTTGACCGGGGTAACGATGAACCCGGCGATGGTGACGCGGGTGATGGGCGCGGCCGGCAACCGTCAGCTGGTGAATACGCTGCACGCTTCGATGATCACCCTCGGCCTGATGCTGGGGTCGCTGCTCGGCGGGCTGGGCATTGAGTACGGCTTTGGCCTGAGCGCCCCGCTGTGGATTGGCGTTGGCATGGCGTTCTGCGGGCTGTTAACCCTTATCCCCGATGCGCGATCGCCGCAGCAGGAAACCTGCCGCAACTGATATCGCTAACTGAAGGCCGACCCGCAATTTGTTGCCAGGGTGACGCGTAGGGGTTGACCCTCTTTTTCGGTCAACCCGCACTATTTTGCTGAAGGCCGACCGGAAAAGAAGGTCGGCCACTACAGTAGACCTGCATACATCAAAAATATCCCCCTGCTGTGGCATCTCGCCCGCCTCAACCCATCTATAATTAGCGATTTACCATTCAGCAGGGACAAACGATGAATCAACAACGCTGGGCGCAGGTCGACGACTATCTGGTGGAGCAGCTGGTGGTGCAGGATGAGGCACTGCTTGCGGCGCTGGAGGCGAACCAGGCGGCGGGTTTACCGGCAATTGATGTCGCCCCCAACCAGGGCAAGCTGCTGCAGCTGTTCGCCAGAATGGTCGGGGCAAAACGCATTCTGGAGATTGGTACGCTGGGCGGCTACAGCACCATCTGGCTGGCTCGTGCGCTGCCGGAGGATGGCAAAGTGATCACCCTGGAATATGAAGCGCATCATGCCGAAATTGCGGCGAAAAACATCCGTCATGCCGGGCTGGAGAGTAAGGTAACTATCCGCGTCGGCGCAGCGCTGGATACCCTGCCCACTCTCGCCGGGTCCGCGCCGTTCGATATGATTTTCATCGATGCCGACAAGCGTAATAACCCGGCTTACCTTGAATGGGCGATTACCTATTCCCGTACCGGAACGTTAATTATTGGCGATAACGTGATCCGCAACGGGCGCGTGGCCGACGGCGACACCAGCGACTGGAACCTGCAGGGCGTGCGTGATTTTTTGTCGATGATGGGCAGCCATCCGCGCCTTGACGCCACCGCGATTCAAACCGTGGGCGCCAAAGGCTGGGATGGCTTTTCGCTGGCGCTGGTCAAATAATGTTGGGGTCGGGCATGCCCGACCTTTAATTATCTGACCCCCGCTTCCGGATCAAGCGAGGAGAGCGAGACAAATATCCCGCACAGCGCTGAAATAACCAGCGGCAGGACAAAGGCATCCGAATAGCGCAGCGGATTTTCCAGATCGAAGACGATCACCACAAAAAGCAGGCTGGATGCCATTGTCGTGCTGGAGAAAACCAGGGCCGCCTTAAGATGCATATTTTTCAGGGAAAAAAGTGGTCCGCGCACACTATATCTCTCCCATATTAAGTGAATTAATAAATAGATAACGCAAATCGTTAAATAGAATACCCCCAACTGCTGACCGTTGTGCGGGAAATACCAGGCTGACTCCATCATTTAGCTCTCCATGCCGAGTAGAGATAAAGAGCACTCAGTACCACTGCTCCAGAAATAGCGCCACACTTCCAGATGTAATCGCTGTAGATTACGGAAGGAACAAGCACGGGAACCAGGCTTGAAAGGCCAAACCCCAAACCAAGCCCACCCCCTATCGCACTGACAAAATCCTTCAGGTTGAAATCCATCTTAACCTCTCTTACTTAATCCACTAATAAACCCACTGTTTATTATCTATCCGATAATCCTACCCGGTTAAAAATAGAAAAACATTAATGAAGCCGATAAAAAAACCCGGCAAATTTTGTTTTCCGGCACGGATCGCAAAATTCAGCAGGGCCCTACATCAGCGTTACATTGATTGCGGGACGTTCAGCGCCGGGAAGCGTTGTAATAAGCGCGCAAACAGCTGAGACATCTGCTGATCGAGCGCTAATTCACGGCCTTCACCTGCCTGCACCGCCGCAAACACCTGGTGCTTGAGAAAGTGACGCCACACGACCGGGCGCTGCGCGAGGAAGTTGGTGAGCAGCTGATAGCGCTGCGGCGTCCACAGGCTTTCAAACTCGCGTCGGGCGCTGCCCACGTCAAAGTGTTCCCCGCTGGCATCCGCCATCGCGCTGCGCAGACGGGCGCTGCCGACCTCGTCAATCTCTCCGTTCTGCAGCGCCACGCCGTACTGCTCGCGCGCCGCCTGTTCGCTGACAAAACCGCACTGCACATCTTGCAATACCGCCTGCAGGCTGCGGTTCTTCGCCAGCCCGTAGCCGCCCGCGCCCGGCCCCTTGATCGCCACCACATCCCCCGGCCCGCAGTGGATCACATCGGTATTGCCGTGTTCAGTGACGCGCCCGTCGGCGTGTTCGGTGCGGAACCACGAAGTGCTGCCCGCCCGGCCACCGGCGGCGCCCGCCGAAGAGAACACCGAGCGGTTACGGTTTCGCGCCGTAATGGTGGTATTGGGTGCGAACACCTCAAACGCCATCTCCGTTGCCAGCCCGCCGCGAAACTCCCCGGCCCCGGCGCTGTCGGCGGCCAAACCGTAGCGATGAAAGCGTACCGGCACCTCCGCTTCGTTAATCTCGATGGGGGTATTTTTCAGGAACGCCGAGAGGCCGCCCGAACCGTCCGGGCCATCGTGCCTGGGCGTGCCACCCGCGCCGCCGCCTACCGGGCCGAGCGAAGCCACCACGCTGCGGTTCTGCCCGTCAACGGTGCGAATATTAATAATGGAATTGCCGCCCGGCGAATTGGCCGGCAGGCGCTCCGGCATCGCCAGCGAGAAAGCCCCCACGGTGGCGATCTGCGACATCGCGCAGGTCAGTGAGCGCATTCCCACCGCCGCTGGCGCTTCGCAGTTCATAATGGTGCCAGGCGGCAGAATAGCCCGCGTCGGGCGCAGCGTTCCGGCATTGAGCAGCAGCGAACGGTCAAGGGTAGAGAGCACATAGGTGACGCCGACCAGCGCCAGCGGATGACGCTCGCGCCCGCCGGTGGGCATATTCAGCGACGACATCAGCTGCGGATCGCTGCCGGTATAATCCAGCTCCAGCCGCTCGCCCGTTACCCGCAGCGTGACGGCGATGCGGCACGGATAGCCGCCCTCACCGTCTTCATCGGCATAGTCGGCGTAAAAATAGTCGCCGTCGGGAATGGTGCTGATTATGCTGCGTGCCTGCTGCTCGGCATAGTCGAGAATCCCCTCAATACCGCTGAGGAAATCGTCAATGCCGAAGCGGGCGATAATCTCCTGCACCTTGCGTTCGCCGATGTTGACCGAGGCGATCTGCGCGTTGAAGTCGCCCCAGTTCTGATCCGGCGCACGGACGTTGAGGCGCATTATGCGCGCCACCTCTTCGTTCAGCACCCCAGCGCTGATGATTTTTAGCGGCGGAATGCGGATCCCCTCCTGCACAATTTCACTCAGCGAGCGCGACAGCGAGGCCGGAACAGCGCCGCCGACGTCGGTATTGTGGATATGCCCGACCACAAAGCACGCGATCTCACCTTGATAAAACACCGGCTTCCAGATATGGATATCCGGCGAATGGGTGGCCACATTGCCCGCGTAGGCGTCGTTAGTGATGCAGATGTCCCCTTCCCGGTAGCCGTCGATCAGTTCCAGTACCGGGCCGTAGTCGATACCGCTGTACCACGGCGCGCCGAAGCTGCGCGGTGAGGCAAACGCCATTCCGCTGCGGCTGACGATCTGGCAGGAGAAGTCCTCCGTCTCTTTAACAAAGGTCGAGTGGGCGGTGCGCATCAGGGTAAACGCCATCGCATCGGCGGCGGCCGCGCAGTAGTTAGCGAGGATTTGCAGGTTACGACCATCAATTGCCATGATGCGCTCCGGTTTGCGGGGTAATAATCAGGTTGCCAAAGCGGTCGACGTCGACCTGCATCTGCGGTGGAACACAGGTGGTACAGTCGTCCTGGGTGATAATCACCGGGCCATCCAGCTGGTGCCCGGCCAATAGCGCGCTGCGGGCGACCACGCCAACCTGCCACCACTGGCCGTCGATCCACGCGTCCACTTCACGCACTACGGCCACCGGATCAGTGGCCTGCGCCAGCGTGCTGAGGCGCGGTTTCGGCGTCGGTGAGGAGAGCACCAGCCGCAGGTTGATCAGCTGTACCGCCGCGTGCCGATCGTGGTGACCGAACAGGCGCGTGTGGTGAGCATCAAATGCCGCACGCACGGCGGCGAGATCGCCCGCCAGTAGCCAGGCTTCCTGCAGCGCCACGTCAATTTCAAACGACTGCCCGCGGTAGCGCATATCGGCGGAGAAGCTCAGCTGATACGGCAGATCGGCACCGTATTCCCGCGCCAGCCAGCCTTCGGCGTCGCGACGGAGTTCGCTCGCGTTGACCTGCAAATCGTCCATGACCGCCAGCGTCAGCTCGCAGTACAGCGTGCGGATAAAGTCATTTTTTATATCGGCCACCAGCCCGCCGAGCGCCGACAGCACCCCAGGCGTAGGGGGAACCACGACGCCTTTCAGCTTCAGCTCACGCGCCAGGAAGCAGCCCATCATCGGCCCGGCGCCGCCGAAGGCGAGGAAGTAGAACTCACGGGGATCGAGGCCGAAGCGTGAAATCAGCCCACTGGTGTCGCTGTACATGCTGGAGATCGCCAGCGCGATAATATTTTCCGCCGTCTCCTCAATACTGATACCGAGCGGTGCCGCCAGTTTTTCCACCGCCGCGCGCGCCCCGGCCACGTCGACCTGCACCGCGTTATAGCCGAGGTCGCCGTGACCAATGAGCCCGCAGGCGGCAAAGGCATCGGTCGCGGTGGCTTCGCTACCGCCGCGCCGGAAGCAGACTGGCCCCGGCAGCGAACCGGCGCTGTCCGGCCCGACCTGCAGGACGCCGAGACTGTCGATCCAGGCGATCGACCCGCCGCCCTGACCCACCGAGGTGACCGACACTGACGGAATGTAGATTGGGAAATCCCCGATAATTTCGCCACTGCCGTACTCCGGGCGGCCATCGATAATCACCGCCACATCGGCGCTGGTGCCGCCGATATCGAGGCTGAGCAGGCGGTCAAAGCCGCAGCTTTCGGCAATATAGCTGGCGCCCATCACGCCGGAAGCGGTGCCGGATAGCACCATCTGTACGCACTCGGCTTTGGCCTGCGCCAGCGCCATCACTCCACCGTTGGATTTGGTGATGCGCGGCGGCACCGGCACGCCCATCTCTTTCAGGGCGCGTTCGAACGAGTCAAGGTAATGGATCACTTTTGGCTGTACATAGGCGTTGATCACCGCAGTGATGGTGCGTTCGTATTCACGGATAATCGGCCAGATCTCGGCCGAGCAGGAGATCAGCAGATCGGGAGCAATTTCGGCGACGATCGCGCGCACCTGCGCTTCGTTACTGCCGTTGCGATAGCTATGCAGCAGCGAGACGACTATCCCCTGGCACCCCGCAGCGCGCGCCCTGTCTACCGCGTCTACCACGCTCTGGCGCTCGACCGGCTGTAGCACGTTGCCGTCGCGGTCGCTGCGCTCTTTGATGGCGAAGACGCGGTCGCGGGCGATCAGCGGGGCCGGGCGGCGTGAGAACAGGTCGTGGATATGAGGGATTTTCAGGCGGGCCAGCTCCAGCACGTCGCAGAAGCCCTCGGTGGCGAACAGCGCCAGCTTGACGCCTTTGCGCTGGATCACCGCATTCACGCCAACGGTGGTGCCGTGGGTGAAGTAGTGGATATCAGCCGGATTGATGCCATCGCGCTGCTGAAATGCCGCCAGCCCGGTGGTAATTTCACTGCCGGGGCTGTCGGGCCGCGACAAGACTTTCAGGGTGCGGATGCTGTTATCACGCTCGTCAAGCAGCGCAAAGTCAGTAAACGAGCCGCCGATATCGACGCCAACGCGGTAGGTCATGGAGTGCGATCCTCTGGTGGGGTAGGAATAAATTCCATCAAGCGCTGTGGCTGTGCCACCGGCTTCCAGCCCGCCCGACGGTATACGTCGTGCGCGTCATCGGTCGCCAGCATCCAGCGTTTGATGGTTTTCAGTTCAGGGTGATGGACAATAGCGGCGGCAAACCAGCGCCCTAAGCCTTTACCACGGTGCGCTTCGTCGATCATCACGTCGCTGAGATAGGCAAAGCGGCTGTAGTCGGTGATCAGGCGGCCAAAACCTACCTGCTGCTGCTGGTAATAGATGCCGAAGGGCATTGAGGCCGCGAGGGAGCGCTCGGTCATTTCCAGCGTTTGCCCCTGCGCCCAGTAGCTGTGTTCGGAGATGTGGTAGTGGACCCAGGCGATATCGATTTTTTGCGGGTCGCTGCTTAACAGGTAGTCATCGCGCTGCCATTCGGCAACGGCAGGCACAAGCGGCATTAGCATAGGGATCCCTGACTGTTTTTGGCGGTTTAAAACAGTGTAAGGCCAATGCTGGCGAGAGTTTTTGGGTTGATAAGGGTCGGTACGGCGTTTTGTGGGGAATTGCGGGCGGGCGAGGAAATTTTGTGCCGGCGCATTCAGGGCTGGCCTGAAGCGGGCGAGGCGTGCCTCGCCACAACGTGACAGCGATGACTGTCACCTCTTTGGTTACGGGTGCGGTTCGACGAAAATGCCGTCTTCGTGGCCGGATTCATTAAAGAACCAGATCCCCAGTGGATAATCCTCCAGCGCCACCAGGAACATGGTGCCTTCGCTAAACTCCTCCACTGCCAGAACCGTCCCCGGACGGCGTGGTCCGCCGTCAGTTTTTACCGTTACGCGCTCATTAACTTTCATGGTCTCTCCCAAGCCTGATTTGCTTCAGTTTAACCGAGTATTTTATGGCGCGCAGCAGTCTGGTCAGTTAGCGACGTGCAATCACCCACACCGCGTGGATGATACCGGGGATGTAGCCGCACAGCGTCAGCAGGATATTCAGCCAGAATGCTCCGCCAAAACCAACCTGCATAAACACGCCCAGTGGGGGTAAAAGAATCGCAATCACAATGCGTAAAAAGTCCATACACTCTCCGTTTTCTGTTTTTGTCAGGGGTTAACCCGTTGATCAGTATAGCTAGCCAAAAAAATCATCGCGTCGTTAGCGCGTAAAGCTGCGTAAAGTCTTCTGTTGTCTCACTTTTTCGCTTTCTTTACGTTTCGCGGTGAGACTCCTGACAGGGTTTAATCTTAGAATCTTCTCACTGCACCAACCCCAAAGGCGCAGAAAGGCTGTCTCCACCCTTGGATGTTAGCGTGAGTGGAGACCGCCTACCAAAAGTAACAAGGATTTTGCCCGCGCAGCGCGGGCTTTTTTTTGCCTGCGATTTCTGCCTGAGCAAAAAAAATCCCAGCCAGTGACTGGCCGGGATAAAGTATTCTCACAGGAAATGAATTCGTTACTTGGGTAATTCATTGACGTCATTAGAGTAACGCATTGTCTGACTAAGACAACTCCTAACTTCCGTTTAATTTGTACAAAAATCCACAGCCTGTACAAGCTACTCGGCTACAGCCTGCGCCACTGCTGATCTTTCGCACCGCCCGCGACTGTCACTCCCGTCACTTTTCTCACTTGCTTTTAAGATAATTCCTGGAGTTGTCGAACCGCTATCGAGCGCTTTACGCCCTCCCTGCGCCTGTGAAACTCTGGACTATACTCAATGCTCACCGTCACTTATGAGGTATTGCCAATGCCGACGTTGCAGGACCCGGTGATGATTATCACCGATCTCGACGGTTCGCTACTGGACCACCATACCTATAGCTGGCAACCCGCCGAACCCTGGCTGGCACGCCTGCATGCGCAGCACATCCCGCTGGTTATCTGCTCCAGTAAGACTGCAGCGGAGATCGTCCCGCTGCAAGATCAGCTGGGGATCGCCGGTGCGCCGTTTATAGCTGAAAATGGCGCGCTAGTGCAGTGGGATGACGGCAGCGGCGCTGGCCCTTTCAGGGAGTCGGGCGGCACCGATTACGCCACGCTGTGCCGCACGCTGCAGCGCCTGAAACAGCAGCACGGCTTCAGGTTCATCGGCTTTGCCGAAGTCAGTGAAAAGGAGGTCTCCGACTGGACCGGGCTGGCCCCGCATCAGGCGGCTTTAGCACGCCAGCGCGAGGCCTCGGAAAGCCTTATCTGGCGCGACAGCGAGAAGCGTTTCACCGAGTTCCGCCAGCATCTGGCGCAGCAGGATCTCACCCTGATCCAGGGCGGGCGCTTCTGGTCCGTGGTGCGCAGTGGATGTGGTAAAGGCGCGGCGCTGCGCTGGTTGCTCCAGCACTACCCTCACCCGGCGGGGCCACCGCTCACCATTGGCCTGGGGGACGGCCCTAACGATGCGGAGATGCTGGATGCCGTCGATTATGCGGTGGTGATTAAGGGCTACAGTAAAAATCCGGTTATTTTGCAGCGTCAGGATAAGCACTCTATTTATCACACCGAACATTTTGGCCCGGAAGGCTGGTGCGAAGGGCTTGAGCATTTTATCACTCAGTAAGCTGAGGTCACCTTTACGAGGTAAGCGATGAGCGATTTTTACCAGAACGGCGTCATTACTAACTTTCATAACCTGACGGGGCGCAGCGTGGAGGAGCTGGAAAAAGAGCTTACGCGCTTCTCACGCAAGCGCAAAATGGGGCTGATCCTCCCTTCCCTTTATTCGGAACTGGAAGGTCCGGCCCTCAGCCATATCGTCGATGAGCTGGCGAAAGTCCCTTACCTGGCCGAGATCGTGATTGGGCTGGATCGCGCCGACCGCGATCAGTTCCTGCATGCCCGCGAGTTCTTTTCGCGCCTGCCTCAGCGCCATCGTATTTTGTGGAACGACGGCCCGCGCCTGAAAGCGCTGGATGCCGAACTGGATAAAGAGGGGCTTTCCCCTGCGCAGCCGGGTAAAGGGCGTAACGTCTGGTTCTGCACCGGCTACACCCTTGCTTCCGATAAAACCGCCTGCGTGGCGCTGCACGATTGCGATATCGTCACCTATGAGCGCGGCATGCTGGCCCGCCTGCTCTACCCGCTGGCGAACCCCAGCTTCCAGTATGAGTTCTGCAAAGGGTTCTATGCCCGCGTCGCGGATGGCAAGCTGAATGGCCGCGTTGGCCGCCTGCTGGTTGGCCCACTGCTGCGCTCGCTGCAAAAGGTGTACGGCCATTCGGAGTATCTCGACTATCTCTCCAGCTTCCGCTACCCGCTCTCCGGCGAGTTCGCCATGCGCACCCATGTACTGAACGGCATTAAAATTCCCGGCGACTGGGGGTTAGAGATTGGCGTGCTGTCCGAGATCTATCGCAACTACACCACGCGGCAGAGTTGCCAGGTGGAGATTGCCGATAACTACGACCATAAGCATCAGCCGCTGGCCGAAGAGGATGGCACCGGGGGACTGAAGCGCATGAGTAACGACATTGTGCAGTCGCTGCTGCGTAAAATGGCCACCATGGGCGTTAATATCACCAGCGACTCCTTCCGCGTGCTGAAAGCCACCTACTATCGTAACGCGCTGGATATGATGGAGATCTATAACCATGAAGCGACGATGAATGGCCTGAAGTTCGACCAGCATGCGGAGGAAGCCGCCGTGGAGATGTTTACTCAGGCCATTCTCGACGCCGGGCAGTCGTTTATTGAACGCCCGAATGAGAAACCCTTTATCCCCAGCTGGAGCCGCGTGCAGTCAGCCTTCCCGGATATCCTGCAGCGTATCTATCAGGCCGTTGAGGATGATAATACCGGTGACGTCTGAACAAAATTAAGGGGTTAATTGTCGGTTTTTTGATCTCAATGACAATGACCGACGGTTAACCCTGCGACTATGGTGGCATCCATTACTGGCGGTATCTGCGGGGGTTAACGATGTCCAGATATCCACAAGGCAGTATCGTGCGCCATAAAACCGGACAGATTAAAGGCGTGGTGCTGAATGTTTTTGAACAGGGTGACCAGCCCGCCGGTTACTACGTCAAGTGGGACGATGGCAACCATAGCTATCATAGTGAAAATGAGCTGATCTGGGCGAATATTGACCGCCCGCGCATGCACTATACGCAGCAGTCACCAAAATAGGCCAGGATGCCCAACTGCCGCTAAAATCAAGGTATACTCCGCGTAGCTGAATCGGGACCGCCCGGCACCACAGCGGTTTTCCGATCTCCCCTTTGCCAAGAGACCGTCTAACTGATTATGCCAGAACTCTACCGCTACGACCTGCCGACCAGAGCAGGCGACCAGCGCCAGCTGGGGCAATTAACCGGTGCAGCCTGTGCCGTTGAATGTGCCGAAATGGTTGAACGTCATCAAGGCCCGGTGGTATTGATTGCACCGGATATGCAGAATGCACTGCGCCTGCAGGATGAAATTAAACAGTTTACCGACCAGCCGGTGATGGCGCTGGCGGACTGGGAAACGCTGCCTTTTGACAGTTTTTCGCCGCATCAGGAAATTATCTCCTCGCGACTCTCCACCCTGTATCAACTGCCGACGCTTGAGCGCGGCGTGCTGATCCTGCCGGTTAACACGCTGATGCAGCGCGTCTGCCCGCACAGCTTCCTGCACGGCCATGCGCTGGTGATGCAAAAAGGGCAAAAGCTGTCGCGCGACAAGCTGCGCGCCCAGCTGGAACAGGCGGGCTATCGCAGCGTGGATCAGGTGATGGAACACGGTGAGTTTGCCACCCGTGGCGCACTGCTTGACCTTTACCCGATGGGCAGCGACCGCCCTTACCGTATTGACTTTTTCGATGATGAAATCGACAGCCTGCGGCTGTTTGACGTCGACAGCCAGCGCACTCAGGAAGAGGTCGCGGCGATTAATCTGCTGCCCGCGCATGAGTTCCCGACCGATAAAGCCGCGATTGAGCTGTTCCGCACCCAGTGGCGCGAACATTTTGACGTGCGTCGTGAAGCCGAGCATATCTATCAGCAGGTGAGCAAAGGCACCCTGCCCGCCGGGATCGAATACTGGCAGCCGCTGTTCTTCGAGCAGCCGCTGCAGCCGTTATTCAGCTATCTGCCGGCCAATACGCTGCTGATCATTTCCGGCGACCTGGAAGCCAGCGCCGAACGTTTCTGGCAGGATGTTAACGCCCGCTATGAGAACCGCCGCGTCGACCCGATGCGTCCGCTGCTGCCGCCGCCAACCCTGTGGCTGCGCAGTGATGAGCTGTTTGGCGAACTGAAGCAGTGGCCGCGCGTGCAGCTGAAAACCGAACTGTTGGCCGATAAAGCCGCCAATACCAATCTGCATTATGAAACGCTGCCCGATCTGGCGGTGCAGGCGCAGGCCAAAGCACCGCTTGATGCCCTGCGCCGTTTTCTGGAGAGTTTCAGCGGCCCGGTGGTGTTCTCGGTAGAGAGCGAAGGCCGCCGCGAAGCATTGCAGGAGCTGCTGGCGCGCATCAAGCTGAAGCCGACGGCGATCCACTCGCTGCCGGATGCGCAGGCGCCAGGCCACTATCTGCTGATCGGCGCCAGCGAACACGGTTTTATCGACGGCCTGCGTAACCGCGCGCTGATCTGCGAAAGCGATCTGCTGGGCGAGCGCGTTAGCCGTCGTCGCCAGGACAGCCGCCGCACCATCAACCCGGACGTGCTGATCCGCAACCTCGCGGAACTGCATCCGGGCCAGCCGGTGGTGCATCTCGAGCACGGCGTCGGGCGCTATATCGGCCTGACCACGCTGGAAACCGGCGGTATCCAGGCGGAGTATCTGATGCTGGCGTATGCCGGCGATGCCAAGCTGTATGTGCCGGTGTCGTCTCTGCATCTGATCAGCCGCTACGCGGGCGGTGCCGAAGAGAACGCGCCGCTGCACAAGCTGGGCAGCGATGCCTGGTCGCGCGCGCGCCAGAAGGCGGCAGAAAAAGTGCGCGATGTGGCCGCCGAACTGCTGGATATCTATGCCCAGCGTGCCGCCAAAACCGGCTTTGCCTTTAAGCATGACCGGGAACAGTATCAGCTGTTTTGCGAGAGCTTCCCGTTCGAAACCACCCCTGACCAGTCCGCTGCTATTAATGCCGTGCTGAGCGATATGTGCCAGCCGCTGGCGATGGACCGCCTGGTGTGTGGCGACGTGGGCTTTGGTAAAACCGAAGTGGCAATGCGTGCCGCCTTCCTCGCGGTGGAAAACCACAAGCAGGTGGCGGTGCTGGTGCCGACCACCCTGCTGGCCCAGCAGCATTACGATAACTTCCGCGACCGCTTCGCCAACTGGCCGGTGCGCATTGAGATGCTGTCCCGCTTCCGTACCGCCAAAGAGCAGGTGCAGGTGCTGAGCGAGGCGCAGGAAGGCAAGGTTGATATCCTGATCGGCACACACAAGCTGTTGCAGAGTGAGATCAAATGGCGCGATCTCGGCCTGCTGATTGTCGATGAAGAGCACCGCTTCGGCGTACGGCATAAAGAGCGCATCAAAGCGATGCGTGCCGATGTGGATATTCTGACGCTGACCGCCACGCCGATCCCACGCACGCTGAATATGGCGATGAGTGGGATGCGCGATCTGTCGATTATTGCCACGCCACCGGCCCGCCGCCTGGCGGTAAAAACCTTTGTGCGCCAGTACGATGAGCTGGTGGTGCGCGAGGCGATCCTGCGTGAAGTGCTGCGCGGCGGCCAGGTTTATTACCTCTACAACGACGTCGAAAATATCGAGAAGGCCGCACAGCGTCTCTCCGCACTGGTGCCTGAAGCGCGTGTCGCTATCGGCCATGGTCAGATGCGCGAGCGCGAGCTGGAACGGGTGATGAACGATTTCCACCACCAGCGGTTTAACGTGCTGGTGTGTACTACCATCATCGAAACCGGCATCGATATCCCGACCGCGAATACCATTATTATCGAACGTGCCGATCACTTTGGTCTGGCGCAGCTTCACCAGCTGCGTGGCCGCGTGGGCCGTTCTCACCACCAGGCCTACGCCTGGCTGTTGACGCCACACCCGAAAGCGATGACCACCGACGCGCACAAACGCCTGGAGGCTCTGGCTTCGCTGGAAGATTTGGGCGCGGGCTTCGCGCTGGCAACGCACGATCTGGAAATCCGTGGTGCCGGTGAGCTGCTGGGAGAAGGTCAGAGCGGCCAGATGGAGACGATCGGCTTCTCGCTGTATATGGAGCTGCTGGAAAATGCCGTTGATGCGCTGAAGGAGGGCCGTGAACCCTCGCTGGAGGATCTCACCAACAGCCAGACGGAGATCGAGCTGCGCATGCCTGCGCTGCTGCCGGATGATTTTATCCCGGATGTTAATACCCGCCTCTCCTTCTATAAGCGCATTGCCAGCGCGCAGGAGTCCGGCGAGCTGGATGACCTCAAGGTTGAGCTGATCGACCGCTTTGGCCTGCTGCCGGATGCAGCGCGTAACCTGCTGGATATCGCCGGGCTGCGTCTGGTGGCGAAGAAGCTGGGCGTGCGTAAGGTTGAAGCCAGCGAGAAAGGCGGCTTCGTTGAGTTCGCCGAGAAAAATAAGGTCGACCCGGCCTGGCTGATTGGCCTGTTGCAGAAAGATCCGCAGCAGTGGCGGCTGGACGGCCCGACGCGCATTAAGTTTATGCGCGACCTTGGCGAGCGCAAAGTGCGTATGGTTTGGGTGCGGGAGTTTATGGATAAGATGCTGGAAAACGCGGCGGCGTAACGCATGTTACCAACAATAAGGGCGGACCGAAAAAAGGGTCCGCCCTACAGGGGATGCCGATAACCTGAATATTGTCGGGGCCGACCGCTTTTCAGGTTGGCCCTAACAGTAGGGACGAACCTTAACCAAAGGTCCGCCCCTACAGAACAGCGCGCCAGGATGCTATTACGCTTTGTCGCTCAGCACCAGCTGGCCGTTATTATCGAGCGGGATGCGCGTGCCTGGGTCGTTTTCCATGCGAATTTTACCCTGCTGGTCACCAATTTTATAGGTGACGTCATAGCCCAGCATCTTTTCCTGCTTGTCGTAAACGGTTTTGCAGCGCTGCTCGGAAGTGGTGTAAGTATCGCGATCCTGCAGGGCGCCCTGCACCTGATTACCACCGTAGCCGCCGGCCAGCGCACCCGCTACCGTTGCCACATCGCGACCACGACCGCCACCAAACTGGTGACCCAGTACCCCGCCCGCTACCGCGCCCAGCACTGAACCGGCAATGCGATTTTCATCCTGCACGGCGCGACGATGCGTCAGCGTAACGTTGCGGCACTCCTGACGAGGGTTCTTCAGCGTCTCTTTGATTGGCGTTGCAGAGAGCACCTGCGCGTACTGCGGTCCGCGATCGAACACGTTCATACTTGCCACAGCGGCCACACCCAGGGCGGCTGCCACACCGATGCCAATACCCGCTAACATTGATTTATTCACAGGAAAACCTCCTGAAATTGTTACCGCGCATGATTGCCTGCTGAGACGTCCTGTAACAGCTACGGCATTCCCGGCGTGCGCGACGCGCCGTGGTAATGAGTCTTGAGTTTGCGTTGTGTGAGCGAATGTGACAATAAGAATACTGGAAGAAAAAGGGCCAGCGCATGATAAGAGAAAGCTTTTAAGAGAGTTCTTAACGGGGGGTTCAGACGGCGCTATCAGAACAACGGCTTATAGCTGGTGGCACTATAAGCCGTTTATTTTACAGAAAGCGGCGGGATTAATGCAGCTTCATTCGTGGACGGATCACACGGTTAATACTGCCCACCAGCATCATCAGACCAGTTTTAAAGTAGCCGTGCAGCGCCACCTGGTGCATACGATACAGTGAGATGTAAACGAAACGCGCAATGCGCCCTTCGACCATCATTGAACCGCGCATCAGGTTACCCATCAGGCTGCCCACGGTGCTGAAACGGGACAGGGAGACCAGCGAGCCATGATCTTTATAGACGTAGGGCTTCTGCGGCTGCCCTTTCATCTCTGCCAGAATGTTGGCCAGCACGCGGGAAGCCATCTGGTGCGCGGACTGCGCACGCGGCGGCACAAAACCCCCGGACGGCAGCGCACAGGAAGCGCAGTCGCCAATCGCGTAGATATTCGGGTCGCGCGTGGTTTGCAGCGTTGGCTCAACCACCAGCTGGTTGATGCGGTTGGTTTCCAGACCGCCCAGATCTTTCATAAAGTCCGGTGCTTTGATGCCTGCAGCCCAGACCATCAGGTCAGCTTCGATAAATTCGCCGGACTTGGTGTTCAGGCCTTTCTTGTCTGCGCTGGTCACCATGGTTTGCGTCAGAACGCGCACGCCGATTTTGCTCAGCTCCTGGTGGGCGGCGCTGGAGATACGCGGCGGCAGCGCAGGCAGAATGCGCTCACCGGCTTCCACCAGCGTGACGTTCAGCGCCTGGTTATCCAGACCTTTATAACCATAGCTGTGCAGCTGCTTAACCGCGTTGTGCAGCTCGGCTGACAGCTCTACGCCGGTGGCACCGCCGCCAACGATAGCGATATTGACCTTCTCCTGCGTGCCTTCGCTGGCAGAAAACTTCAGGAACAGGTTCAGCATTTCGTTGTGGAAACGGCGCGCCTGGTGCGGGTTATCGAGGAAGATACAGTTATCCTTCACGCCCGGCGTACCGAAGTCGTTTGAGGTACTGCCCAGCGCCATCACCAGCGTGTCGTAGGCCAGCTCGCGTTCCGGTACCAGCACTTCACCCTGCGCATCGCGGATTTCCGCCAGCTGCAGGCGGCTATTTTCGCGGTCGAGGTTGGTCAAGGTGCCAAGCTGGAAGCTGAAGCCATGCTTGTGGGCATGAGCCAGATAGCTCAGACCGTCGATGCCTTCATCCAGCGATCCGGTGGCGACTTCATGCAGCAACGGCTTCCATAAATGGCTATGGTTGCGGTCGACCAGGGTAATCTGGGCTTTCTTCTTGCGGCCCAGCTTATGGCCGAGCTGAGTAGCCAGTTCAAGTCCCCCGGCACCTCCGCCGATAATCACAATTTTCTTCATAGGTGTTGTCAAACGACCCCCTGTAAAAGTGAACCAATCGTTAATTAAAAGTTAAATAAATAACCTTAATTAACATAGGGTTGGCGATATTAATTCGCGAGCTGGGGTCAGAATAACACGGAGGAAATCATCTGCTATAAGAAAATTGATCCTGGTCAATGTTATTAGCAAAACTAAGAATAGTACGAATAAAGACCACAAAATCAGCCCGCACTTTAGCGGGCTTCAGCGGCTGGACGTGACGCCGGGTGCGGCGATTTAACCGAGTGTTTTGAAGGCGTTAATGCGCGGCAGATGGTGGGAGATGCTACGGAACTTGTGGCCCTCAACTTCATCCCACACCACTTCGTAATAGTGGTGTAAGGCCTGCGCGCTGCGGCTGCTGTCGAGCGCATCGTCATGGCGGGAGAGAAACACCAGCCCGCGCTGGCGATTCTGTTCGCGAAAGTGGCTGACGCACTTGGTGGCAATATCCAGGTACTCTTCCGGACGATCAATCTTGCCATCCATCACTTCATTCGGCCACAGATTGGGGTTAAACATCACCTGGCGCACATTGCAGAGAAAGCCAATACGCTCGGCCCAATAACCCCCCAGCCCCACGCCGCAAATCAGCGGGCGATCGTCTTCGCTCTGACGCAGCATCTTGTCGGTTTCTTTGAGCAGATGCTGCATATCATGTTTAGGATGGCGGGTGCTGTAGCTGAGCAGGCGCACGTCCGGGTCGATGAACTGAAGCTGCAACACTTTTTCGTGATTGCCCGGGCTGTTTGAATCAAAACCATGCAGATAGATAATCATCGTCATCCTCATTGTGATTCGCCACGGGCAGCCTGTTGTCAGATGCCCGCAGCCGCTTTATGGGCCAGCCAGCGCTCCTGCAGCGTATTTAACGCGTTGCTCGTCTCCTTCCAGCGCGACGATTCCTGCAGTTGCTGACGGGTAAAGGTTCCCCGATGGTAGAGCTGAGCGACCCTTTCTGCATTGATCGGCGACAGGTTATCCAGCACGCTGACCGCGCCTGCGCGGTTATTACACACCAGGATCATATCGCAACCGGCATCCAGCGCCGCCTGGCCACGCTCTGCGTAGCTGCCCATAATCGCCGCGCCTTCCATCGACAAATCGTCAGAGAAGATCACCCCGTTAAAGCCCAGCTCCTTACGCAGTACCGTTTTCAGCCAGTGTGATGAGCCGCTGGCCGGGCGCGGATCGACTTCAGTATAGATAACATGGGCAGGCATAATAGCGTCCAGCGCCTGCTCGGCGATCAGCTGCTGAAAGATCGGCATATCATGATGGCGGATCTCCGCCTCGCTGCGCGTATCTCGCGGTGTCTCTTTATGCGAGTCCGCACTGACGGCACCATGTCCGGGAAAATGTTTTCCGGTGGTCTTCATGCCTGCATCATGCATGCCGCGAATAAAACAGCGCGCCATTTGCAGGGCAATTGCCGGGTCTTCGTGGAAAGAGCGCTCGCCGATCGCCGCGCTACCGTGGCCGATATCCAGCACCGGGGCAAAACTGATGTCGATGTCCATGGCGATCATCTCCGAGGCCATCAGCCAGCCTGCCTGCTGCGCCAGCTGTTCCGCGCTGGCCGCATCATTCAGCGCAGCAAACGCCTGCATCGCCGGCAGACGGGTAAAGCCGTCGCGGAAACGCTGCACGCGGCCGCCTTCCTGGTCCACTGCCACCACCAGCCGGTTGCGCGAGGCGCTGCGGATCTGCCGTACCAGCTCACGCAGCTGCGCCGGGTCATGATAGTTGCGGCTAAACAGGATCAGCCCCCCTACCAGCGGATGCTGTAAAATCTCACGCTCTTCCGCATCCAGCTCGCAGCCGAGCACATCTAACATTACCGGTCCCACACTTCACCTCTTGTTCTGTCGTTGCTGCCAGCCTTCTGCTGCCAGCGTATAAAAATGTTGTTCACCGCTCTGCTGCGCCCGCAGCTCGTACCAGCTGGTCGCCAGCAGAGACAGCCACGGCTGCCAGCGCTGGATCTGGCCGCTCAGCGCGTCAATGCTCAGCTGCTGACGCGTCGCATAACGGGTAATAAGCCGCTGTTGCTGCGCGCCGTCCAGCCCATTGGCGCTGATGATGGCGGCCAGCTCCAGCGCCACATCGCCATCCGCTGCGTACTCCCAGTCAATAAAGCGCAGCCGGCTGCCTTCGGCGACCAGATTTCCGCAGTGGAGATCCATATGCAGCACCGCCAGCCGCAGCGGATGCGGTTGACCCTGACGCTGCAGCTGCCGCAGCGCGCGCAGCCACTGAACGGTGCGGCGCTGCGGCTGGCTGCGCTGCCAGTAATCCATCAGCAGCGGCATCAGCTGCAGGCGATAACCGCTCAGCGGCTGGTGATGTAAGCTGACAACCTCATCCACCAGCCCCTCCAGCCAGCTGTCCAGCTGCCCGGCGCTCAGCACTTCGCCTGGCTGCCACCCCAGCAGCAGCCAGTCGCTATTCCTGCCGTGTACGCCAGGCGTCAGGCCACTGGCGGCCAGTTTACGCAGCAGACGATATTCGCGCTGGCGGTCAACCCCCGGCATGGTCTGCCCGCTGGCTGCCCGCCGTGCCAGAAATTTGCGATCGCCCAGCGAGACCTGCACGCTGTAGCCGCTCAATCCGCTGAGCGCAGAAAAGGAACCGGCGGCACTCGCCGCCGGAAACTGTTGCCCGATCAGCCTGTCGAGCGCGGGATCAGTGCTGGACGGCACCGCTGCCTGACCAGATGATTTCGCCGGTCTGCACCAGCATCAGCTGCATCTGCAGCGTCGGTGACTTCACGTCACCTTCGGCATTGCTGTACAGCACGTACTGGGCGCCGACATAGCGCGCCAGGCCAATCGCTTTGCTGCGCGACACCAGACTGTCCTCTGCGGAGAGCTCCAGCGTCTGTTTCGCTACCGCCAGCTGCTGCGAGGTGACGAGGGTAAACTGCGCGTTGTTCGCCAGCGAGCTTTGCAGCGCCGCGGTCGCTTTCGCGCTCTGCAGGCTGCCGTTAGTGCTGTTCTTCACGTTATCCACCAGCAGTACGCTGCCCGCCGTGACGCCGTCTGCTTTCAGCATCTGCGCCACCAGCGGTGATACGCTGGCAGGCCAGTTGATGGTCTGCATTTTTGGCGGCTGCGGTACGTTCTGGCCCGGTTCCGGTTTTGGCTGCTCCGGCACGGTTACCGGCGGCTGCACGGGCTCAACCTTGGCGGGTTGCTCAGGCTGCTGCTGCTGTTGATTGTTGATACAGCCGCTCAGAATCAGCGCCAGTAGCAGCACGCCTGAGAGCTTAAAGATATTCCTGTTCACACTTAACTCCTTACAGATACAGGTAGAGACGAACTTTGCTCGCCGTCAGATTACCGGTTTGGGATGAGATGTCGGCTTTACCATGCGCGGGTACTGTCACCGTGCGCGGGCGTTCAAAAGGTAAGATCTCTAACCCTTTATCATCATACCAGTAGAAGCGATAAGTGACCTGAACCGGCTTTTCCTGCTGATTAAACAGCACGGTGGTGGCGCGCTGCTGCCCTTCCCTTTCGCCAATATTCGGTTCATCGGTGGTAATGCCCGCCGACAGCACGGCCGACTCCATCACTAACGACTGTGAGGTATTGATGGTGGTGCGCTCGCTGCTGCATCCGGCTAACGCTACCAGTAACGTGAGTGCCGTTACGCTTGCCCGCATAGATTTGTGTCCGTAGTCGTTGGCGTTCAGGACGCCAGCATTGGGCCTAAAGGACGGCCGCCGAGCAGGTGCAGGTGGATGTGATACACCTCCTGACCCCCGTGCTTATTGCAGTTCATGATCAGGCGATAGCCATCTTCGGCGATGCCCTGATCTTTAGCGATTTTCGCCGCAACCGTCATCATGCGCCCCAGCGCAGCTTCATGCGCGGCGCCAACATCATTGGCGGTAGGGATTAAAATATTCGGCACAATCAGAATATGCGTCGGTGCCTGCGGGGAGATATCGCGAAATGCGGTAACCAGCTCATCCTGAAAAATGATGTCGGCCGGGATCTCACGGCGGATGATTTTACTGAAAATGGTTTCTTCAGCCATGCTGCATGTCCTTGAGCGTAATATAAGTTACCGCAGTATGAGCGAGAGAATCCTTTTCTTTCAACCTGCAACTGACTTTTCTTTCGCTAATCGCACGGCTTTACGACGTTATGCCCCCGCCCGCCCGTCAAAAAATTATTTTTGCGTGACGCTTCGCACAATGAATTGCCATTTTCGATAAAAACGAAACACTGTTTTATAAATTTAGAGATGCCGCAAGGTAATCACGGTGATTTTGCCACTCTGCTCAATTTGCTGGCAAAAACGACAAGGTTGAATGGTTGGGAACACTCTACTTTTCCACCATCCGTCTGAGTTGTCCGGAATACGTGGTTGAAGCCACCCTACAGCAAAGGAGCTTTCCTGATGCACACTCGCAAGATCGGACTGGTGAATTACCTTGCCTACGGCTCCGGGGATTTCCTCGGTGCCGGGACCACGGCGCTGACTGCCGCCTGGCTGCTCTATTTCTATACCACCTTCTGCGGCATGACGCCGATTGAAGCGACTTTTATCTTTGCCCTTGCCCGCGTGCTGGATGCGGCGATCAGTCCGTTGATGGGGTTTCTCACCGACAACTTCGGTACCACCCGGCTGGGAAAACGCTTTGGCCGCCGTAAATTCTTCATCCTGCTCGGTATTCCCGGCGTATTCAGCTACAGCCTGATGTGGGTCGGTGAGATGAGCTATCTGTGGTATCTGCTGACCTACCTGGCGTTTGATATCGTCTACACCATGGTGCTGGTGCCGTATGAAACCCTGGTACCGGAAATGACCGACGATTTTAAGCAGAAAACCCGCTTTTCCGGCGCGCGCATCGCACTGGCCCAGCTCTCAACCATCCTCGCCGCGTTTCTGCCCGGCATTCTGCTGGGGATTTTCGGCAAGGACAATGCGGTGTCATTTTTCTATGCCAGCCTGGTGTTCTCCACCCTGTGCGCCATCGTGCTGATACTGGTGTGGGCGTTCACCTGGGAGCGCCCGGCAGATGCCCTGTCGGCCGAGTCGCAGCGTGCCATGGCGGAGAAACAGCAGCTTAACCTGCGTCAGAGCCTGCAACGGCTGTATGTGGAACTGGCTTCCACGCTGCGCATTCGTATCTTCCGCCAGCATCTGGGGATGTATCTCGGCGGCTATATTGCGCAGGACGTGTTTAACGCGGTGTTTACCTGGTACGTGGTGTTTGTGCTGATGCAGGGTGCGCAGCTGGCTGCCAATCTGATGGGCACCATGGCGGTTCTGCAGTTTATTGCGGTGATCGGCATGATCCCGCTGTGCATTCGTATCGGCCCGGCCCCGGCTTACCGCCTGGTGGTGGCGCTGTTCGCCGCCAGCTCCCTCTCTTATGCGCTGCTGTGGTATGCCGGAATGAGCAACAGCCTGGCGCTGCTGGTGCTGATCTCTGCAGTGGCCGGGCTGGGTCGCGGCGGCATTAATTACATCCCGTGGAACATTTACACCTACATTGCCGATGTCGATGAGGCGATTACCGGCCAGCGCCGCGAGGGGATTTTTGCCGGCATCATGACGCTGACGCGCAAAGCCTCGCAGGCAGGTGCCGTGATGGTGGTGGGTATCGTGCTGCAGCTTTCCGGCTTTGTCTCCGGCAGGTCAGAGCAGCTGCCGCAGGTCAGCCATACGATTATCTTTATCCTCAGCGTCGGCACGCTGGCAATACTGACCTGCGGCTTTGTTATCTCACTGCGCTTTAAGCTCAACCTGCACACGCACCGCACGCTGCGCGAAGAGACGCTGAAAATGCGCGCGGCTGATGGGCCGGTACCTCAGCAGTTAAGCGCGCAGGCACGCGCCACCGTCGAGACGCTGACCGGCATGGCCTATGAAAATCTGTGGGGTAATAACAATATTGGCTACCTCAACCGTAATAAACCTCCGGCAGCAATGCTGCCGCAGGCGCCCACCTTCCCTGCTATCCGACCTCAGGAGCACCATGATGACAGTCTACCCGGTTAAGTACAGCGCGCTGCTGCGCCAGCCCGAATTCCTGCTGCCTAAGCCCGAACTGAGCAAACTGATTGCCCGCGTCAGCGACAATCTGGTGAGCATTACCGACGAAAGCGGCGAGTTTCTGCTGCGCCTTGACGATGGCCGGGTGATTGACACCAAAGGCTGGGCGGGCTGGGAGTGGACGCACGGCATCGGGCTGTACGGCATGTATCACTATTACCAGCAGACCGGGGACCCGCTGACGCTGCAACGTATTGACGACTGGTTCCGCGCCCGGCTGGCAGAAGGCACGCCGACCAAAAACGTCAACACCGCCTGCCCGTTTCTGACGCTGGCCTGCCGCTATGAGGAGACGCGCGACCCGACGCTGCTGCCGGTGCTGGAGCGCTGGGCGGAGTGGGTGATGTATGAGATGCCGCGCACCGAACATCACGGCATTCAGCATCTGGTTTATAACAATGAGAACCACCAGCAGATGTGGGATGATACGCTGATGATGAGCGTGATGCCGCTGGCAAAGATCGGCCAGCTGCTGAACCGCCCCGAATTCGTCGAGGAAGCCACCTACCAGTTCCTGCTGCACACCCAGTATCTGATGGATCGTAAGAGCGGCCTGTGGTTCCACGGCTGGACCTTCGACGGCCAGCACAATTTTGCCGAAGCGCGCTGGGCGCGTGGCAATAGCTGGCTGACGATTGCCATCCCCGATTTTATTGAGCTGATGAACTGGCCGGAACAGCACGCCACGCGCCGCTATCTGTTGCAGGTGCTGGAGACTCAGGTCAGGGCGCTGGCGCAGTGCCAGCATGAAAGCGGGCTGTGGCATACGCTGCTCGACGACAGCGACTCGTATCTGGAAGCCTCCGCTACCGCCGGGTTTGCCTACGGGATACTGAAAGCGATACGCAAACGCTATATCAGCCGCGACTATACGCCGGTGGCGGAACGGGCGTTACAGGGAGTGATTGAGCGCATTAATGATGCTGGCGAGCTGACGCAGGTCTCATTCGGCACCGCGATGGGCAACGACCTCGACTACTATCGCCAGGTACCGCTGACCTCGATGCCTTACGGCCAGGCGATGGCGCTGCTGTGCCTGACGGAGTATCTGCGGGTCTATTTGTAGCCGCTTCATCGAGCTGTAGATAAAAAAAAGGGACGGGCATGCCCGTCCCCTACCGATTGCGTCAGGAATGAGATAAAAAAAGGACGGGCATTGCCCGTCCCCGACTCACGTCATGAATTACATGTTACGGATGTAGTCATCCATTTCGGTTTTCAGGTTATCGGACTTAGTGCCGAAAATTGCCTGAACGCCGGAACCTGCCACAACCACCCCCGCAGCGCCCAGTTTCTTCAGGCCAGCCTGGTCAACTTTTGCGACGTCGGCAACGCTCACGCGCAGACGGGTGATGCAGGCATCGAGGTTGGTGATGTTCTCTTTGCCACCAAATGCCGCCACCAGGTTACCGGCCATTTCGCTGGCTGAACTGGTGCTCTGCTCGCTGGCGGTATCTTCACGGCCAGGGGTTTTCAGGTTCAGTTTGACAATCAGCACGCGGAACACGGTGTAGTAAACCAGCGCGTAAACCACCCCGACAATAGGGAACAGCCAGATGCGGCTGCTGTTGCCGCTCAGCACGATAAAGTCGATCAGACCGTGTGAGAAGCTGGTGCCGTCACGCATGCCTAACAGGATAGCGATTGGGAAGGCCAGGCCCGCCAGGATAGCGTGGATGGCATACAGGATTGGCGCAACGAACATGAACGAGAACTCGATCGGTTCGGTAATCCCGGTCAGGAACGAGGTCAGCGCAGCGGAGATCATGATGCCGCCCACTTTTGCGCGGTTCTCAGGTTTCGCTGAGTGCCAGATGGCGATAGCCGCCGCTGGCAGGCCATACATTTTGAACAGGAAGCCGCCGGACAGCATGCCCGCAGTCGGGTCACCCGCCATGTAGCGAGGGATATCGCCATGGAACACCTGGCCCGCGGCGTTGGTGTATTCACCGATCTGCATCTGGAAAGGTACGTTCCAGATATGATGCAGACCAAACGGCACCAGCGAGCGCTCAACCACCCCATAGATACCAAAGGCCACAACCGGGTTCTGATAAGCCGCCCACTGTGAGAACGTCTGGATGGCGGTACCGACCGGTGGCCAGATAAAGGAGAGGATCACGCCGAGGAAGATGGCGGTGAAACCGGAGATAATCGGCACAAAGCGTTTACCGGCGAAGAAGCCCAGATACTCAGGCAACTTGATGCGGTAGAAGCGGTTAAACATATACGCGGCGATGGAACCGGCAATAATACCGCCCAGTACCCCGGTGTCCGCCAGGTGTTTCGCCGCAATTTCTTCGGCTGGCAGATGTAATACCAGCGGGGCGACCACGGCCATGGTTTTCACCATAATACCGTAGGCCACTACGGCCGCCAGTGCTGAAACGCCGTCGTTATTGGTGAAGCCCAGCGCCACACCAATAGCAAAAATCAGCGGCATGTTGGCGAACACCGAACCACCGGCTTCCGCCATAACGTGTGAAACTACCAGAGGCAGCCAGCTGAAGTTGGCAGAACCAACGCCCAGCAGAATACCCGCGATCGGCAGAACCGATACGGGCAACATCAGCGATTTACCGACCTTTTGCAGGTTCGCAAATGCATTTTTGAACATAGTGTAAAGCTCCTGAGTATGAGTGCTTTTTTTATCGCAGGCTGAGAGATCGGCCTGCGTTGCAGAGGGGGGAGGTCCCGCTGCGGGTGGAGCGCTTTGCGCTCTCGGTATTTATTACGAAGAGTAAAATAAATCCGTTAAAATTTGTTTGATGGCTATCACGTTTCGTTGAACGTGGGCCATTTCTTTAGAAGACTCCGGCAAAAAAGGGCCGTTTTCCGGCACAAAAAAAGTGCAGCAACCTTTTATGGCGCTGCACTTTACGACTTCTGCCTATTAATTACGAGCTATAAAAGAAATCGCTGCTCAATCATTAATCGGCGAGGCGCGACATGGGGACGTGGAACAGGCGTGAGAAGTTTTCCGTAGTGGCCTGGGCCATCTCTTCAATACTCACCCCTTTGACCACTGCCATATATTCCGCCACATCGCGCGTGTAAGCCGGCTGGTTTTCTTTACCACGATGCGGCACCGGGGCCAGATAAGGCGAGTCGGTTTCGACCAGCATGCGGTCGAGCGGAACGTAGCGCGCCGCGTCACGGATCTGCTCCGCGTTACGGAAAGTGGCAATGCCGGAGAACGAGATGTAAAAGCCCATATCTAACAGCTTTTCGGCCGTCTCACGATCTTCGGTAAAGCAGTGCAGCACGCCACCGCACTCGTCGGCCTTCTCTTCCTGCAGGATCGCCAGCGTGTCTTCACGCGCATCGCGGGTGTGGACGATCACCGGTTTGTTCAGATCGCGCCCTACGCGGATATGCTCGCGGAAGGAGGCCTGCTGACGCGCTTTGGTCTCTTTCTGGTAAAAGTAGTCCAGCCCGGTTTCCCCCATCGCCACCACGCGCGGATGGGCTGCCAGGGCGCGCAGCTCGGCGAAGTCGTACTCCTCTTCCTGATTCAGCGGATGCACACCGCAGGAGTAGGCCACGTTTGGCCGCTCGCCAATCAGGTCAACCATGGCCTTGTACCCCGGCAGCGTGGTCGCCACTGCCAGCATAAATTTCACATCGCGCGCGGCGGCCTTGGCCAGCACGTCGGACACGTCCTGATGCAGGGTTTCATAATTCAGGCCATCAAGATGGCAGTGGGAATCGACTAAAAACATCGCATTACTCTCTAATTCGGTGAAGCGGCCGCAGCCGGTTTAACAATAGCTTCCCAGCTCAGCAGCTGTTCGGTTAGCAGCAGCTCGCGGTTAACCGCGACCACATTGAGCAGACGATCGCGGCACTGCATCCACTGGCGCAGGCTGGCATCGATCGCCGCCGAGGGCAGCAGGCTGGCAAGGTGAATCACTTCAGCCTGGCGGTCGACATTGCTGATATATTGCCCGCCGCCCTGTTGCCACTTGACGGCATCCACCAGCAGCGAACAGAGCCAGCCGATGCGCCGTGCAGCGTCATCATGGTTAAGTGCAGGCAGCAGGCCCAGCGTATCGCCCTGCAGGGCGGCAGGCAACGCCTGACAAACCTGCTGGCGCTGCTGCCAGGTTTTTTCTTGCAGCAGTTCAAGCGCGGCCGCCGGTGCCCCGGAGGCAAGGCGCAGCGCAGCGGTGCGCTCATTCAGCCCGGCGGCACACTGCTTATGCAGCCACTGCAGGCTTTGTGCTTCATCCGGCGGCGCGAGGTGCCACAACAGGCAGCGGCTGCGCAGCGTTGGCAGCAGGCGCGACGGTTCACGGCTGCTGAGAAGAAACCAGGTATTCTTCGGCGGCTCCTCCAGCGTTTTCAGTAAAGCATTGGCCGCCGCTTCGGTCAGCTGCCCGGCATCCGGTAGCCAGACGACTTTTGCCCCGCCCTGCTGCGCGTGGTGCCAGAGCTTCTCGGTCACGTTACGTACCGCATCAATGCCGAGCGAACTTTTGCCCTTCTCCGCTTCCAGCCGATACCAGTCCGGATGCGTCCCCGCCTGCATTAGCTGGCAGGGGTGGCACTCGCCGCAGCTTTTCAGTCCGTCCGGCTGTTTGCACATCAGCCAGCGGCTGATGCCCCAGGCCAGCGCATCGTCCCCCATACCGGGCAGCGCCTGAATCAGCAGGGCATGATGCCCGCGCTGTGCCTGGTGCTGGCTGAGGATCTGGCGATAGCTGTGGTTCAGCCACGGATACCAGTTCATTGCTGTTCCTGTAGCCACTGGTTGAGCGTGGCCTTCAGCGCGGCGCTGACCTGTTCCAGTGGCTGGGTGGCATCCACACTGCGGATACGGCTATCGGCGGCGGCCAGGGCAAGATAGCGCTCACGCGTGCGGGTAAAGAAGTTCAGCGACTCCTGTTCGATACGGTCGAGCTCACCGCGCGCGCGCGCGCGCTGCAGGCCAATCTCCGGGGTCACGTCAAGGTACAGGGTCAAATCCGGTGCGAAATCGCCCAGCACGGCCTGCTTCAGGCTGCTCATCAGGTCGCTGTTCATACCGCGTCCGCCCCCCTGGTAGGCCTGAGAGGAGAGATCGTGACGATCGCCCACCACCCATGCACCGCGTGCCAGCGCAGGTTTAATCACGTTTTCCACCAGCTGCACGCGTGCGGCGTACAGCATCAGCAGCTCGGCCTGGTCAGTGACCTGCTCACCCTCAATGCCCTGCTTGATTAAATCGCGCAGTTTCTCGGCCAGCGGCGTGCCGCCCGGTTCGCGGGTGAAAACAATATCGTTAATGCCGTGGCGCTGCAGTTCACTGACTATCGCATCGCGTGCCGTGGTTTTTCCTGCGCCTTCCAGCCCTTCGATAACGATAAATTTACTGTTCATTTTTTTCCTTCAGCGCGAGGCGATACACCTGCACGGCTTTGTTATGGCTCGCCAGGTTAGTCGTAAAGGTGTGCCCCCCTTTCCCATCGGCGACAAAATAGAGGAAGTTGGTCTTTTCTGGGTGGGCTGCTGCTTCCAGGGAGGCCTTACCCGGCATCGCAATCGGGCCTGGCGGCAGGCCGCTGATGGTGTAGGTATTATAGGCGGTTGGCGTTTCCAGATCTTTACGCGTCAGGGTGCCTTTATAGCTGTCGCCCATCCCGTAGATCACGGTTGGGTCGGTTTGCAGACGCATACCAAGGCGCAGCCGGTTAATAAATACCGAGGCCACTTTACTGCGTTCTTCACTCACCGCCGTCTCTTTCTCAACAATTGAGGCCATGGTCAGCATATCATTTTTGCTTTTATACGGCAGATCATCCATTTTGCCCTGCCAGACGCTATCCACCCGTTTTTCCATGCGCTCATGGGCGCGGTTCAGCAGCGCCACATCGGTGGTGTTTGCGGTATACAGGTAAGTATCCGGATAGAACCAGCCTTCCACGCCCTGCTGCTCGCCCTCTAACTTGAGCGCAGCGGCCACCGTCGCCAGCTTATCGTCGCTCAGCGTGTGCTTGATGTAGGGCGCGCTGCGTAGCTGGCTCAGCCACTCCTGCATGCGCGTACCTTCAACAAAACGCAGCGGGAACTGCGCTTCTTTACCGCTGGCCAGCAGTTGCAGCATTTCACGCACGGTCATTTCTGGCGTAAAGCGGTAGGTGCCGGCTTTGAATTTCGACAGCTCCGGTTCCAGCTTCAACAACATCCCAAACCACGGCGTGCTGCTGATAATGTGTTTTGATTCCAGCTGCGCTTCCAGTACCACTCGCCCGGAACCGGCCGGCAGCGTAAAGAGAGTTTCACTGTCAATGGTCAGGGCGGAATCGGCAAACTGATGCGTTTTCCAGTAGCTGAATGCGGCAGCCAGCACGGCGATAGCCAGCAGCGCGACGAGTATCTTTCGGATTTTAGTCATGAAGTTTCCACATCATTCATTATCAGGGTTGAGCTGGCTGAACAGGTCGCGTGACGTATAGCGCCACGCCTCAATCTGGCTGACCGGCAATATCGGCATCAGCGCGTTGGTAATCAGCACTTCTTCCGCATCGGCCAACACCTCATAGCCCTGGCGCACTTCGCTCAGGGTATAACCAAGTGCGATGACCTGTTGCATCACCTGCTGGCGCTGGATGCCATTCACCCCGGAGGCGCTGAGATCGGGGGTAAATACCTGTTTTCCCACGCGCCAGAATAAATTTGCCGCACAGCATTCCACCAGCATGCCGTCACTGTCAAGCACCAGCGCCTCATCCGCGGCGGTCTGCTCAAGCTCTGTGCGGATCATCACCTGCTCAAGGCGGTTGAGGTGTTTTATCCCGGCCAGTAGCGGATTTTTCCCCAACCGGACCGTGCTGAGCGCCAGACGCACCCCGGTCTGGCGCAACCTGAGGTAGTGCGCGGGCCAGGCGGAGAGTGAAATAATTCGAGCAGGCTGCTGGCAGCCGCTGGCGCTGTAGCCACGCCCGCCGCTACCGCGCGTAATAATCACTTTCAGCACGCCATCATCTATCGTGCTGGCGATAGCCGTGATTTCCTGCGCAAGGAGCTGCCAGTCAACCCCGGCGATCCTCAGGCGCTCGCAGGCCTGTTGCAACCGCTGGAGGTGGGCTTGCGGTCGTAGCATACTGCCGTGCAGGACACGGGCGGTCGTAAAGCAGCCGTCACCAAACTGCACGGCACGGTCGCGTGCGTCAATGCTCTCCTGCGCCAGGCCATTCACCCACATCATGCTTGCTCTCCGTAATTTTCACCCGAACAGATTACCTGTCCGGCGCGCCAGAATCATCTGATTCCAGGTAATGAAGCGTATAGAACCGGCCCGCAACGGCCACAAATAAAAAAGGCCCGCTGGGTGCGGGCCTTAGATAAGTACGTGCAGGATCAGATTTTACGGAAGATCAGCGAGCCGTTAGTTCCGCCAAAGCCGAAGGAGTTACACAGGCTGTACTCCATACCTTTCACCTGACGTGCGGTATGCGGGACAAAATCCAGGTCACAACCCTCATCCGGATTATCCAGATTGATGGTGGGTGGGATAACCTGATCGCGCAGCGCAAGGATAGTGAAGATAGACTCCACCGCCCCCGCCGCGCCGAGCAGATGCCCGGTCATGGATTTGGTCGAGCTGACCATAACGCTCTGCGCTGAAGCACCAAACACGGATTTCACCGCCTGAGCTTCGGCTTTATCACCGGCCGGCGTCGAAGTACCGTGCGCATTGATATAACCAATCTGCTCTGCAGACAGCTGTGCATCTTTCAACGCATTAACCATCGCCAGGGCGGCACCTGCACCATTTTCAGGTGGCGAAGTCATATGATAAGCATCGCTGCTCATGCCGAAACCAACGACTTCTGCATAGATTTTCGCGCCGCGTTTTTTCGCGTGCTCATACTCTTCCAGCACCACTAACCCTGCTCCGTCGCCGAGGACGAAACCGTCACGGTCTTTATCCCACGGGCGGCTTGCCGCCTGCGGGTTTTCGTTGCGGGTTGAGAGCGCACGTGCCGCCCCGAATCCACCGACGCCGAGCGGGGTACTGGCTTTCTCAGCACCGCCTGCCAGCATCACATCCGCGTCGTTATACGCGATGATACGGGCAGCGTGACCGATGTTATGCACACCGGAAGTACAGGCGGTAGCGATAGAGATGCTAGGACCTTTCATACCGAACATGATGGTCAGATGACCCGCAATCATGTTCACAATGGTCGAAGGCACAAAGAACGGGCTGATTTTACGCGGGCCACCATTCACCAGAGAGGCATGGTTTTCTTCAATCAGACCTAACCCGCCAATACCGGAACCAATAGCGGCACCAATACGGTCGGCGTTTTCTTCGGTGATCTCCAGGCCGGAATCGTGCATGGCCTGAATGCCAGCGACGACGCCATATTGGATGAAAGCATCCATCTTGCGCTGATCTTTACGCGAGATAAATTCATCACAATTGAAATCTTTTACTAAGCCAGCAAAACGCGTTGCGTAGGCACTAGTATCAAAATGGTCGATAAGGCTGATGCCACTCTGACCGGCAACAAGAGCATTCCAGGTGGACTCTACGGTATTGCCGACGGGAGATAACATGCCAAGACCAGTCACAACTACACGACGCTTAGACACGTTCGTCCTCCAGGGAGGGAAAAGTTGACACTGTGTGGGAAGTTCAGATAAAACTCAGGCGGTCGAATGACCGCCTGGAGATGTTCACTTATGCCTGAGCTGAATTGATATAATCAATGGCAGCCTGAACGGTAGTGATTTTCTCAGCTTCTTCGTCCGGAATCTCGGTATCGAACTCTTCTTCCAGAGCCATTACCAGCTCAACGGTATCAAGAGAATCAGCACCCAGATCATCTACAAAAGAGGCAGTATTAACAACTTCTTCCTGTTTAACGCCCAGCTGCTCGCCAATGATTTTCTTAACGCGTTCTTCGATAGTGCTCATACTATTAAATTTCCTATCAAAACTCGCTTTCGCGATGGTTTTCGTAGTGTATAAAATGTTGAAAAAGATGCAACTAAATCCCGGCTGGTATGACCACGATTTACGCTATTTTGCGGCTTTTACCCCAAATAACGCAAATACTTTCGTGATGATCAGACCATATACATTCCGCCGTTGACGTGCAGCGTTTCACCAGTGATGTACGCGGCCTCGTCAGAGGCTAAAAATGCAACGGCATTGGCGATTTCCTGCGCGCCGCCGAGGCGACCTGCAGGCACTTCCGCCAGAATGCCCGCACGCTGATCTTCGCTCAGCGCACGCGTCATGTCGGTTTCAATGAAACCGGGTGCCACGACGTTAACGGTAATGCCACGTGACGCGATTTCACGCGCCAGTGACTTGCTAAAGCCAATCAAACCCGCTTTTGCTGCCGCGTAGTTTGCCTGGCCCGCATTACCCATTGTTCCAACTACGGAGCCAATGGTAATAATTCGGCCCGCGCGTTTTTTCATCATGGCACGCATTACCGCTTTCGACAGGCGGAATACGGAAGTCAGATTGGTGTCCAGAATATCCTGCCACTCATCGTCCTTCATGCGCATCAGAAGATTATCACGCGTGATGCCTGCATTATTGACTAAAATGTCAACTTCGCCAAATTCGGCACGAATATTTTCCAACACGCTCTCAATCGAGGCTGAGTCGGTAACGTTCAGGAGCAGGCCTTTACCGTTATCACCCAGATAGGCGCTGATAGCATCGGCACCGCTTTGGCTGGTTGCAGTACCCACAACTTTGGCACCGCGAGCTACCAGAGTTTCTGCAATAGCACGGCCAATTCCACGGCTTGCACCGGTGACCAGCGCGATTTTACCTTCGAAGTTCATGTTCATCCTCGTTTATTGTTCAAGCGCCGCTGACAGGCTGGCCTGGTCGTTTACCGCCGCCGCCGTCAGAGTGTCAACAATACGTTTAGTCAGCCCGGTCAAAACCTTACCCGGGCCCACTTCCAGCAGCGAAGTGACGCCCTGCTGAGCCATAAATTCTACACATTCTGTCCAGCGTACCGGACTGTACAGCTGGCGAACCAGCGCACTGCGAATCGCTTCGCCTGATGTTTCGCACTTCACATCAACGTTATTCACCACCGGGAAGGCGGGGGCGTTAAAGGTAAGTGGCTCCAGCGCTACCGCCAGCTTATCCGCAGCGGGCTTCATCAGCGCGCAGTGCGACGGTACACTCACTGGCAGTGGCAACGCGCGTTTAGCGCCGGCGGCCTTACAGGCAGCACCCGCACGCTCAACGGCTTCTTTGTTGCCGGCAATCACGACCTGGCCAGGGGAGTTAAAGTTTACCGGAGAAACAACCTGCCCCTGCGCAGCGTCTTCACAGGCTTTGGCGATAGACGCATCGTCCAGACCAATAATGGCCTGCATCGCGCCCGTTCCTTCAGGAACGGCTTCCTGCATCAGTCTGCCACGCAGCTCAACCAGCTTGATCGCATCGGCAAAAGCAATGACACCTGCACAAACCAGCGCACTGTACTCACCCAGGCTGTGGCCTGCAAGCATTGACGGCGCTTTTCCGCCTTTTTCCTGCCAAACGCGGAAAATGGCAACAGATGCGGCCAGTAAAGCGGGCTGAGTTTGCCAGGTTTTGTTCAACTCTTCAGCAGGTCCTTGTTGAACCAGCTGCCAGAGGTCATAACCGAGCACAGCAGAGGCTTCACTAAAGGTTTCTTCCACAAGCTTGTTTTCGCTCGCCAAATCGGCCAGCATGCCCAGCGCCTGAGATCCCTGTCCAGGGAAAACCATTGCAAATTGCGTCATTGTGATTTCCTGTTAGTCGCGATGACTTATTAATAAAATTCTTATTAATCAAAAAAGATAATCAGAAGCGCACCAGCGCCGAACCCCAGGTGAACCCGCCGCCAAAGGCTTCCAGCAGGATTAACTGGCCGCGTTGAATACGACCGTCGCGCACCGCTTCATCCAGCGCCGTCGGCACCGAGGCCGCCGAGGTGTTGCCATGACGATCGAGCGTCACCACCACTTTATCCATATCCATACCCAGCTTGCGGGCGGTGGCGCTGATGATACGCAGGTTAGCCTGATGCGGCACCAGCCAGTCGATGGCGCTGCGGTCAAGATTATTGGCCTGAAGGGTTTCGTCAACGATATGTGCCAGCTCGGTCACGGCGACTTTAAAGACTTCGTTACCCGCCATGGTCACATAGGACGGTTGATCCTGATGCTCACGATCCTGATTTGACAGGGTCAGCAGCTGGCCATAGCGGCCATCGGCATGCAGGTGAGTCGAGATAATACCCGGCTCTTCGCTGGCACCCAGTACCACTGCGCCTGCGCCATCACCAAACAGAATGATCGTGCTGCGATCCTCAGGGTCAAGCATGCGCGCCAGCACGTCAGCGCCGATCACCAGGGCATGTTTTACTGCGCCGTTTTTGATGTACTGGTCGGCCACGCTAAGCGCATAGGTGAAACCCGCGCAGGCGGCAGCCAGATCGAAAGATGCCGCATCATCAATCTCCAGCATTTGCTGGATCATGCAGGCGGAACTTGGGAATGCGTGACTTGAGGAGGTGGTCGCAACCACGATCAGGCCAATGTCGTTCTTATCAATTCCGGCCATGGACAGCGCACGTTCTGCGGCGTGGAAACCCATGGTTGCCACGGTTTCATCCGGGCTGGCGATACGACGTTCACGGATACCGGTACGAGTGACAATCCACTCGTCTGACGTATCCACCATTTTTTCCAGATCGGCGTTAGTCCGCACCTGTTCGGGCAAATAGCTGCCCGTACCGATAATTTTCGTATGCATGTACGCTCAGTCACTCTTAGGTAATACAGCTTGAAGGCGGGCAGCAATCCGCTCGGGTACTTGCCGCCGCACCGCCTGCTCTGCCTGTTGGATAGCCACCGCAAATGCGCGTTCATTCGCGGCACCGTGACTCTTAATCACGGTGCCGCGTAATCCTAACAGACAGGCGCCATTGTACTGGTCGGGGTTGAGATGGCCGAATTTCTTCGTCAGGCGCTTTTGTAGAACGCGCCCCAGCACTCGCAACCACCAGACCGTCTTTTTACCTTCGCCCTGTGATTTCAACAGCGAAAGGAACATTCTTACCACGCCTTCCATCGTTTTCAGCGTGACATTGCCCACGAAACCGTCGCAGACAAGCACGTCTGTCTTACCGGTAAGAAGATCGTTGCCTTCGAGGTATCCAATATAGTTAATTTCTGGCGTTTCACGCAGCCTGGCTGACGCATCGCGAATCGAAATCAACCCTTTGGTCTCTTCCTGACCAATATTAAGTAGTGCCACTCTTGGGCGCGTAATGGCTAACACTTCTTCCGCCATTACCGCACCCATAACAGCAAACTGCACCAGCATAGCACTGTCAGAATCGACGTTAGCGCCTAAATCCAGAACCACGGTCTTGCCGTGCTGCTGATGCGGTAACACGGTCACTAACGCCGGGCGGTCAATGCCGTCCAGCGGTTTTAATAATAGTTTGGCCAGCCCCATCAGCGCCCCGGTATTGCCCGCGCTAATGCAGGCCTGAGCCTGCCCTTCTTTCACCTGCTCCAGCGCCATTCGCATGGATGACCCGCGGCTGGCGCGAATCGCCTTTGAAGGGCTGTCATCACTGGCAATAACCGATTCGGCAGCAATAATCTGCAGACGCGCCCTGAGGGCAGAATCAGCTGTGGTAAGTAATGACGTGATTTTGTCGGGATCGCCGACTAATAGAAGATGCAGATGTGGGTTAGATGCCAGTGCCTGCAGTGATGCAGGCACTGTCACGCAGGGACCGAAGTCCCCGCCCATGGCATCTATCGCCAGGGTCAATCGTGTCAAAATAGCTCCGCTAGCCGCGGAATTACTTAACGATGACCTTGCGACCGCGGTAGTAACCATCCGCAGTGATGTGGTGACGCAGATGAGTTTCGCCAGAAACTTTGTCTACGGAAAGAGCTGCAGTGGTCAGGGCATCGTGTGAACGACGCATGCCACGCTTGGAACGGGTTGGTTTATTCTGTTGTACGGCCATGGACCTTACTCCTATTACTTACGCTTTAAACTGGCTAATACGGCAAATGGGTTTGGTTTTTCTGCCTCTGCAGGCAACTTGCCAAAGACCATGTCCGCCTCGGACACTTCACAGTGTTCAGAATCATGCACCGGAACGACAGGCAGGGCGAGAATGATTTCATCCTCAACCAATGCCAGCAGATCGGTTTCGCCAAACTCGTTGACGTTGATCGGCTCGTACGCTTCCGGCAATGCTTCGGCCTGTTCGTCAGTGACGACCGGGCTGAAACAGTACGATACGTGGACATGATGCGGGAATGTCTGATTGCAGCGTTGGCAGCACAGCGTCACAGAAACTTCAGCCGTACCTTTCAGTACCGCCAGGCGCTGTTCGTCAATCGCAAACGACATCACACATTCAACATCACTGTCCACGCTAACCACCGAGTCGGCGATACGCTCAACCTGTTCAGGGGTGTAAACACCCTGGTAGTCCAGGCGTTTTTGAGCGGTTCGGACCGCATCGAGAGTCAGGGGTAATTTTACCTTTTGCATAGGGCGCGCATATTAACTTTGTAACGACATAGAGTCAAAGAAAAAGGCCGTAAAACGGCATCTTTCAGCCATGATTCGCATCCTGTGCGGCGCATAGTTTAAAATGCCTGCCACCGATTCGCTATATATTCTGGAAAAAATTATGCGCCAACTGGTTTTAGCCTCTACGTCCACCTACCGAAAGGCGCTGCTCACCAAGCTTCAGCTGCCGTTTATCACTGCGGCACCGGAGGTTGATGAAACCCCGCTCGCCGGGGAATCCGCGACAGATTTGGTGGCCCGCCTTGCGGCAGCGAAAGCTCTGGCACTGGCGGCTGCATACCCCGATCACCTGATTATCGGCTCAGATCAGGTCTGCGTGGTCGCGGGCAAAATTTGCGGCAAACCGCATACCGAGGAGAATGCCCACGCCCAGCTGCGTGCCGCCAGCGGGCACAGCGTGGTGTTTTACACCGGCCTGGCACTGCACGACAGCCGCGAAGGAACAACGCAACTTATCTGTGAGCCATTCAGCGTTGATTTCCGTGAATTAAGCGACAGTGAAATTGCGGCATATGTTGGCAAAGAACAGCCGCTAAACTGCGCAGGCAGTTTTAAAAGTGAGGGGCTGGGCATCACGCTATTTGACCGTTTATCGGGGCGCGACCCCAATACGCTGGTCGGGCTGCCGCTGATAGCGCTGTGTGAGATGTTAAGAAAGGCAGGGGTGAATCCGCTAGGATGATAGCGCGACGGTGATGCGGGTCAGGCATGCCTGACCCCGTTAAATAACAGGTTACGTTGCCGGGTACTGCTTCCGCAGGATATCCAGGCAGCGCTTGAGCTGGTCGTCCAGTGGTGCTTCCACGCGCATCACTTCGCCGCTTGCTGGATGGGTGAAGCGCAGCGCTGCAGCATGCAGAAACAGGCGTTTAAGCCCGGTGCCGCTCAGCTGCATGTCAAACTCGGCCTCACCATAGCGATCGTCAAACGCAATCGGATGCCCGGCATGGAGCGTATGCACACGGATCTGATGAGTACGCCCGGTAACCGGGCTGGCTTTCACCAGCGTTGCTATTGCGTAGCGCTCTTCCACTTTAAACAGCGTCTCGGACGGCTTACCTTCGCTGTTCACTTTGACGATGCGCTCGCCGCTTTGCAGAATATTTTTCATCAATGGCGCCCGCACCGCCTTCACGTGCGAAGGCCACTGCCCGCGTACCAGCGCCAGATAATCTTTCTGCATGCCCTTTTCCCGCAGCTGCTCGTGCAGCGAGCGCAGCGCCGAGCGCTTCTTCGCCACCAGCAGAATGCCGGACGTATCGCGGTCCAGGCGATGCACCAATTCAAGGAAGCGGGCCTCCGGGCGCAGCGCGCGCAGGCCTTCAATCACGCCAAAGCTCAGACCGCTGCCGCCGTGAACCGCGGTACCGGAAGGCTTGTTCATCACCAGAATATGGTCATCTTCATAAACAATCGCGCCTTCCAGCGCAGCCACCTTGGTCAGCTTCGGCGACACGTTCTCTTCTTCACGTTCAGCCACGCGCACCGGCGGAATACGCACCTCATCCCCGGCCTCAAGCTTGTATTCAGGCTTGATGCGTTTTTTGTTCACCCGCACTTCGCCCTTACGCAAAATGCGATAAATCATGCTCTTCGGCACCCCTTTTAGTTGGGTGCGCAAAAAGTTATCGATGCGCTGTCCTGCCTCATCGGCAGAAATAGCAATAAAATGTACGGCTGGAGTATTGGTTTTCATGGTTGGCGATTCTAAATAGTGCGCTGTGATAGCGCCACCTCTTTTTCTGTGCTTAACTGAGTTGGACGGTTTCGCAGAAGGTTATGATCGGTTTTTAGACGATCTGCTGAAAAGCACTGCAATTCGCTCTAAAAGCTGAGAGAAACTTCTCAACGCGGAGAAAGTCATCTTGCGATCACCCGCTTAGCAATGGAATAATGTTTCCGTTTTGACGCTAAGACTTGTGAATGCGAGAAAAAAGCGTTTACCCGATAGCTTTCAGCCTTCCTTTATATGGCAGTTGAAAGATAAGGGTGTAATACGAAATTTTGCCGGATAGCCCATACACGCAGCAATGGCGTAAGACGTATTGTGCAATCAGGCATTTAGCGGGCTGCGGGTTGCAGCCTGGACGAAAACGGGATTGGTTCACCTGGTATTATACTGGCGGTTCTCCCTATCAAAGCGCTGTTTTTCCATATGTAAAACAGGCTACCGAGTATTTGCGCCCCAAGAGCAGCCGACATCCGTGAGGTTGACGGCTTTGCGATGAGACACGGGGTCATCGGTCTTTCACGTCCAGCGTTACTTTGCCCGCAGCTTTGTCACTAATGTAAGAATAATGAGTAAGTTACGATGAAAAGAATGCTGATAAACGCAACTCAGCAGGAAGAGTTGCGTGTTGCCCTCGTGGACGGACAACGTCTGTACGATCTGGATATTGAAAGCCCTGGACACGAACAGAAAAAAGCCAACATCTATAAAGGCAAGATCACCCGCATTGAACCCAGTCTGGAAGCCGCATTTGTTGACTACGGCGCTGAAAGACACGGTTTCCTACCTCTGAAAGAAATCTCCCGCGAATACTTCCCTGCTAACTACAACGCACACGGCCGCCCGAATATTAAGGACGTACTGCGTGAAGGCCAGGAAGTGATCGTACAGATTGATAAAGAAGAACGTGGTAACAAGGGTGCTGCCCTGACCACCTTTATCAGCCTGGCAGGCAGCTATCTGGTCCTGATGCCGAATAACCCACGTGCAGGCGGGATTTCACGCCGCATCGAGGGTGACGACCGCACCGAACTGAAAGAAGCCCTTTCGGCTCTTGAGTTACCAGACGGCATGGGCCTGATCGTGCGTACTGCGGGCGTTGGCAAGCAGGCCGATGCGCTGCAGTGGGACCTCAGTTTCCGCCTGAAGCACTGGGACGCCATAAAGAAAGCCGCTGACAGCCGCCCTGCCCCGTTCCTGATCCACCAGGAGAGCAACGTGATTGTGCGTGCTTTCCGTGACTATCTGCGCCAGGACATCGGCGAAATCCTGATCGACAACCCGAAAGTGCTCGAACTGGCGCGCCAGCATATCGCCGCACTGGGCCGCCCGGATTTCAGCAGCAAAATTAAACTGTACACCGGTGAAATCCCGCTGTTCAGCCACTATCAGATTGAGTCGCAGATCGAGTCCGCTTTCCAGCGTGAAGTGCGTCTGCCTTCCGGCGGCTCGATTGTTATCGACACCACTGAAGCCCTGACCGCTATCGATATCAACTCCGCGCGCGCAACCCGCGGCGGCGACATCGAAGAGACCGCCTTCAACACCAACTTGGAAGCGGCTGACGAAATCGCCCGCCAGCTGCGCCTGCGCGACCTCGGCGGCCTGATCGTTATCGACTTTATCGATATGACCCCGGTACGTCACCAGCGTGCGGTTGAAAACCGCCTGCGTGAAGCGGTTCGCCAGGATCGTGCGCGTATTCAGATTAGCCATATTTCACGCTTCGGCCTGCTGGAAATGTCGCGTCAGCGTCTCAGCCCGTCACTGGGTGAATCCAGCCATCACGTGTGCCCACGCTGTAGCGGTACCGGCACCATCCGTGATAACGAATCGCTGGCGCTCTCTATCCTGCGTCTGATTGAAGAAGAAGCGCTGAAAGAGAACACCAAAGAAGTTCACGCGATTGTTCCAGTCCAGGTAGCGTCATACCTGCTGAACGAGAAGCGCGAAGCGGTCAGCGCCATCGAGAAACGTCAGGGTGGCGTCAAAGCTATCATCGTGCCAAACGATCAGATGCAGACTCCGCACTACTCCGTGCTGCGCGTGCGTAACGGCGAAGAGACTCAGACCCTGAGCTACCATCTGCCGAAGCTGCACGAAGCCGAAATGGCCCTGCCGTCTGAGGAAGAGCATTCAGAGCGTAAGCGCCCTGAACAGCCCGCTCTGGCGGCCTTCGTGATGCCAGATGCACCACCGGCGCCGGTAGAAGAAGTTACCGCAGCTGTTGCCCCTGCCGCCCCTGCGAAACCGGAAGCGAAAGCCCCTGCGGCCCCCGCTCAGCCGGGCCTGATGAGCCGCTTCTTCAGCGGGCTGAAGAAAATGTTTGCCGCTGAAGAGAAACCGCCCGCGCAGCCAGTACAGCCGGTGGTAGAAGAGAAAGCGCCAGAAGCTGCTGCACCGCGTGGTGAACGCCGCAACAATCGCCGCCAGAATAACCGTCGCGACCGTAATGGTGACCGCAACGGCGAGCGCAATGAGCGTTACGGTGACCGCAGCGAACGTAGCGGTGAGCGCAACGAGCGCGGTGGTGAGCGTAATAACGACCGTAACGCAGAGCGTAACGATCGTAATGCGGATCGCAATGGCGAGCGTACTGAACGTAACGATCGTGCCCCGCGCGAGCGTAACAATGAAGCGCGTGAAGGCCGTGATAACAACCGTCGCAACAATAACAAACGCAACTCGCAGCAGAACGACTCACGCAGCGAGCGCATGGTGCCGGACGAATTCGAGCGCAGCGAGCCTTCACAGCCGCAGCCGCGTCAGGAACGTCAGCGTCGTCGCCCGTCTCAGAACCAGGAAGAAAAACGCCCGGTTGTGCAGGAAGAGGCAATTGTTGAACCGATCGTCGCCGCGGTAGATGAAAATCAGGATGCGCAGGAAGAGAACGTACAGGTGATGCCGCGCCGTAAACCGCGCCAGCTGAATCAGAAAGTGCGTATCGAAACCGCCGAGCAGACTGCCGCGCGTTCATTCGAACCGCAAACCGCTGCACCAGCAGCTGCGGTGAATGAGCCAGCTGCAGCTGAAGCCGATGACAGCGAAGATCGCGAAAGCAACAACATGCCGCGCCGTTCACGCCGTTCGCCGCGCCACCTGCGCGTCAGCGGTCAGCGTCGTCGTCGTTACCGTGATGAGCGTTACCCAACACAATCCCCAATGCCGCTGGCTAACGCTGCTGCATCGCCAGAGATGGCATCCGGGAAAGTGTGGGTCTCCTATCCGGTTGCGCAGGCTAACGATCACGAAACTCATGCTGAGCATCAGTCTGTGGTTCCCGCTTACGGTCACGCCGATGTGGCAGAACCTGCCGCCGTGGAAACCGCTGCCGCCGTTGCCGCTGTTGAAACCGTTGCGGCTATCGAAGCACCTGCTGCGGTTGAAGCCCCTGCTGCGGTTGAGGCCCCTGCTGAAGTAGCGGCTCCGGCGGAAGTGACTGCACCGGCAGCCGTGGCAGAAGCCCCGGTTGCGGAAACGCCAGCGGTGCCGGTATCAGAAGCTGAACCTGTGCATATCGCAGAACCACAGCCGGAAATGCAGCCGGAGATTGCTCCGGTGGAAGCGGCGGACACTTCAGCTATCGATGCTGCGGTGAACGAAGAGCCGGCGGTGATCTCCAGCGCTGACGAAGTTGTTGCACAGGAAACGGCAGCCGAAGCGGTCCCGGCGCAGCCTGCGCCAGCTTTCGAAGCGGTTGATGCCGTGGCAGAAATGGTGGAAGAAGCCCAGCACGCTGAACAGCCTCAGGTTACTGAAGCGGCCAGCGAACTGGCGCATGAAACTGTCGCTGACGTTAGCCCGGAAGTTGAACAGCAGGTTGCCGAAGTGCTGCACGCACCAGAAGCTGCCGCTGAGCAGCCAGCTGCCATCAGCGAGCCGCACGCACCGGTTCCGGCACGTGACGAGCCGGCCGTTGCCGCCGTTGCTGCGCCAGCGCAGAGCAGCTTCAAGCACCATGCTACCGCGCCAATGACTAAAGCGCCGGCTCCGGCTTACCAGCCAGAACCTGCTCGCCAAAGCGACTGGGTGCGCCCTGACTTCAACTTTGAAGGTAAAGGCTCCGCAGGCGGTCATGCTGCCACTCATCAGGCGACGGCTCCGGCAACGCGTCCGTAACTGTCCCGCTGAGTAAAAAGCCCCGGTCTGATGACCGGGGCTTTTTTTATGCCTGAACGGCCAGTGAATCCCATACCCGCATAATGTCGTCTATCGCCTGCTCGCACACCGCCGGCAACCGCCCGCTCAGCGCAGGCGACAAACCTGCCCCGGTGCGCGCGCAAGGTACACTCGGGGAGGTCGCCACCGGGCGTAAATGGCAGGCAAAAAAAATCCCGCTGTCGGCAGGTAAATACCGACAGCGGGGGAAACTGAGCACACCCGGTTTAAGCATGCTCAAAATTTAATATGGGATCAGGAATTCAGCTTGAACAGCGACAGCTTGGACATCTGCTGGAACACGGTATAGGAAGCCTGCAAAGCGGCCTGCTGCATGGTGTAGCTGGAGATAGTTTCGGTAGTATCGGCATCTACCAGCCCGCTCAGCTGAGTTTTCAGGTTCAGAGTAGTGTCATCCCCTTTGGAGTCGAGGTTTGTCAGCTCCTGCAGGTTGGTCCCCACCTCGGCGCGCACGGTAGAGACATTATTCAGCGAGTTCTTAAGGCCGCGGATCGATTTTTCCATATCGGCGGAGGCGGAATCGACGGTGGTCTGATCGGCGTCAGCCAGCGGCGTTTTCAACGCTTTAATCGCGGTGTCCAGCGTCGTGAAAATGTTGCTTTCACCGGTCGAACCATCCGGCTCTTTCGTGGCGTTACTGGTCAAGGAGTCGAAAATTTGTGCACCGGTGTGGTTGGTCGTCAACGTACGGCTGGCATCTACCTTTTGAGTAATAGGCGTGGTGCCACCTGCATAAGTCGTTTCACCCGTGGTGGCGTCCGTGACAAACGGGGCAGTATCGCTTTTGTAGCCGGCAAACACATAGCGGCCATTACCGTCAGTGCTGTTAGCCAGGTTCAGCAGCTGTGCACGAAGGCCCTCCAGCTGAGTAGCGTAAGAGGCGCGGTCATCATCAGACAGCGTGCCGTTCGATGCCGCCACCAGGGTAGTCTGGGCGCTGATCACCACATCGGCAACCTGCTTCAGCGTGGTGTCTTCGGTTGACTGGTTTTGCGTGGCAAACACGCGCGCCGTGGAAAATTGCGCAGTCTGGGCCTGAGCCTGGGAAACCACCACCGCCTGCGCGGCTGCTACTGGGTCATCCGACGGATTGACGACGCGTTTACCGGTGGACAGCTGCTCACCGACTTTCAACCAGCTCTGCTGCGAGTTGGCAATGCCGCGGGCCTGCTGGTCATAGATCATGCTGGTACTGAGACGCATGGTTTAATTCCTCTGCAAAAATCAGCTGACTGCGGACATCAGCGACTGGAAAATGGTGGAAGCGGTCTGCAGTACCTGGGCATTCGCCATGTAGTACTGCTGGTAACGCGTCAGATTGGCATACTCTTCATCAAGGTTGACGCCGGAAACCGACTGCTGCTGATTGGTCAGCTGCGTCACCACAGCGGTCTGCGTGGTACTGGTGGTTTTCAGCGTGCTGGTTTTGTTTCCCACATCCGCCACCAGGCTGGCATAGGCCTGAGTCAGGGTACTTTTGCCGTTAATCACACCGGCGGTCTGGATATTCAGCAGCTTCTGCGCATTCTCGTTGTTACTTGCGCCACCGACAGCACTGGCGGCAGCCAGTTTGCCTTCATCGGAGATCAGCACGCTCATTCCGGTAATGGTGTCGGCAACCGGCTTGACCGTGAAGCTGTCTTTGGCAGCAGGCAGCTTATCGTAGCTGAGCGTCAGACCATCAAAAGAGAGCGTCTGCGCGGTGCTGTCAACGGTGATAGCGGCTTTGCTGTTGTCGGAAAGGCGTGTTGCCGTCCAGTTAGTACCGTCATAGCTGACGGTGTAGTTGGAGGCCTGTACCTTCGTGGTGTCCGCCCAGGTGGCGCTTAACGATGCCCCACCGCTGTTTTTGGTGTTCGAGACCACCGCCGGGCTGCCGAGGCTGAACAGCGCGCCGCCCGCATCGCCGTTGGCATCCACACCTTCCTGGTGCTGGGTGTTCAGGCTGGTGCCGAGCGCCATTGCCAGCTGGCCAATCTGGTTACGCACGCCGTCGAGCTCTTTACGGAACGCCAGCAGGCCCCCGAGCGAACCGCTGGTCACCTGTGATTCAGGCAGTTCGCTTTTTGCGCCGGTGGTGGCATCCACGGTAGCGATAGTGGTACGCGACGGATCGGCGCTGGACGGCACGGCCGCCAGCTGGCTGTAGCTGCTGCCCTGCACCAGCGAGACGCCGCTGCCAATGGAGATGTTGTAACTGCCGCCATCCTGCTGACTGACGGTAACACCCACCAGCTTATTCAACTCGCTTACCAGCTGATCGCGCTGATCCAGCAGGTCATTCGGTTCGCTGCCCGCACCTGCACCCTTCAGCTTGCCGATCTGCTGGTTAACGTTCGCGATCTGCTTAGCGTAGTTATTGATCTGATCAACGGTCGAGGTGACAGAGGTATTGACGCTGCTGTCCAGATTGGACAGATAGGTATCGGTGACCTTGAACTGGTTTACCAGCCCTTCCGCTTTACCCAGCACGGCAGTACGCGACGAGGAGTCGCTGGCATTGCTGACCAGACTCTGCAGCGAGCTGAAGAAGTCCTGGATGTTGCTCGACAGGGTGTTAGTGGTGCTGGACAGCATATCGTCGATATTCGACATCTGGCTGTACTGCGTGCTGATGCTGCTGGCCTGAGTGCTGGCGGCACGCAGCTGATTGGTGATGAACTGGTCATATTCGCGATACACCGCCGAGACGCTGGCCCCGTTGCCGTAGTAGTTGTTGCCGCTCAGGGTGCTGGCGGTCTGGGCAAGGACCGTGGTCTGGCGTGAATAACCGCTAACGGCATAGTTAGTGATGTTATTACTGGTGGTATTCAGCGCGGCGGAGGCGGCGCTCAATCCGCTCATCGCGGTATTAATTAAGTTTGCCATTTCGGGTCCTTGTTAACCGGCAACTGCAGAGCCAGCATTGACGAATCGTTTGCCGGTAAGTTGGGTTAACTCAAATCCGGCCTGAAAAGGTTATCGGTACAACCGGGGTAAACTTGAGACCAAAAGCCAAAAAAATCAGAATAACGTGGAGATATCTTTCATATCCTGACCATAGGCTTTCACCACTTTTTCACCCATGTTTTTGAACTGCTGGATCATCCCCACCAGCTTCTGTGCATATTTCGGATCGGTCGCGTAACCCGCCGCCTGCAAGGCCTGGGCGCCCTGCTCCGGTGACGCTGCCGTGGTGACGGCGGCGTAGCGCGGGTTGTTGCTCAGCAGCTTGACGTAGTCGGTCAGCGCGTCGAAGTAGGAGTCATAAACGCGGAACTTCTGCTTCACCTTCTTCGCTTCGCCGTTCTCATATTCGGTGGTCATTACGTCGGTGGTTTTGCCCTGCCAGCTGCCCGTAGCTTTGATGCCAAAGACGTTATAGCTCGGCTTACCGTCACGCGTCAGGATCTGGCGCTGCCCCCAGCCGGATTCCAGCGCCGCCTGGGCGAGGATCAGGTGATGCGGAATTCCGCTCTGCTCGCTGGCGGCTTTTGCCGGCTGCGACAGCTGGGCGATAAAGTCGCTGTTATCGCCGGAAAGCGGCATTTCGCTGGCGTTGAAGCGCGGAACCGCTTTACGCACCATCTGTTCCATCGCCAGCGGCGGCAGCGTGTTGATAAAGGCTTTATCCAACGGCATAGGCACCGTTCCGGCTTTTTCGTCCGGGGCTTTCTGCGTTTCCATCTGCTTGACGATCATATCGGCCAGCCCTAACCCCTTCGAGGCGATCTGCTGGCCGATCTGCTGGTCATACATTGAGGTGTACAGCCGCGTCTGTTCGGTGCTCAGCATGCCGTCCTGCGGCAGCGCCTGACGCATGCTTTTCAGCATCATCTGCACGAACATCCCTTCCACCTGCTTAGCAACCTGCAGCGCATGCGCTTTCGGATCGCTGCTGGCAAGGCGCTTCAGGTTGTTGAGCGAGCGGCTGTCATACGCCGCGCCCATCATCGACTGGCTGTTGTCACTCATCAGATAATTTCCAGTTTGGCGTGCAGGCAACCGGCGCTCTGCATCGACTGTAGAATGGACATAAGGTCGATTGGCGTTGCACCCAGCGCATTCAGGGCGCGCACCACGCTGTTGAGATTGGCGCTGGCATTCACGCTCTGCAACGCTCCGCCGCTCTGGCGCAGATCGATCTGCGTCTGTGGCGTCACCACCGTCTGACCGCCGCCAAACGGCGTGTTCGGCTGGCTGACGTTCTGAGTCTGATTCACCGTCACCGACAGGTTGCCCTGCGCCACTGCACACTGGCTCAGCATCACTTCGCGGTTCATCACCACCGAGCCGGTGCGCGAGTTGATGATCACTTTGGCATCCTGAATCGGCACGGAGACGTCGATATTCTGGATATCGGCCAGCTGGCGCACCTGCGAGGTGCTGTTAGCGCTGCTGCGGATCTGAATGGTGCGGCCATCCAGCGCCTGCGCCATGCCATAGCCGCCGCGGCTGTTGATGGCGTCGCTGATGCGCTGCGCCATGCTGAAATCTTCCTGATTAAGGAACAGGTTAATCACGTTGCTGCTGCCGAAGTTGTTTGGCAGCTCACGTTCAATGGTGGCGCCACCGGTAATGCGCCCGCCGTTCACCTGGTTGACCTGCACGCTGCTGCCACCGGCGGCGGCACTGGCTCCGCCGATCAGCACGTTACCCTGCGCCAGCGCATACACCTGGTTATCCACGCCTTTCAGCGGAGTCATCAGCAGCGTACCGCCGCGCAGGCTTTTGGCGTTACCCATAGAGGAAACCACCACGTCCACCACCTGCCCCTGGCGACCAAAGGCCGGCAGCTTGGCGGTAACCATCACCGCCGCGACGTTTTTCAGCTGCATATTGGTGCCGGCGGGGACGGTAATCCCCAACTGCGACAGCATGTTGCTCAGGCTCTGAGTGGTAAACGGAGTCTGGGTAGTCTGGTCACCGGTGCCGTCCAGCCCCACCACCAGGCCGTAGCCGATCAGGGAGTTATCGCGCACTCCGCCAACGGTAGTGAGATCGCGAATACGATCGGCCTGCGCCAGGGCGCTGATCCCCACCGTCAGCAGCAAAGCAAATCGAATCAGTACATTACGCATGAAAACCTCTTACATCGGTGATATGTTCAGGAAGAACCGCTGCAGCCAGCCCATGGTTTGTGCCTCATTGATGTAGCCGTTACCGACGTACTCAATGCGCGCATCCGCCACCTGGGTTGATACTACGCTGTTGCTGGCGCTAATCGTGCGTGGGTTAACCACCCCGGAGAAGCGGATAAACTCAGTTCCCTGATTAATCTCAATCTGTTTCTCACCGACCACGCTCAGGTTGCCGTTTGGCAGTACCTGATTGACGGTAACGGTAATCGTACCGGTAAAGGTGTTATTGGCCGTTGCGCCACCCTTACCGGCGAAATCATTTTTACCGGCCCCGGCGAAGGTGGTTTTGTCACCGCCCAGCAGGCCAGCCAGCGCGTTCGGCGTGGCGGTCAGCCCGAAGCTGCTGCTGCCGTCACGTCCGGCATTGGCAGAAGAACTCTTACTCGCGCTGACGTTTTCCTGCAGCGTGATGGTTAATGTGTCGCCAATATTACGCGGGCGTCGATCCTCAAACAGCGGCTGGTAGCCGTAGTTCATTGGCATCACACCCTGAAAAATAGAGCCGTTGACCACCGGCGGAGAAGCAGGCAGCGGCTGAGCCGTTGTCGAACCTTCTACCAGAGGCTTACGGGGAACTAACGCACAACCGTTAAGCGTCAGCAGCATCGCGGCTACTAACAAACGTCCAGGCAATGAGATCTGCTGCGCCATGGAAATGAACCTTTCATTACGTGAATATTTTATTAACGGGCCGGGCAGTAAAGCCCGGCACCTGCGACGGTCAAGCTCTCCGTCGTATTACAGCTGGGTCAGCTTCGCCAGCATCTGGTCGGAAGTACTGACGGCCTTACTGTTAATTTCGTAGGCGCGCTGGGTCTGGATCATGCTTACCAGCTCTTCTGCGACGTTAACGTTTGAGGTTTCAACGTAGCCCTGATACAGCGTACCGGCCCCGTTGTTGCCCGGGTTACTTTCGGTTGGCGCACCGGAGGCCTGAGTTTCCTGGTACAGGTTCTCACCCATACTTTCCAGGCCGGCATCGTTGACAAAGGTGCTCAGGGTCAGCTGACCGACCTGCACCGGGTTCGTCTGACCCTGCTGCGTGACGCTCACTACGCCGTCACGGCTGACGGTCATGCTCAGCGAGTTAGCCGGGATGGTGATGGCTGGCTGCACCGGGAATCCGGCGTTGGTCACCAGCTGGCCATTCTGGTCAGTCTGGAAAGAGCCATCGCGGGTATACGCCGTGGTGCCGTCCGGCATCAGGACCGAGAAGAAGCCCTGACCGTTAATCGCCACGTCTTTAGACGAGTCGGTCTGCGACAGGTTGCCCTGATTGTGCAGGCGCTCGGTGGCAACCGGACGCGTACCGGTACCAATCTGCAAGCCGGAAGGCAGCGTGGTCTGATCGGATGACTGCGCACCCGGCTGACGCATGGTCTGGTACATCAGGTCTTCAAAGACCGCACGCTGACGTTTGAAACCGTTGGTACTGACGTTGGCCAGGTTGTTGGCGATAACGTCCATATTGGTCTGCTGAGCGTCAAGGCCGGTCTTGGCAATCCATAAAGAACGGATCATCTGTTTATTCCTCTGATCAGCCCATTGACAGCAGCTGGTTGGCTTTTTGTTCGTTCTCGTCAACGCTTGAGATCACTTTCATCTGCATCTCAAAGCGACGGGCGTTGGCGATCATATCGACCATGGTCTGGGTGGTGCTGACGTTGCTACCTTCCAGCACGCCAGGCATCACTTTCATCGTCGCGTCCAGCGGCAGCGTTGCGCCACGGGTAGTCTGGGCAGCGGCAGTGAGACGGAACATGCCGTCATCACCGCGCTGAAGTTCGCTGCCGCTGGCTTTCACCAGCTTCAACTTGCCCAGCTGTACCGTGGCATTTGGTGCATCGCCCGGATTCAGCGCGGTAATGGTACCGTCAGCCGCGATGGTGATTTCCGAACCCTGCGGCACCGCAATCGGCCCGCCGTCGCCCATCACCACGTTGCCCTGCACGGTAAGCTGCCCGGCCGGGCTGACTTCCATATTGCCGTTGCGGGTGTAGGCTTCAGTGCCGTCAGCGGTCTGCACCGCCAGCCAGCCGTCACCCTGCATCGCCACATCCAGCGGGCGCTCGGTATAATCCAGCGCGCCCTGGCTCATATCCGATCCCGGCGTTGAAGCCGTGACCAGCGTACGGGTAGGCAGAGATAAGCCTTCCACCGGCACCGCGCGCGCGGCATTCAGCTGTGCGCGAAAGCCCGGCGTAGAGGCGTTGGCGAGGTTGGCCGCCGTCACTGCCTGCTGATCGAGGGTCTGACTGGCAGCCCCCATTGCGGTATATATCGCGTGATCCATTGAACTCCCCTGTTAACCGTATTAACGCAGGTTGACCAGCGTGTTGAGGATCTGGTCCTGAGTTTTGATGGTCTGCGCGTTCGACTGGTAGTTACGCTGCGCCACGATCATGTTCACCAGCTCTTTACTCAGGTCGACGTTGGAGGACTCCAGCGCACCCGCCGTCAGCGTACCGAGGTTACCGGTACCGGCGATACCGGTCAGCGCCTGGCCAGAGGAAGCACTGGCAGACCAGACGTTGTCGCCTTCCGACTTCAGCCCTTCCGGGTTAGCAAAGTTCGCCAGCACGATCTGACCCAGTACCTGGGTTTTTTCGTTCGAGTAGTTACCGACCAGCGTACCGTCGTCATTGATCTGGTAGCTGGTCAGGTCACCCGGGGCATAACCATTCTGCGTTGGGTTACCAAAAGTGGACCCACCGTTGTTCTGCTGCAGGCTGCCGGTGATATCCACAGTGAACGGGCTGGCGGTGACGCTGCCACCTTTGTTGTCCATGGTCACGCTAATCGCTTTGGCGCTGGCGGTGGTCAGGGCGCCGCTGGTATCGAACACCAGGTTAGTGGTGGTGTCGGTGGTGGACGGGTCAGTAGCAGAGGCATCCTGCGCGTGAACGGTCCAGCTGTTGTCCGCAGTTTTGACGAAGTACATGTTGATGGTGTGCTCGTTGCCCTGCGAGTCATACGCGGTCAGCGAGGTTTTTTTGTCATAGGTCGACGTGTCGGAGGCGTTAAACGCACCGGTGGTCGCGGCAGAGGAAGAGTTCAGCGTAGCAGTCAGTGACGCGGTGCTGGTCATCTTGGCCGGCATGGACGCTTCAGGAATGGTCAGCGCCACCGGGTTAGCACCGGTCTGCACGGTGGCCGGGTTGCCGGATGCCGGGTAGCCGGTCAGCTTCAGGCCCTGCATGTTCACGATGTTGCGATCCGCGTCCAGCGTGAACTGGCCGTTACGGCTGTAATAGACCGCGCCGCTGGTGTCGGCCATACGGAAGAAGCCTGCAGAGCTGATCGCCACGTCAAGACCGCGGCTGGTGGTGGTGGTGGTACCGTCACCAAAGTCCTGCACCACAGCAGCCACTTTGGTGCCGAGGCCGACTTTAGAACCGGCAAACATATCGGCAAACGCGATAGTGCTGGATTTAAAGCCCGCGGTGGCGGAGTTGGAGATATTGTTACCAATAACGTCGAGGTTGCTGGACGCAGCGTTTAAGCCACTGACCGCCTGTGAAAAGCCCATGTTGTCACTCCTGAAGCAAAATTAGTGGATTAAACGATCTGACGAACGTTAGCCAGGGTTGTCGTGCCCATGGTGCCGAGGTCGAGCACCGCACCGGTAGAATTTGTGGTTACGCCGCTGACGTAGGCGTAGTTCAACGGCTGTGCGACCAGCTGGCCGGTGGCGTTGCTGGCAGCGATAGACACGGTATATTTGCCGTCTGCCGCGGTGGTGCCATCTGCCGCTTTGCCATCCCACTGGAAGGTATGAACCCCTGCAGTCTGTGCGCCAAGGTCAATGGTCTGAACCACTGCGCCGCTGGCATCTTTAATGGTGGCGGTGGTGCTGGTTGAGGCCTGAGTCAGTTCCACCCCAAACGGCGTGGTGGTGCTGCTGCCGACCAGGATCTGCGAACCGTCTACCATCACACCGTGGCCAATCAGGGTCGATGCCTGCAGCGACTGGCCGCTGGTGATCTGCCCGGAAATGGAACCCAGCGTGGTGTTCAGCTTCTCAATCCCGCTCAGGGTATTGATCTGCGCCAGCTGAGAGGTCAGCTGACTGTTATCCATTGGATTGGTCGGATCCTGGTTCTGCAGCTGGGTGACCAGCAGCGTCAGGAAGTTACTCTGGAGATCCGCTGCTGAGGTATCAGAGCTGGATGAAGAGTTCGTTAGCGTGGTGGTCGCCTGTTTTTCGTTTACGCCTACAGCAATACTCATTGGGAAGCTCCTTATTGGCCCAGCGTTAAGGTTTTCATCATCATCTGTTTAACGGTGTTTAAAACCTCAACGTTGGCCTGGTAGCTGCGCGAAGCTGACATGGTGTTCACCGTTTCCCCTACGACATCCACGTTCGGCATCTTCACGTAGCCTTTGGCATCCGCCATCGGGTTACCCGGCTCGTACACCAGGCGCGCGGGCGCCGGGTCGTCGATCACCTGAGCGACCTTCACGCCACCGGTCGGTGAACCCGGCATCGCGTTAGTCTGGAAAACCACCTGCTTCGCGACGTAGGGCTGACCATCCGGCCCGGTGACGCTGTCGGCGTTGGCCAGGTTACTGGCGCTGACGTTCAGACGCTGTGACTGTGCAGCCATTGCCGAACCGGCAATATCAAAAATGTTCAAAAGTGCCATAACTTATTGCCCCTGTAGCACGGACATCATGCCTTTGATCTGACTGCTGATCATGGTGAGATCGGTCTGATATTTCAGGCTGTTATCTGCAAACTCGGTACGTTCCCGGTCCATGTCAACCGTGTTTCCGTCCAGTGCAGGCTGGTCAGGAATGCGGTACATCAAATCCATGGATGGGGGTTGAAGCGTTTCTGCAGGAATATGGCGTGCCGACGTGACCGCAAGCTGTAGCCCGGAACCCTGCGCCCGCCCCTGTTCCATCACCTTGTTCATCTGGCTGGCGAAATCGATATCGCGCGCCTGATAGCCTGGCGTGTCTGCGTTCGCGATGTTGGATGCCAGGATCTCCTGCCGCTGTGCGCGCAGGTTCAGAGCTTCGGTGTTAAACCGTAGTGCTGCGTCCAGTTTGTCGAGCATGCGTCCTCCGCAAGTGAGAATTTAGAGCTGACAGCATAATCTCGGGGTGGGAAGGCCTATCGTTTGAATAGCGCTAAAAATGGTCGCTAATTTGCGCCTTGACATCGCACCCGCGAGGGTAGAATCGCTGCCATGTTGATAAAAAAGAGGGGGCGCCATGCGTGGAGCCACACTGCTGTTAAGCGCGCTGCTGAGCCTGGCGAGCGTCACCGCCACTGCTGGCGATCTCAACGCACAGCTCAACCAGTTTTTTAAAAACCGCTATGGGGAAAACGGCCAGGGTGCCGATAACCTGAGCGTGGTGGTGAAGACACCGCAGAATATGTGGCCCGCCTGTGATACGCCGCAGTTCTCCCTGCCGGGCAACAGCCGCATGTGGGGCAATATCAGCGTCGCGGCCAACTGCGATCAGAACCGCCGCTATATTCAGGTGCAGGTGCAGGTCAGCGGCAGTTATCTGGTGGCCACCCGCCAGGTGCCGCGCGGAACCGCTATCGCCGCTGGCGATCTGCGTATGCAGCAGGGCCGCTTAGATACTCTGCCCGCCCGCACGCTGATGAAAGCTGAAGATGCGGTAGGTGCCATTACCCTGCGCGATATCAATCCCGGCCAGCCGGTAACCCAGATGATGATGCGCCAGCCGTGGCGCGTAAAAGCCGGGCAGATGGTCACCGTGACCGCCAGCGGCGACGGCTTCAATATCAGCAGCGAAGGCAAAGCAATGAACAACGCAACGGCCCTGCAGTCGGTCAGGGTACGCATGAGCTCCGGCCAGATTGTGATGGGCAAAGTCGACTCGGATGGGAATATTCTGATATCGCTATAAACCACTAAAGAAGGCATCAGTTCTGCCGATAGTGTTAATAACAGCCGTAGTACTATTAGAATATTGAGCATCAGGCGTAGTTACACCTGAGTTAACAGGAGCCAGATATGAGCATCGACAGAACCCAGCCACTGAACCCGGCCAGCACCGTTCAACAACGCGATACTAATGATGTTGCCCAGCCGAAGGCTCGCGCAGCGGAAAGCAAAACCACTGAAACCGCCGGCACCCAGGTGGTACTGAGTGGCGCACAGTCACAGCTGACCAAGGCCAGCTCACAGGACATTAATACTGCCCGCGTGGAAGAGCTGAAAACCGCTATTCGTAACGGCGAACTGAAGATGGACAGCGGCAAAATCGCCGACGCACTGATTCAGGAAGCTAAAGACTCACTGCAAGGTAATTAACTCAATGGATAAGCTGCTCAACACGCTTGATAAAATGCTGGAAGTTCTTTCGTCGCTGGCCGATGTGATGAATGCGGAGCAAGAACAGCTCTCGGCGGGTCAGGTCAACAGCAGCTTATTGCAGCGAATTACCGAGGATAAAAGCTCGCTGCTTGCCACCCTGGACTTCCTGGAAAAAATGCGCCGCGATGAAGAAAAAGCGGCCGGGCTGCACGTGCCCTACAGCCGCCACCCGGAACTGGCGAGACGCTGGTCATCGATTCAGGATCACACGGTAAAATTACGCGATACCAATCTACACAACGGTATGCTGCTCAATCATCAAATCAGTCATAACGAGCATGCGTTGCAGGTACTGAAGCCTTATCAGTCACAAAAATTTTATGGCCCCGACGGCCAGGCGATCCACAGCGCGCCCGTCAGCCGTAAAGCGTAATTATTGTCAGACTTTATCCCGCCGCGCCTGCGCTGCGGGGTTTTTCTGTTTATGCCACGGTGCGGCGGGCAAAATCACGCGGGCGGAAACCTAACAGGCCCAGCACGGCAAAGTAGACGCCGCCACCCACCGCACAGACCGCTGCCAGACGGATTAACCGCCACAGCATGTTGCCGGTAGCCCAGTCAGGCATCAGATAGAGCACGCCGACCAGCGCCGCCGCCATCGCCACAACGGCGAAGAACAGACGCACCAGGAAACTCGCCCAGCCCGGCTGCGGCTGGAAAATATCCTGCTTGCGCAGCTGCCAGTAAAGCAGCGCGGCATTCAGGCAGGCCGCCAGACCGATCGACAGCGACAGTCCGGCATGCTTCAGTGGACCAATAAATGCCAGATTCATCGCCTGGGTTGCCAGCAGCGTGAAGAGAGCAATCTTCACCGGCGTTTTAATGTTCTGCCGCGAGTAGAAGCCCGGAGCCAGCACCTTCACCACGATCAGCCCCATCAAACCGACTGAATAGGCCACCAGCGCACGCTGGGTCATTGCGGCATCAAAGGCGGTAAATTTGCCGTACTGAAATAGCGCAACGGTCAGCGGTTTTGCCAGAATCCCTAACGCCACGGCGCTCGGCAGCGCCAGCAGGAAACAGAGGCGCAGGCCCCAGTCCATCAGGCGCGAATACTCTGCCTGGTCGCCGCTGGCAAAACTCTTCGCCAGCGACGGCAGCAAAATAGTGCCCAGCGCCACGCCCAGCACCCCGGAGGGAAACTCCATCAGGCGGTCAGCGTAGTACATCCACGACACCGAGCCGGAAACGAGGAACGAGGCGAAAATGGTATTAATAATCAGCGAGATCTGGCTGACCGACACGCCAAGGATCGCCGGCCCCATCTGGCGCATCACGCGCCACACGCCCGCATCCTTCAGGTTAAGGCGCGGCAGCACCAGCATGCCGATTTTTTTCAGATGCGGCAGCTGATAGCCAAGCTGTAATACGCCGCCGGCGACGACCGCCCAGGCCAGCGCCATCACCGGCGGGTGGAAGTGCGGTGCGGCAAACAGCGCAAAACCAATCATGCTGACGTTGAGCAGCGTCGGGGCAAACGCCGGGACCGAAAAACGGTTCCACGTGTTGAGGATCGCCCCGGCCAGCGAGGCCAGTGAAATCAGCATGATATACGGGAAGGTCACGCGCAGCAGCGATGAGGTCAGTGCGAACTTATCGGCGGTATCTGCAAAGCCGGGGGCAGTGACGAGGATCACCCACGGGGCAGCAAACATCCCCAAAATCGTGACAATCGCCAGCGCCAGCGTCAGCAAGCCGGAAACATAAGCCACAAAGACGCGCGTGGCTTCTTCACCCTGTTTACTTTTGTATTCGGCGAGAATAGGAACAAACGCCTGGGAGAACGCCCCCTCGGCAAAGATGCGTCGCAGCAGGTTAGGCAGCTTAAACGCGACGAAAAAGGCATCGGTTGCCATCCCGGCGCCAAATACGCGCGCGACAATCGCGTCGCGGGCAAATCCCAGCACGCGTGAAAACAGGGTCATTGAGCTGACCGCTGCCAGTGATTTCAACAGGTTCATGTCTTTCCTGGTTCTGGATAACGGACCGGGGAACCCCGATCGTTTTTTGATGCGGATAGTCTACTGAAGTAAAAGGAAATAACCATAGCGGTTTGTTACCGGGTATATCGAGGATCGCGTAAGGGTCGACCTTTTTTTTCTGTCGACCCGAATCCATCCTGCCTCGGGCCGACCGGAAAAGAGGGTCGGCCCCTACAGGAAGGCAGGTTGTAGCCTATTCCCGCTCGGCTTCACGCCATAATTTCTCCACCAGCCGCTGCGCCATCAGCGCCTGCTCGCCGCTGGTTTGCGGCATTGTCTGATTTTCTGCGCAGCGGATGAAATGGTGCGCCGCGCCGACAAATCCGCGCTGCTCCAGCGTGGTTTGCCAGCCGGGGATCGGGTCGATGGTCACGACGCCAGCCTGCTCCTGCTGCCAGTCACGCATCTCGCTCAGCTGGTAGACCGCGCCATCATCGACCGCCATCACTCGCTCCATCTGGCTTCCGGCGCGACGATGCATACTGGTGGTCACCTGCGTCCCCCCCACGCTAAAATGGTGTTCGGCGTAGAGCATCTGCCCGCTGTCGTTGGTCTGGATCGTGCCGCTTTGCAGCTTACCCTCACCGCCGCACAGCCACAGCGCGCTATCGACCACGTGCAGATAATCATCCAGCAGGGTAAACAGCAGATCGTTGGGCCCGACGCTGTCGCTGCGATGTTTATCCATGCGCAGTGACGCAGGCTGTTGCAGTGCCGCCTGCAGCTGCAGATAACGCGGGGCAAAGCGACGGTTAAACGCCACCATCAGCTTGCGCCCGCGCTTTTCCGCCAGCTCCACCAGCCGCTCGGCCTCGCTAAGCGTAGCGGCGAGCGGCTTATCAACGCAGACATCGACGCCCGCGCGCAGCAGGCGATTAACGATCTCATAGTGGCTGGCGGTGCTGCTGTGGACAAACACCGCATCGCTGGCGGCGGCGAGATCGTCCAGCGATGCGTGCAGCGGAATGCGGTAGCTGTCGCAGACCGGGCGCGCTTTTTGCTGATTGGGCGAAAATGCCCCGGCAATCTGCCAGCCGTCGGTGCGGGTTACTACCGGCAGCCAGGCTTTGTGCGCAATGCCGCCCAGCCCGACGATACCCACTTTCAAGCCGCTCATGTGCCCTCCCCCTCTGCCAGCAGTGCGGATAGCTGCTGTTGCAGCGTGGCGACCTGCTGTTCCAGCAGCTGTACCCGCGCTTCCAGCCCGCTGTCCGTTTCCTGCTGCGGGCTGGCGGCCAGGCTCTCATCCACCTCTCCGCTGAACAGGTGCATATAGCGGCTTTCACGCTTGCCCGGCTCGCGCGCCAGCCGCACGACCAGCGCACCGTCTTCGCGCTGCGTCAGTCGCTCCAGCGTCTGCTCCACTTCGTTCATATCGGCAAAGTCATGCATGCGCGAACTGCGCGTGCGCAGCTCGCCCGGCGTCTGGGCGCCGCGCAGCAGCAGCGTGGCGACCACCGCCACCTCTGCCGGGGTGAACTTGAGCTGACCAAACTCCGAGTTGCAGAAACGCTGCTCATATTTCACCACCCGGCTACCAAAGCCGTTTAGCGCGGTGAGCTGATGTTTTTTCACCAGCAGGTCGAGTGTGTTCTGCACCTCGCTGTCGCTCAGCGACATTACCGGCTCGCGGTTAGACTTCTGGTTACAGGCGGTCACTACGCCGTTCAGCGACATGGGATACTGGTCCGGGGTGGTGACCTGCTTTTCCAGCAGGCAGCCAATCACCCGCGCTTCAACGGCGGTAAAAGGGGATTTGATCATGTGAAATTACACTCCGCGCCGGTCCGGCGTCCATTCGTGGGAGGTCAGTGCCGTCAGGACATGATCCTGCCAGCGTCCATCGATCAGCAGGTACTCTTTGGCATAACCCTCTTTTTCGAAACCGAGGCGCGCCAGTAAATTGCCGCTGCGCTGATTATGCGGCATATAGTTAGCCATAATGCGGTGCATGCGCTGCTGCCGCTGCATATAGCGAATTGCGCTTTGCAGCGCTTCGAACATCATCCCCTGCCCCTGCCACTTCTCCCCCAGCGAATAGCCGAGGTAGCAGGCGTGAAACGAACCGCGCAGCACGTTGCTAAAGTTCGCTACGCCGCGCACTTCATTCTCATCCGGGTCCATCACCGCAAAGTAGAAGGCACTGCCCTGCTTCTGCATCTCAGCAATCAGCCCCAGCCGCGCCTGCCAGCCGGAGGGATAGCAGTGGCTCTCATCGCGCACCGGTTCCCACGGTTTAAGAAAAGCACGGTTTTCAGCATAGTAATCAGCCAGCCGCCAGGCATCACGTTCGTTGACCAGACGAATCACCAAACGATCGGTAGTCAGGCGCACTTTAGGTGCAGCAGTACGATAGCCAAACATCATTTCTCCTGAAACACGTGTCTGGAAAGCATTGTGAGTTGGGGAGTGAGACCGCGCACCACGGCGCGTCACTCTACTCGTTTCACTATAACCGCCATCCCGTTTGCCGGTAATACGCTGCCGCATAAAAAATGGCATAATCCACGAAATTAAGCTTAAAACCTCGCCATACCCGCCCCTGCGGTTGCCCTTCTGCGGGTTCTCTTCCATACTTTCATAATACATTCAGATAATTGATGTTAATTCATCGATATCGCAAAAGAAGGAATTGATAGTGAAACTCTATATCTATGAACACTGCCCGTTCTGTGTAAAAGCCCGCATGATCTTCGGCCTGAAAAACCTTCCGGTTGAGCTGGTGGTGATGTTGAACGATGACGAAGCGACGCCCACCCGCCTGATTGGTCAGAAAATGGCGCCGATTCTGATGAAGGAAGACGGCAGCTGCATGCCGGAAAGTCTGGATATCGTGCACTATATCGATCGTATCGATCGCGAGCCGCTGCTGACCGGAAAAACCAATCCGGCCATCACCGACTGGCTGCGCCATATCAACAGCTATGTTAACAAGCTGCTGATCCCGCGCGTGGCGGAAGCGCCGTTTGCCGAGTTCGCCACGCCGGAAGCGCGCGACTACTTCAAAAACAAAAAGCAGGGCACTTATGGTGATTTTTCCGAGCTGCGCGAACACTCGGCGGGCTGGATTAAAAACGTCAATGATGACCTGCGCAAGCTGGATAAGCTGATCGTTAAGCCGAATGCCGTCAGCGGCGAGCTGTCGCTGGACGACATCCATCTGTTCCCACTGCTGCGTTCGCTGTCGCTGGTAGCCGGTATTGAGTACCCTTCCCGCGTGGCGGATTACCGCGATAACATGGCTAAACAGACGCAAATCAACCTGTTATCCTCTGTCGCTTCCTGATATTGCCGGGCCAGTTTTTGCTGGCCCGACACATTCCGTTGTGCTTTCCCCCTGCCGGTTAAGCGTTGTCCTGGTGACGAATGCCGCCCGGTGGTGCATGCTATTCGCTGCCCGGTAGGGTCGACCGGTGAATAAAACAGAGGAATAACATGAAGAAGACACTTTTTGGTCTTGGTGCGCTGCTGTTAGCAGGCTTAGTCACCGGCTGTAATCAGATTGCCCAATACAGCATCAGCGAGCAGGAAATTAATCAGGCGCTGGCGAAACACAACAATTATGAGAAGCAGATTGGCGTGGCCGGGCTGGCCGATGCCCATATCACCCTGACCGACCTCAGCAGCCAGATTGGCCGCGAGGAGCCGAATAAAGTCACGCTGATCGGCAATGCCAAAGTGAATATCACTTCCCTGTTTGGCCCGCAAAAAGCGGATATGAAGCTGACAATGAAAGCACAGCCGGTGTTTAACCAGCAGGAAGGGGCTATCTATCTGAAAGATATGGAGCTGGTGGATGTGCAAGTGCAGCCGGAAAAAATGCAGGGCGTGCTGAAAACCCTGACGCCATATCTTAATGAGTCGCTGAAAAGTTACTTCAACCAGAAACCCGCTTACGTGCTGAGTACCGACCGCAGTAAGGCCGAGTCGCTGGCCAAACGCTTCGCCAAAGGGCTGGAAGTGAAGCCGGGTGAGCTGATTATCCCATTTACTGACTGATCGTCTGATAACGCTGCGGCTTGCGCGCAGCGTTTTTTTTCCGCCTGCGTATAAAGCAGGTGCATTCACCGCGCTTTATCATTAATCTTTATACCCGGCTAAAAACAGCTATTCCACCCCTTTGCCGGAGCAGATCGCATGACCGCACAACCTCAAGAATTGATTATTCGCCGCCCTGATGACTGGCATATCCATCTGCGCGATGGTGAGATGCTGGAGGCCGTGGTGCCGTTTACCAGTGAGGTCTGTGGCCGCGCCATTGTGATGCCTAACCTCGTTCCGCCGGTGACCAGCGTTGCCGCTGCCCGCGCCTACCGCGAGCGCATCATGGCTGCCGTTCCGGCCGCGCACGCCTTTACGCCGCTGATGACCTGCTACCTGACCGACGGCCTGGATCCGAACGAAATCGAAACGGGCTTTCATGAAGGGGTGTTTACCGCGGCGAAACTCTACCCGGCGCATGCCACTACCAACTCCGCGCATGGCGTTACCAGCATCGCGGCGATTGCTCCGGTGCTGGAACGCATGCAGAAGATCGGTATGCCGCTGCTGATCCACGGCGAGGTGACCGATGCCCATATCGATATCTTTGACCGTGAGGCGCGTTTCATTGAAAGCGTGCTTGACCCGCTACGCCAGCAGTTCCCGGAGCTGAAGGTGGTGTGCGAGCACATCACCACCAAAGAAGCCGCTGCTTATGTGCTGGAAGGCAATCGTTTTCTTGCGGCCACCATTACCCCTCAGCACCTGATGTTCAACCGCAACCACATGCTGGTTGGCGGCATTCGCCCGCATCTTTACTGCCTGCCAATCCTCAAGCGCAACATCCATCAGCAGGCGCTGCGCGATGCGGTTGCCAGCGGGCACTCACGCTTTTTCCTCGGTACGGATACCGCACCTCATACCCGCGACCGTAAAGAGACCAGCTGTGGCTGTGCCGGCGTGTTCAACGCCCCGTCTATGCTGAGCGCTTATGCCACGGTGTTTGAAGAGATCGGCGCGCTGGCGCATTTTGCCGCCTTCTGCTCCGAAAATGGCCCTAACTTCTACGGGCTGCCGCTGAATGAAGGCACCCTCAAGCTGGTGCGCCAGCCGTGGACCGTGCCGGAAAGCGTACAGGTCGGTAACGATGGCCATACGCTGGTGCCGTTCCTGGCCGGCGAGACGCTGAACTGGCGCGTCGAGAGTTAACCTGTCCAGCGGGACGACCAGAAAAGCGGTCGTCCTCTGGGGATCCCCTGAAATGACTGCTATCGCTAATCGTCCGCTAACCGGTCTGAGCTCAGCCTGAGCACGCCGGAACGGCAAAAGACGCTCCCTGCGGGCCTCGGCACGCGGCATCCCTGCCGCGTGACGTCCGGCTTACCTCAGGCCAAGCTCATCCCCCACTATCATCGTGATCGCTGTGGGTTCTAAACCGCGACGCTGCGGCTTTGGGTGGCAGGAGGGAGGGCTGATTGCAGCAGGCCCACGGCCAGGGATGGCCGTGGGCCAGGCTACAGGGATGTATTCATGCCGGTGCGGAAAGCAGCCCTCCCTCATGGAACCTGACGCCTGTCATCCCGCGATGATATTCAGATCGATGTTTATGGCGATCCCTCAGCGGGCGTCCCCAGCATTTCACTGCTCCAGTAATAATGTTTGCTTACGCTGGTATTACTGTATATATTTACAGTAATTCAACCGGAGGCTATCATGCGTATTGAAGTCACTGTAGCAAAAACCACTTCCCTGCCTGCGGGCGCGATTGACGCGCTGACGCAGGAGCTTAGCAAACGAATCGATCAGCATTTTCCGGATGGCAGCAATACCATTTCGGTACGCTACGCTAGCGCTAATAACCTGACGGTGATGGGCGGTGGTAAAGAAGCCAAAGATCGCATCACCGATATATTGCAGGAAACCTGGGAAAGCGCCGACGACTGGTTTATTACCGATTAAGCGCTGCGCTTTCGACCGCTTGTGCCGTTTTTGCCGGATACGCTATCCGGCTTTTTTATGCCCAATTATTACCCCGCAACACCGATAGACGGCGCAGGCAGAATAACCTATTCTGAGGCGGTGATTAATTACTGAGGTTTTTTTCATGGCTGCCGATAATCCAGAAGAGGCAATGACATTTGGTGAGCTGCTGGCAATGATCGCCGATCAACAGCGCCGCCTGACCGTATTAGAAAATGCATTTTCTACGCTGTCATTTTGCCTTGATGACAAAGCTAACCAGCTGTTAATCCACAGCTTACGCCTTGAAGGGCAAAACCAGAATCGTGATGAACAGCTACAGCAGCATTTCATTCGGCTGGCGCTGGAGCTGGAAAAACGTTTGGGTTCACCATCAGTACAATCTGATAGTCAGCCCTGAATAATCCTTCTTTTACTCTTAACGTTGATTATTTACCAGGCTCCCGGCTTAATAAGCGTGCCAATAACACCCGATATTAACCCAGGCTAAAATTTAATCCTGCGAAAGAGAGAATTGCTGTTATAATGACAGTGCTCCATGGAAAAAAGCCGCATTGAACCTCGAAAAATCACTTGGTTACCCTAAATAATTCGAGTTGCAGTAAGGCGGAAAATGAGCAAATCCCGATGAGCCTGCATCAGTCAGTGATTCGGGTGAGCCAGAGAAGCCAAGGCACCTGCAGCTTGAAGTATGACCGGTATCGTCATTATTCACGAGTTATAGGGGGTTTTAATGGACAGAAGCAAAGAAGTCATCCAGACACATCCCCTCATCGGATGGGATATCAGTACTGTAGACAGCTATGATGCCATGATGATCCGTCTGCATTCGCTCTCTTCTAATCAGCAGCAAGCCGAAGATGCCGATGTAGGCCAGACTTACTGGCTGACCACTGATGTTGCCAGACAATTTATCTCCATTCTCGAAGCTGGCATTGCCAAGATTGAAGCGACCGATTACCAGGATCGTGATTACAAGAAGCACTAATTCGCTCAACGTTTCGCCTAAGGGCACCCACAGCAGGGTGCCTTTTTCATGCCCGCAATAATTTGCTATTCTGCTGCCCTCTCCTGAAAAAAAAGAGTGCTGCAAATGGTTTACGATTTAATTGTGGTCGGCAGTGGTTCCGTAGGGGCTGCCGCCGGATGGTATGCCACCCAGGCCGGCCTGAAGGTACTGATGATCGACGGTCACCATCCGCCGCACCGCGAAGGCAGCCATCATGGTGAAAGCCGCTTAATTCGTCACGCTTACGGTGAAGGTGCGCGCTACGTACCGATGGTGCTGCGTGCCCAGCAGCTGTGGGATGAGCTGGAGCAGCAGAGCGGTGAGCGCATCATGCAGCGCAGCGGCGTGCTCAACTTCGCGCCGCAGGAGTCCGAATTTATTCAGAACGTGATGCAAAGCGCGCAGCAGTACCAGCTTGAAGTGCAGATCCTCAACAGCGACGAGATCGTGCAGCGCTGGCCGCAAATCAGCGTGCCGCATGGCTATATCGGCGTTTTTGAACCCGGCTCCGGCTATCTGAAATCCGAAGTGGCGATTAAAAGCTGGATCCGCTTGGCGAAAGAAGCCGGCTGCGCGCAGCTGTTTAACTGCCCGGTCAGCCAGATCGACACGCTGGACGGCCTGCAAACCGTCACCACGGCAGACGGGATTTACCAGGGGCGCAAGCTGCTGCTGAGTGCCGGCACCTGGGTGAAAACGCTCTACCCTTCTCTACCGGTCGCGCCGGTGCGCAAGGTCTTTGCCTGGCATCAGGCTGACGGCCGCTACAGCGAGAACAACACATTCCCGGCATTTACCGCGCAGATGCCGGACGGCACCCACTATTACGGCTTCCCGGCGGATAATAACGCCATTAAAATCGGAAAGCATGAAGGCGGACAGCCGATCGACTCCCCGGCAGGCCGCAAGCCGTTTGGTAGCGTGGCGGCGGACGGCAACGAACTGTTTGGCTTCCTGCGTCAGTTCTTACCCGGGGTCGGCGTCTGCCTGCGCGGTGAAGCCTGTACCTACGATAACTCACCGGATGAAGACTTTATTATCGACCGCTTCCCTGGTGAAACCGATCGCATGATCATTACCGGCCTGAGCGGGCACGGGTTTAAATTCGCCAGCGTGCTGGGTGAAATCGCCGCACAGTTTGCTCAGGGTAAAAGCAGCGAGTTCGACTTAACCCCGTTCTCTTTATCGCGCTTCGCCTGACCTTCGTCAGCAACGTTAAACAATAAAAAAAGGCTCACAGTTCAACTATGAGCCTTTTTAAATGGCAGTCAGTGCCCGTTATTTGTTGGTCAGCGTTTCGGCTTTGGCGGCATCGTCTTCTTTCTTACGACGCAGACGCAGCTTATTGACCAGGCGGTGTGCTTCGGCACGGCTACCGACCGAGGGTGCAGAGCCGCGCAGCGGCTTACGCGCCGTTTCACGCAGCGTGAACACCGTAATCACCCCGATGACGCCCGCCCCCATCAGATAATAAGCCGGCATCAGCAGATTGCCGGTGCTCTCCACCAGCCAGGTGGTCACCAGCGGCGTGGTGCCGCCGAACAGTGAAACCGACAGGTTAAAGCCGATTGCCAGCGCGCTGTAGCGAATATCGGTGGCAAACAGCGCCGGTAATGTCGCCGGCATTGAACCGCTGAAGCAGGTGTGGATCACCCCGAGAATAATAAGCCCCAGGAACACCAGCCACAGGTTGCCCGTACCAATCAGCATCATGCACGGCACTGCCATAACGATCAGGCCGATGGCACCGGCCCAGATCACCGGACGACGGCCCAAACGGTCATTCCAGTGGCCCCAGAACAGGGTCAGCGGCATCATGACAAACATCACCACCAGAATCAGCAGCAGGCTGCTCAGCTCGCTCAGACCCAGGATCCCGGTCAGGTAGCTTGGCATATACGAGGTCAGCATATAGTTGGAGACGTTAAACAGCAGCACCAGACCAATACATTTCAGCATTGAGGCACGGTACTTCTTCAGCATCTGCCACAACCCAAGGCGCGGTTTGCTGTGCTCCAGCGCTTCCTGCTTTTCCATATGCTTCTGGAATGCCGGGGTCTCTTCCAGCTTCAGTCGAATATAGAGGCCAAACAGGCCAAGCGGCGCCGCGATAAAGAACGGAATACGCCAGCCCCAGTCAAGCAGGACCTGTTCCGGCATCGCCGCCGTCAGGCCCGTTACCAGCCCCGCCCCCAGCAGATAGCCGCCGAGCGTGCCGAACTCCAGCCAGCTGCCCATAAAGCCGCGGCGCTCATCGGTTGAATACTCAGCAATAAACGTGGCTGCACCGCCGTATTCACCGCCGGTGGAGAACCCCTGCAGCAGACGCGCTGCCAGCAGCAGCACGGGCGCCATAATCCCGATGGAGTGATAGCCAGGAATAATCCCGATACAGAAGGTGCCGATCGACATCATGATCATGGTAATCGCCAGCACCTTCTGGCGTCCGATGCGGTCGCCAAGCGGGCCAAACACCAGTCCACCCACCGGGCGAACCAGGAAGGCGGCGGCAAATGCCCCAAAGGTCGCCAGCAGCTGCGCTGCCGGGCTGCCGCCGGGGAAGAAGACTTTACCGATAGTCACAGCCAGGTAGCTGTAAACCCCGAAGTCGAACCACTCCATGGCGTTACCCAGCGCGGCCGCGCCGACCGCACGCTTGAGCATGTCTTTATCGACGATAGTAATATCATCGACGCTCAGCTCCTTCTTCGCGCTTTTGTTCTTGTTCCAGAAATGCTTCTTCTGCGGCTGTTGCCCTTCAGATGTATTGCTCATAGCAGCTCCCTGTTGTAGTGAGTGAGCAGCCTTATAGCTTTCGTCGCCTGAAAAATAGTGGGGAATAACAGAGGGGAAGAAAGCTATAACGCAGCGAAAATGCGGATGGTAATGAACGGTAAATCTTAGACTGCCGTTGCTTACACAAATTTAATCTATACAAGATTCGGTGATTTTTCAAGTTAACCACACTAATCGCTGCCATTGGCGAGCAAACCTGCCGTATTCGCCACCCTCTCCGCCCTGGTTAATAGAGTCCACTGGCAGGCGGCCCCCGGCGGCTACTACGCCCGCCCTATTCATTAAGCAAAATAACTATTACACAGCGGGTATTATTGACATAACGTGACAAAAAAATGACATTTATTGAAATTAAAGACAAAAATACAGAACATGATCCTGCCCTCACCATGGCAAAGCTTCTCCACAAACTCGAGCGCAGAGCCATCTCAGGCCACCCGCTTTCTGATTTACTGGTGATAAGCCTTTATTTTATTCAAAATATTTCATTATGAGATTTAATTTAGTAATCAGTTAATTTATTTGTTGATTTTCACCCTTGTCGCCGTCAGTCTGACTTAAAATTCTTATTGGCGGAACCCAGGATGCCGTTAAAAAATAGCGCTGCAAAATATGGCTCACTGAGCATCACCCTGCACTGGCTGGTCGCGGCTGCGGTCTACGGAATGTTTGCCCTCGGACTGTGGATGGTCACCCTCGGTTATTATGATACCTGGTATCACAAAGCTCCCGAACTGCACAAAAGCATCGGCATCACGCTGTTCGCGGTAATGATTGTACGCGTGGTGTGGCGCTTTGTTTCGCCGCCGCCGAAACCGCTCAGCAGCTATTCCCCGCTAGTACGCTATAGCGCGATTACCGCGCATCTGCTGCTGTACGGCGTGCTGTTCGCCATTCTGATTACCGGTTATCTGATCTCTACCGCAGAGGGTAAACCGATCAATGTCTTCGGTATCCTGCCGGTTCCTGCGCTGTTTTCCGGGCTGGGCGAGCAGGCGGATCTGGCGGGGGAAGTCCATCTTTGGCTGGCGTGGAGCGTGGTGATCCTCTCCGGGCTGCACGCCCTGGCCGCGCTAAAACACCACTTTATCGATCGTGATATTACCTTGAAAAGGATGCTGGGCCGCCGCATCCATTAACCTCTGGAATGGAGAACACCATGTTGAAGAAAAGTATTCTGGCCATCACTACCGCCGCCCTGCTGATGACGGCGGGGACAGCCGCCGCAGCCGACTACAAAATTGATAAAGAGGGGCAGCATGCTTTCGTGCAGTTCCGCATCAAGCACCTGGGCTACAGCTGGCTTTACGGCACGTTTAAAGATTTCGACGGCAGCTTTACCTTTGATCAGGCCGACCCTGGCAAAGACAAAGTTAACGTGACTATCAATACCGGCAGCGTCGACACTAACCACGCCGAGCGTGACAAGCACCTGCGCAGCGCTGATTTCCTCAATGCCGGGAAGTTCCCTCAGGCAACGTTTGTTTCCACCAAGGTCAGTAAACAGGGCGATGGCCTGATCGTAGACGGTGACCTGACGCTGAACGGCGTGACAAAACCGGTAAAACTGGCGGCAAAACTGACCGGGGAAGGTAAAGATCCGTGGGGTGGCTACCGTGCTGGCTTTGAAGCGACGGGAACTATTGCGCTGAAAGAGTTCAACATTGAGAAGGATTTGGGCCCGGCATCACAGCAGGTGGAGCTGATGATCTCGGTGGAAGGCGTGCGCCAGTAGCCATCACACTCACCGGGCCTGCGCCCGGTGAGTTCAGCCTGTTACTCTTCAGGAATATGCATGGTGGTGCTCAACAGGCCGCGCGACTTGTTGAAAATCTTATTGCCGTTTTCACGGCCCGCACGACGCGCACGCTGCTCTTCCGGCGGCAGTGCCAGCTCTTCCATACAGAGCGGGCTGCAGCAGTTATGAAACTTCTCGGCGCAGATCGGGCACTGGATGAACAGCAGATGGCAGCCGTCATTCAGGCAGTTTACATGGGTGTCACAGGGCGCTCCGCACTGGTGGCAGTTGGCAATCACATCGTCTGAAATCCGCTCGCCCATTCGCTCATCGAAGACAAAGTTTTTGCCTTTAAAGCGCACCGGTAAGCCCTGCTCGCGCGCGCGGCGGGCATACTCAATAATTCCGCCTTCGATGTGGTAGACATTCTCGTAACCGTTATGACGCATCCAGGCGCTGGCTTTCTCACAGCGGATCCCCCCGGTGCAGTACATGACGATTTTTTTGTCTTTATCCTGCTGCAGCATATCAACTGCCATCGGCAGCTGGTCGCGGAAAGTATCCGCCGGGATCTCCAGCGCGTTTTCAAAATGGCCCACTTCATACTCATAGTGGTTACGCATATCGACAAACACCGCTTGCGGATCGTCCAGCATGGCGTTCACTTCCGCCGCTTTCAGATAGGCGCCGACATCGCTGGCATCAAAGCTGTCGTCGGTAATACCGTCAGCCACAATGCGCTCACGTACTTTCAGACGCAGTACCCAGAAAGATTTACCGTCATCATCCAGCGCGATGTTCATGCGCAGGTTATTCAGCGCCGGGTGGAAAGCGTACAGCGCGGCTTTCATCTGCTCGTACTGGCTGGCGGGAACGCTGACCTGCGCGTTAATTCCCTCGGCGGCGACGTAAACGCGGCCAAACACGTTTAGTTTGGTGAGGGTAACGTAGAGCGCGTCGCGAAACGCACGCGGATCGTCAATAGTGAAGTATTTATAAAAAGAGACTGTGGTACGCGGCTCGGTTTCGGCCAGCATGCGTGCCTTCAGCTCTTCATTGGAAACAAGGTTATGTAACACTGGCATGGTGTACGTTCCTGAATTCTAAAGAGAGGGAAAATTTTGCGGCGCTATCATACCTGAGAGACGCGGGGTTTGTCGTGCATGAACGCTGTAAATAGCAGCAGTCGGCGCAAAAAGCGATGCGCAATATGCGCATTATGACTATGCTATTAGCAGCACACCTGACCTACCTGCCCGTGAAAACCTAATCTGAACAGGCGCTTATTTCATCTGATGCGAATAAAATGGCACAATAGGCCATAACTCATTTTAAACGGGCACTATAATGTTCCCCCTTTTTTTGCGATCTGGAAAATCATGACTCAGCTGCCTCAATTTCGTCGCGCATTGCTGCATCCCCGTTATTGGTTTACCTGGTTGGGTATTGCCCTGCTTTACCTGCTGGTGATGCTGCCCTACCCCCTGCTCCGCTACATTGGTTGCGGGCTGGGTCGGCTGTCAATGCACCTACTGAAGCGCCGTGTGGAGGTTGCCCGGCGCAACCTGGAAGTCTGTTTCCCGCAGATGCCTGCCGCCGAGCGTGAAGCTCTGGTAACACGCAACTTCGAATCGCTCGGCATGGGCCTGATAGAAACCGGCATGGCATGGTTCTGGCCTGACTGGCGCATCAAAAAATGGTTCAGCGTCAGCGGCCTGGAGCACATCAGCAAAGCGGCTGCCGACGGTAAAGGCGTATTGCTGATTGGCATGCACTTTTTAACCCTGGAACTGGGCGCGCGTATTTTCGGCATCCACAACCCGGGTATTGGCGTTTACCGCCCCAACGACAACGCGCTGATTGACTGGCTGCAAACCTGGGGCCGTATGCGTTCCAATAAAAGCATGCTGGACCGCAAGGATCTGAAAGGCATGATCCGCGCCCTGAAAAATGGCGACATTATCTGGTACGCTCCGGATCACGACTACGGTCCGCGCAGCAGCGTATTTGTACCGTTTTTCGGCGTTGACCAGGCGGCAACCACTAAAGGCAGCTATCTGCTGATACGCAGTGGCAACCCGGCAGTGATCCCTTTTGTGCCACGCCGCCTGCCGTCGGGTAAAGGCTATGAGATGGTGATCCTGCCGGAAGTTCAGGATATCCCACTGGACAATGAAGTCGCCACAGCCGCCGCGATGAACCGCGTGGTCGAGCACGGCGTACTGATGGCGCCAGATCAGTATATGTGGCTGCATCGCCGCTTTAAGACCCGCCCGGAAGGTCAACCTTCCCTTTACTGATCCCTCTCCACAGGCCGGTTATCCGGCCTGTTCCACTATTTGAAACCGTTTTTCATTTATTTCTGCAGTGGCTAGGCAGTGAGCATTTAAAGGCGCATACTTAGCCAGCTAATGGTTAATTTGCGACGTTAACTTCTAAGGTTACTGCACACGCTATGTCTACGGCCGATACGCCCTCAACTGTCATCAACTGGCAGAGAAATCTCTGTGTCGCCTGGGTGGGATGTTTCCTCACCGGCGCCGGTTTCAGCCTGGTTATGCCCTTTCTGCCACTGTATGTCGAGCAGCTGGGCATTACCGATCCCCAGGCGCTGAACATCTGGTCCGGGCTGGTTTTTAGCATCACTTTCCTGTTCTCTGCTATTGCATCCCCTTTCTGGGGCGGACTTGCCGACCGTAAAGGCCGCAAAATCATGCTGCTGCGCTCCGCCCTGGGCATGGCAATTGTGATGATGCTGATGGGTATGGCCACTTCCGTCTGGCAGTTTCTGGCGCTGCGTGCACTGCTCGGCCTGCTCGGGGGGTTTGTGCCCAACGCCAACGCGCTGATCGCCACCCAGGTGCCACGTAATAAAACCGGCTGGGCGATGGGCTGGCTGTCAACCGGGGCGGTCAGCGGCGCGCTGATCGGCCCGCTAATCGGCGGCCTGCTGGCCGACAGCTTTGGCCTGCGCCCGGTGTTTTATATTACTGCGGCGGTGCTGTTCTCCTGCTTCCTGATGACCCTGTTCTGCATCCGTGAGAGCTTCACCCCGGTGCAGAAAAAAGATCTGCTGCACGCCCGCCAGGTGTTCACCTCGCTGAAAAATCCCCGGCTGGTGCTGGCACTGTTCGTCACCACGCTGATAATCCAGGTCGCTACTGGTTCGATTGCCCCCATTCTGACGCTGTACGTGCGCGAGCTGGCGGGCAACGTGGCGAATCTGGCCTTTATTAGCGGTATGATTGCCTCGGTGCCTGGCGTGGCGGCGCTGATGAGTGCGCCACGCCTTGGCAGGCTGGGGGATCGCATCGGCCCGGAGCGAATCCTCGTTGCCATGCTGCTGATTTCAGTCGTGCTACTGATCCCGATGGCTTTTGTGCAGAGTGCGTGGCAGCTGGGGATCCTGCGCTTTATGCTCGGCGCCGCCGACGGTGCATTACTGCCAGCGGTGCAGTCGCTGCTGATCTACAACGCCAGCAATCAGGTCGCCGGGCGCATCTTCAGCTATAACCAGTCTTTCCGCGACATCGGTAACGTCAGTGGCCCGTTGATGGGCGCCGCGGTGTCGGCCCATTACGGTTTCCGTGCGGTGTTTCTGGTCACCGCCTGCATCGTGCTGTTCAACGTGGGGTATACCTGGTACACGCTGAGAAAACGAACCGCAAGAATGGTGGTGCGGGAAGAAGAACAGCGCCCGCTATCTGAAGCAGAGTAAAGGGAATTGCGGTGGCGGCTCATCTCAAGTAATCTCAAATAATAGCCTTTTTGAGATTGTCTGAGATGAGAATCAAAACGCCGCCCTCAGTGGCTGAGGCTGAATTTAGCGCTGAGGAGCTTATTGCACTACTGGCGCAGCATAGCGCCAGCGACAGTAAATATCTTCATTACGACCAGTTGCGTCGCCGTATCAACGACCGCGCAGAGTGCTCCCGCGCGTGGGCAGCACTGAAGATAAAGCGCGCAACCACCTGCACGGCTTTTTCGCTGGCGGGTACGTCTGCCAGTTTTAATCTCACTCCTGCCATAATCGCCACCCTTTCCCTGGTCGACAAAATGGCATTTGGTACAGGGCGTGACCCCAGCGCACAGGATGCCTCTACCTATCTCGCTTCGCAACTGGTCATGGAAGAGGCCATCTCTTCCAGCCAGTTAGAAGGTGCAGCCACCACCTCGCGCGTGGCAATGGAGCTGCTGGCAGTTGGACGCCAGCCACGTAACGTCAGCGAAAGTATGATTATGGGGAACTGGCGACTGATGAACCATATTCTGCTGATGGCGGATGATCCACTGAGCACCGATGATATCCTTGATATCCACGCCATTGCATGTAGCGGCATCAATGATGAAAAGTATCGGCCAGGATCGCTGCGGGACAATAACGCGGTCTTTGTTGCCGGGCGTGAGGGCGAAATCGTCCATCGCCCCCCTGATTTCACGCGCGTTGAACCGATGCTGGATGCACTGTGCAATTTAACTATCCAGTTGGAACAGCAGGATATTCACCCATTGATCGTCGCCTCTATCCTCCATTTTTCCGTCGGATATATCCACCCGTTTAATAACGGCAATGGCAGAACCGCCCGAGGACTGTTTTATCTGCATATGATCCGCCGGGGCTATAGCGCATTTCGCTATATGTCGATCAGCAAGCTGCTGAAAAATGCTCCGGTGCAATACGGGATGTCGTATCTGTATAGCGAAACTGATGAGATGGACCTGACCTATTTCATTCAGTATCAGTGCCAGATTATCAGCCGGGCGGTCAACGAGTTTGCGGCCAGCATTGAACGGCTACATCAGGAACGACTGGAGCTGGCCAAATTTGTATTATCCAGTCCTGAGCTGGATAAAACCGCGCAGGATATTCTGGCACTCGCGCTAAACGCTCCCGGCTCTCTGCTGAGCGCCGCCGGCGTCAGCCAGCGTCTGTCACTCTCGGATAACACCGCCAGAAGTCGCCTGAAGACACTGGCAGCTCGCGGCTTATTGCGTGCGCTCAAAGATGGGCGTGGATTGGTTTATCAGGCCCCTGCCTCGGTGGCAAAGCTGAAGCAGTGGATGGGGTTCAGGGATAAACCCTGACAATACCCGTGCAATAAATCACCACGAAAATATTTCTCCTCCCCCGCCTTGCATCTTTGCCCATAGCGACAACAATTACTCTTTAGTCATTTTTGACCTGAGGAGATGCCATGAGCATGTATGCCACGCTGGAAGAAGCGATTGAGATGGCACGTGAAGAGTACCTTGCTGATAACCCGGAGCTGGACGAGGGTGAAGCCTCTGTTAATCAGTTCAATCTGCAGAAGTTTGTGATGCAGGATGGGGATATTATGTGGCAGGCGGAGTTTCTCACCGATGACAGTGATGAAGGAGAGCTACTGGCCTTCCGCAGTGGAGATGCGGCGCAGGCCATCTTTGAAGATGATTTCGATGAGGTTGAACTGCGTCAGGAGTGGCTGCCGGAGAAGACGCTGTACGAGTGGGATGAGGGCGAATTCCAGCTGGAACCGCCTGCCGGCAGCGAAGAGGCCGACGCGGCAGCGGGAGAGTGGGAAGACGATAACACCGACGCCGACAATAATTACTCGTAAGGCCCGTGGCTGGCATCAACCGGCAGCAGTAATGTGTCGACCACCAGCGACAGCGGCAGGTCAATAATGGCGAGAAAACGCCACGGCTTGTCGCGAATATCCCACTGTACGCCGGGGTAGTATTGATTGCCGTGCCCCTGTCCGGGCACGGCTCTGCTGATAATACTGCCGCAGCCGCTCAGCACCAGCACGCACAGCCCCACCGCTAATCCCCGCACTATCATTGTCACCATCGCTGCCCCAGAGTAAAAAACGCACTATTCTACAGTCTGGTCCAGTTTTGACCAGAGCGGCAACTGCAAATTAAACGTAAAAAAAAGCCGGAACCTGAGTTCCGGCTTATCGCGTCGTCGGGGGCGGCATGCCCGCCCCGCAAACTAGTTGGCGTTATTCAGCGCCTTCGGGTTCAGTTCCAGCGAATGGTAATAATCTAACCAGTCGTGGTACTTATCCGCATTCTGCCACAGGCGGTAGTGCATACGCGCCAGCGTCACCGGGTCACTGAACAGCGCCAGGCGCTGATCGCGATCCAGTTTAGAAGGTGACTCGCTGAGCGCCTGCTCAATGCGGCGGTCGCGGGCATAGTCGAGAATATCGCTGTTCAGGTGACGCGAGGTCGCCATTGCGCTGGCCAGTGCGTTGAACGACGGATGGAACATGGCGTGCATAAAGCCATTCTCCAGCGCACGTTCACGATTCAGCTCAACGTAACGGTCGGTATCCAGCAGCTCCTTCGGCGGATCGTACTCTTCCGGGATCAGGAACAGTTTGCCGCGTTTCGAAGCCTGCCCCAGCGTGCGACGGCTTGACCACACCGAGACAAACGGCGACAGGATCAGCGAGAACACGATTGGCGACAGCCACCACAGGAAGTTCAGGTCCAGCCAGCCCATACCGCCCGCCCACACCAGGCCCAACAGCATCTGCGAGCCGTGGCGTTTGAACGCTTCGCTCCACGGTGTGGCATCATCATCACGCTGTGGCGAGTTCCACACCACTTCCCAGCCAAGAAACGCGCTGACCACGAATACGGTGTGGAACAACATGCGCACCGGCGCCAGCAGCACCGAGAACAGCATCTCCAGGAACAGGGAGGCCAGCACGCGCAGCGCTCCGCCGTAAGGCTTCGCCCCTTTGCACCACACCAGCACGATGCTCAGCAGCTTCGGCAGGAACAGCAGCACTAAGGTGGTTGAGAACAGCGCTATCGCCAGTTCAGGGCGCCACTGCGGCCACACCGGGAACAATTGGCGCGGCTGCAGGAAGTACTGCGGCTCCATCAGCGTATGCACCACCTGCAGCGCGGTCGACAGCGCCAGGAACATAAACCACAGCGGAGCAGACAGGTAAGACATCACGCCGGTCAGGAACACCGCACGGTGCACCGGGTGCATGCCTTTTACCAGGAACAGACGGAAGTTCATCAGGTTACCGTGGCACCAGCGACGGTCACGCTTCAGTTCATCCAGCAGGTTTGGCGGCAGCTCTTCATAAGAACCCGGCAGATCGTAAGCGATCCACACGCCCCAGCCCGCACGACGCATCAGTGCAGCTTCCACAAAGTCATGCGACAGGATTGAACCGGCGAATGAGCCTTCACCCGGCAGCGGTGCCAGCGCACAGTGCTCAATGAACGGCTTAACGCGGATAATGGCGTTATGGCCCCAGTAGTGCGACTCACCCAGCTGCCAGAAGTGCAGACCAGCGGTAAACAGCGGGCCGTAAACGCGGGTAGCGAACTGCTGGCAGCGCGCATACAGCGTATCCATCCCGGATGCTTTCGGCGAAGACTGGATGATACCCGCTTTCGGGTTCGCTTCCATCATACGCACCAGCCCGTTGAGACACTCGCCGCTCATTACGCTATCCGCATCCAGCACCACCATGTAGCTGTACTGGCTACCCCAGCGGCGGCAGAAGTCATCGATGTTACCGGATTTACGTTTTACGCGACGGCGGCGGCGGCGGTAGAAAATGCGCCCTTCCCCGCCGACATCACGTACCAGCTCCATCCACGCCTTTTGCTCGGCCATGCAGATATCAGGGTTGTAACTGTCGCTGAGGATGTAGACGTCATAATTGTCCTGCTCGCCGGTACGCACCACGGATTCCCAGGTCGCACGCAGGCCGGCGAACACGCGCTCAACGTCTTCATTACAGATCGGCATGATCAGCGCGGTGCGGTGATCCGGGTTGATCGGCTCGTCACCGTTGGTCAGGTAGGAGATGCTGTACTTATCCTTACCGATCAACAGCTGCAGGAAGCCCATCAGCGCGGTCCAGAAACCGGCGGAGACCCACAGGAACAGCACGGCAAACAGGAACAGGATCCCGGTCTGCAGCACGTAAGGCAGGATCTGCAGCACCGACTGCTGCCAGTTCTGGTTGATCATCTCCATTGGGTCGATCAGCGCCCAGCCCTGGTAAGGCAGAATGGTCTTCATATACCAGGTGGCGACAACCGTCTGGAAAACAGAGAGGAACAGCAGAATATAACGGCGGATGGAGCCAACATGGCGCCACTTATCTTCACTTTTCTGCTCTTCGCGGCTGGCAAAACGCGGGGTGGTTTTACGGCCACGCACGGAATCCCACGCGCGCGCCACCGGGTTGGTACGCCACTCTTCCGGGTACATGGAAGAGCGGGTATGCTTCGGCATCGCTTTCAGCGTGGTACGGTCCAGCGCATCTTTATCGAACTGCTTGCCGTCATCAACGGAATCCGGCCAGCTCTGTTCGACGCGTGTTTTTACCGACTCCTGCGGTGCGTCATCGGCACGCGTTTCAACCGGACCCTCTTCGGCCAGCAGGTGATGCAGCTGGCCAAAGGCGTCGTCAGATTCAGACGGCAGTGCCGAGCGCAGCTCCCCTTTCCGCTCAGCGGAGAGGGGCAGCGCGTCGATATACTCATCGGGTATTACGGTAGACTTATTCATTGGCAGGCAGCTGATTGCTCCAGGTTTCAGTCAGCGTTTTGTCACCGTTAACCAGTGCAGCACGCATTTCCGTCGGCTGTTTGTTGTCTTTTACGCGCACGCGCAGCACCAGACGCCAGCCTTTGGTGACCGGGTTATAGCGCACGCTGTTTTCCACCAGCTCACCGTTGTTACCGATGCTGACCTGAGGGGTCACTGGGGTGTTTTGCGGCAGCTTGCTCATTTCCGGGCCAACGAAGTCGACGATAAATGCCACGGTGCCATCAGGCTGACGCACCAGGTTCGACTGCTTCACATCACCGGTTGAACGCAGGGTGCTTTTCACATACGCCGTTTCCGGTGAATGCAGCGCGCTTTCGTCACGCGTGAAGTGCAGGCGGTAGGAGAAGTTCATCACTTTTCCTGGCTCTGGCAGACTTTCCGGGGTCCAGAACGCCACGATGTTATCGTTGGTCTCGTCGGACGTTGGGATCTCAACCAGCTCTACGCGGCCTTTACCCCAGTCGCCTTTCGGCTCAATCCAGCCGCTTGGACGCATATCGTAGCGATCGTCGAGATCCTGATATTTATCGAAATCGCGGCCCCGCTGCAGCAGACCGAAACCACGTGGGTTTTCCACGGTGAAGGTGCTGACAGCAAGGTGTTTTGGATTGTTCAGCGGACGCCAGATCCACTCACCGTTTCCGGCGTGAATCGACAGACCGTTAGAATCATGCAGCGCCGGACGATAGTTTGGCACTGGCGATGGCTGGTTGGCGCCAAACAGGTACATGCTGGTCAGTGGGGCCACGCCCAGCTTGCCCACTTTGTCACGCAGGTAAACCTTAGACTGCACGTCGACCGTGCTGTCTTTACCCGGGGTGATCAGGAAACGGTAAGCACCGGTCGCACGTGGTGAATCCAGCAGCGCATAAATGACCAGATGTTTATCCTGGGGTTTAGGGCGTTCAATCCAGAACTGCTTAAAGCGCGGGAACTCTTCCCCGGACGGCAGCGCAGTATCAATGGCCAGGCCGCGGGCAGAGAGACCGTAAACCTGTCCGGCACCGATAACGCGGAAGTAGCTCGCGCCCAGGAAGCTGGTGATTTCGTCTTTCTTATCTTTACTGTTCAGCGGGTAAAGCACCTTGAAGCCAGCAAACCCGAGGTTTTTGACGGTATCAGGGTCGTGCTTAACGTTGCCGAAGTTGAAATAGTCCGGGGAGTACTTGATCTCACGAACGCTGGTCGCCGTGACTTCATTGAGTTTCACCGGGGTATCGAAATACATTCCCTGATGGTAGAACTCAAGTTTGAAAGGGGTCTTAAGATTGCTCCAGTACGCTTTATCGTGATTGAACTGGATCTGCTGATAGTCAGCATATTTCATATCACGCAGCTGTGATGGCAGGTTACTCTTAGGCGCTTCGAAGCCTTTCCCGGCTAACTCCTGCGCCTGTTTTGCCACATCATCAATGTTAAACGCCCAACTGGTGTTGGCATACATTGAAAGCAAAACTGCTGCGCCAAGCCAGCGCAATTTCATCAGTTCTGGTTTATTGTTCATTTTATTCCGCACTTCCCCCCCTTTCGGGTGCTTAAATCAATTGCATCCATCTTAAAGGATAATCCAGCATTCCGACAGCCTGACCACGTTTTTGTTCCATGAATCCGATCGTGTTAAGCGCCCTATTCTCAAGCGGTTAACGGAAACAGATTTGGCTGATAGTATACCCGGGTTTCAACTATTAAAGTAAGCGCTAAACTTTAGTCTGGTTCAGGGTGAATCAAGACATTAACATGTTGAATATCGGACATTTATGACTAAAAAAACGCAGCCAAGAGAATATTTTCTCGACTCTATTCGCGCCTATCTGATGTTATTAGGCGTGCCATTCCATGTTTCGCTCATTTATTCCACTCAGACGTGGTCAGTAAACAGCCTGCACCCTTCTGAATGGCTCACCCTGTTTAATGATTTTATCCATGCGTTTCGCATGCAAGTGTTCTTCGTCATTTCAGGCTATTTCTCCTACATGCTATTCCTGCGCTACCGCCCGTCAGACTGGCTGAAGGTGCGCCTGGAGCGGGTTGGCATCCCAATGCTGACCGCGATCCCGCTCATCACCCTGCCGCAGTTTTTCCTGCTGAAGGAGTGGACCAGTAAGATTGGCGACTGGAGCAAATTAACGCCCTATCAAAAGTACAACGCGCTGGTTTGGGATCTGATTTCACACCTGTGGTTTCTGCTGGTACTGGTAATACTGACTGTGGCGGGCTACTGGCTGTTCCGTATTTTGCGCGATAGCCAGCGGGAAAAAACAGACTATTCCGAGCTCACCTGGGGGAAATTAACGCTGTGGATCCTGCTTTGCGGCCTCGCCTGGGGTATTTTCCGCCGCCTGATGTTTATCTTTGCGCCGCAGATCCTGGGCGATGCCCTGTTCAATATGGCCGTGATGCAAACCCTGGTTTACCTGCCGTTCTTTATGCTGGGTGGAATGGCCTTTAAGTACCCGGCGATTAAAGCGCTGTTTGTGCGCCCGGTGCCCTGGACCTTTGTCGGTTCGGCACTGGCCTTCGCTGCCTATGTGGCTAACCAAACCTGGAACAAGGGTGAAGGCTGGCTGTATGAGATTGATACCCTGGTATCGATGCTGATGGGGCTGTGGATGGTTAACGTAGTGTTCTCCCTTGGGCATCGCCTGCTGAACTCCCACTCGCCGCGCGTCACCTACCTGGTGAACGCATCGCTGTTTATTTATCTGGTCCACCATCCGTTAACCATTATCTACGGCATCCTTTTTGTGCCGGTGATTGGCAGTAACACGCTGGGCTTTTTCGCCGGGCTGCTATTTGTCTTCGGGATTTCTTTCCTGCTGTATGAGATCCACCTGCGCATTCCGCTGCTGCGCTTCCTGTTTTCTGGCAAGCCACAGCGCACATAGCAAACTGAGCCATCGGGTGTGGTCGGGCCGATGGCCCGGCTCGCCCCGGATCGGGCCTGCCCGGCCCCTACAGCAGCCACTCAATCGGTAAACGCCACACCAGCCGCACCAGGATCCGCTGCATCAGCCGGGTGCGCGGCTCGTGCTTGTGCACCACCTCATTCGCCCCCTCCCCCGGGTATTCCACCCAGTTTACCCGCCCCCACTTATCCAGACGCAGCGTCCAGGCCCGTTCGCGCATGCTGCTGATAAAGCGCTGATGAATTCGCGTTGCCAGGCCCTCATTCTCAATGACCAGCCCCATTTCGGTGTTCAGCACGGCGGAGCGCGGGTCGAAGTTAAACGATCCGATAAAGACTTTTTGATTATCGACGCTGAACGTTTTGGCGTGCAGGCTGGAACCGGAATTCCCCGTCAGGCCACGGTCGTGGCTCGGTTCACGTGCAGCCATGTGCGGCTTCAGCTCATACAGGTGAATGCCGTGGCGCAGCAGCTTCTTGCGCCATTTGGCATAGCCCGCGTGCACGATAGAGACATCGTTCGCCGCCAGCGAGTTGGTCAAAATCGAGATTTTGACGCCTTTGCGCACCAGCCGCAGCAGCTGCGCCACCCCTGCCCGGGTCGGTACAAAATAGGCCGAGATGATATCGAACTGCTGCTGCGGCTGGCCAATAACCTCCAGCAAACGCTGAGGCAGCAGCGTACTGCTGCGGGCACGGCCCAGCCCTTTGCGCGGGTCATCACTCAGCAGGCGGGTATCAGCCCAGGTAAACGGCAGGCTGCGGCTCTCCAACTGGCTAACGAAGCTGGAGGCTTCTACCCGATCGAGATAGCGCACCACCTGCTCGCTGGCGCGCCACTCCTCGGGCAGCACCACAGCTGAAGGGCTGCTCTGCTCATCCTCCACCACGCTGTTAAGGGGAGCCACGGCGCGGCTCTGCCAGTAGCGGTCGAAATCCAGCGCCACATCATGCACGACCGGGCCGACGGCCAGCACGTCGAGATCGGAGAACAGCGGTTCATCACCGGCACCGAAATATTCGTCGCCGACATTGCGCCCGCCCACAATGGTCGCCATGCCATCCACGGTAAAACTCTTGTTGTGCATGCGGCGATTCAGGCGGGCAAAATCGGTCAGATAGCCGAGCATGCGCAGGCTGCGAAATGAGAACGGGTTAAACAGACGCACTTCAATATTCTCATGGCGATTCAGCTCGCTCAGCGTCTTATCCAGCCCCATGGTGTTGTTGTCGTCCAGCAGCAGGCGCACTTTTACCCCGCGTGCGGCCGCCTCCAGCAGGGCGCTGAACAGCAACCGGCCTGACATATCGTTCTGCCAGATGTAGTACTGGATATCCAGCGTGCACTCCGCCAGAGAAATCAGCAGATAGCGTGCTGCAAAGGCATCCAGCCCCTCCGCCAGCGGATAAACCCCGCTGTGCTCAGGATGTTGTTCAACCAGAGGCGTAATGGCATGAGCCAGTCGCGTGCCGGCCAGGCTCTCTTCCTGCGGCGAGTGAAGCGTGTCGGTCATCAACTATCCTTAACAGGTTTACGGTTGTTCATCCGGTATCTTCCGACGATCTCTCCCCGTCTGACCAGACATATAGTCTAGACTTAGCCCATCGCCCTGCGACAGTCCCAGTGACCAGGAGAGCATCATGCATGTTGGCAGCCAGCACAATCAGAAACGCCACCAGGCCAGCCTGTTTAACAGCTTTTATCAGGGCAGTTTTGCCTGCTCCACCGCCTGCCGCACCCCGGGGAAACGTGCGGATCTGATGCTCAGCAGCGGACATGATACCCTGCTGGAGAAAGATTATGCCCTGTTACAGCAGCATCAGCTACTGACAGCGCGCGATGGCGCACGCTGGTATCTGGTTGAAAAACAGGCAGGTGAATATAACTGGCAGAGTTTCTTGCCGCAGCTGGAAGCAGCCGAAAAATACCATATCGAAATGATCTGGGAGCTGGCGCACTTTGGCTGGCCGGACTGGCTGGATATCTGGCAGCCAGAATTTGTTGAGCGCTTTGCCGCCTTCGCCCGCGCTTTTGCCTGCCTGCTGCGCGCGCGAGGACAGGCTGCCCCCTTTATCAGCCCGATGAATCAAATCTCTTTCTGGTCGTGGGCAGGCGCCGATATCGCCTGGTTTAACCCCTTTGTTACCGGGCGCCGTATTGAACTGAAGCGTCAACTGGTCGCAGCCAGTATCGCCGCCATGCGCGCAATGCGTGAAGAGCTGCCCGGAGTGCGGTTCGTCATTACCGACCCGCTGGTCCATGTTGCGGCTTCCGGTTACTCCAGCAGCGCAAAGCAGCAGGCACTGCAGCAGCATCAGGCACAGTTTGAAGTCTGGGACTGGATCAGTGGACGCAGCGCGGCGGAGTTGGGAGGTTCAGAGGAGTTACTGGATATTATCGGATTCACCTGGTACCCGGACAATGAGTGGTTCCACAATGGTGACCCGCTGGAACCCCATCACCCCGACTACCTGCCGCTGCATCATCTTTTACAGCAAGTTTGGCAACGTTATCAACGCCCATTGCTGATAGCTGAAACCGGGGCAGAGATCGGTAAATGTACGGACTGGTTTAATCGGGTCAGTCAGGAGGCTGCGCTGGCACTGGAGGCCGGAGTAGCGCTGGAGGGGGTATCGATCTATCCGCTGGTCGACTATCCCGCCTGGGACGATGACCGCCGTTCACCCGCCGGGCTGTTTGGCCTGCCGGATGCCAACGGCAACCGCACCGTTAATGAGCCGTTTGCCCTGGCGTTACGCAGCCAGCAGATCAAACTGAAGCAGGAGCCTGTCAGGACATCCACAGCGTGATAGTCAGCACGAAAATGATCAGGGTAAAAGAGGTGATTGCCAGCACGACAATCGCAAACTGTGCATCATCTAACGGGACCCGGCTCTCTTTTTCAGGGTCGGGTTTAGAACGGTTTTTCATTATCAGCCACAGCATACCGGCAAAACGTTCCTGTAAAGGCGCCAGTAAAAATATGAAAGACATCCATTTCATGAATAAAAATAAGGAATACTAACGAAAACTCAGCTTGTCGCAGGCACAAGGGTGACCTTGCCAGCAGAAAGAAACTGTCTGATTATCGCGCTAAATAGTAGCACAATGGCGCAGTTGTTTAACGTAATAAATTGATTTCAGGCTGCTGAAAAGGGAATAAGATATAGCGTATTGGTATGCAGAATCAGGCAAAACAGTGCTTTAGCCCGTGAACAGTCAGAGCAAATGATTATCAACTTTCACTTATACTTTCCCCGGTAAAATCCTAAGCAATAGCAGCTCTCATTGACCAGCAAACGCGTGGCGCAAGCTCACGGGCGAGCTAAAGCTGTTGGTTAGCAGAGGCGGGTAAAGCGGGTCGGGCATGCCCGACCCCGGCAATTATTCAGGCTGCCAGCCGCCGCCCAGTGCGCGATAAAGATCGATCTGCGCCAGCAGCAGGTTGTTTTTTGCCTGCACCACGCTGAGCTGGGTACTGAACAGCGTGCGCTGTGCGTCCAGCTCATCAAGATAGGAAGCGTAACCATTCTGGTAGCGGTTGCTGGCAATGCGCAGTGCTTCCTGCACCACCTTCTCCTGCGCCTGCAGTTCGCCAAGCTGCTCGCGGTAACGGGCGATGGCATCCAGATCGTCATTCACTTCGCTAAACGCGCTACGCACCACTTTCTCATAGCTGTACAGCGCCTGATTGCGCGTTGCCATCGAAACATCGACCTGCGCCGTCAGCGCTTCGCGATTGAGTATCGGGGCCAGCACGCTGCCGCCAATACTCCACAGGCGGAACGGATCGCTGACCAGATCGTGCAGGATAGAACTCTGCAGGGTGCCGCTCGCCGTCAGGTTAAGCGATGGCAGCAGCGCGGCGCGCGAGGATTGCAGTGAGGCATCGGCGGCCAGCAGCTGGCGCTCGGCCTGCACAATATCCGGGCGGCGCTGCAGCAGCTGCGATGGCATCACCGACGGCAGCGTCTGCGGCGCCAGGTGCTCGAAGTGGTTCTGCCGCGCGATCTGGCGCGGGTTCATGCCAACGAGGATGCTGAGCGCATTCTCCTGCTGGGCGATCTGATGCTGCAGTAGCGGGATCTGCGCTTTCGCCGTCTGGTATTCAGACTGCGACTGCACCCACTCCAGTTTAGAGGTATAGCCGGTTTCATACTGGCGCTGCGCCAGCTTCAGCGAGTTGGCACGCGTGGCCAGCGTCGCCTCGGTCACGCGCAGCTGCTCATCCAGCGACACCAGCGTCATATAGCCGGATGCCACCGAGCTGGCAATCGTCAGCTCTGCGGCGCTGGCCGCTGCCTGCTGTGCCGCCAGCGAGGCTTTCGCCGCATCGACGCTGCTGCTGCGCTCACCCCACAAATCGACATTGTAGTTAGCCTGCAGCAGCCCCTGGAATACCGAATATTGATAAGGCTGACCGGTCACCGCTGAGATAGCGCGCGCGCGCGTCGCCGCCACGCCAGCATCCAGCGTCGGGAAGTCATCCCCCTCTGCTCCGCGCAGCTGGGCGCGGTACTGATCGACACGCGAGCGGGCGGTGAGAATATCCGGGTTGTTGCGCAGCGCCTGCTCAACCAGCTGATTGAGAGACGGATCGTTAAACGCCCGCCACCAGCTGGCTTCCACCGCTGCACCCGGCCCGACCTGGCTGCGCCACTGCGCGGGAATGGGCAACGAGGAAGGCGCTTTTTCCACCTGGGTGGTGCACCCGGCCAGAGCTGCCGTCATCATGATCGCCAGCAGCGTTTGTCTGGCCGCCATCATTGCTGCTCCCCGTCGCGTGGTTTGGCTGCGGTATCGATATTCACCTCCACCGACATACCCGGTCGCAGGTGGGTCGCGTTATCGCTGGTGATTTTGATACGCACCGGAATACGCTGGGCGATTTTGACAAAGTTACCGGTAGCGTTATCCGGTGAGATCGCGCTGAATTCGGAACCTGCCGCCGGTGAGATAAACTCAACCTCGCCGCTGAAGCGCTCGCCATCGAGAGCATCAACGGTAAACACCACCGGCAGGCCCGGTTTAACCCGCGCCATCTGCGTCTCTTTCATATTGGCGATCACCCACATCTGCTGCGGAACCAGCGACGTCAGGCGCGTCCCGGCGGAGACATATGCGCCCTCGCGCACGGCAATCTGCCCCAGCTGCCCGTCGCGTGGGGCAATAATTTTGGTGTTGTCCAGGTCGATCTGCGCCAGTTCCAGCGCCGCCTGGGCGCTGGCGACGTCCGCCTCCAGCGAGGCGCGGTTAACAATCACCGTTTGCAGATCCTGCTTCGACACTTCCAGCGTGGCCTGCGCCTGCTGCACGTCGGCCAGCGTCTGGCTGTTGCTGGCGCGCGATGCATCTCGCTCGCGCAGCGACAGCGATCCATCCGCCACCAGGTTCTCTACCCGCTTAAGATCCAGCCCGCCTTTCACCGCCTGAGCTTTGGCATTGATCAGTGCCGCTTCATTGCGTTTAATCACCGCTTCAGCGCTGCGACGCTGCTGCAGGTTGTTGGCCAGCGCGGCCTTTTTCATCTCCAGCTGGGCGAGAGACTGATGCACATGCTGCTTATAGATGCGGTCATCAATGGTCATCAGCACGTCACCGCGATGTACCGGCTGGAAGTCCAGCACGTCCACCGAGGTGATATAGCCGCTCACCTGCGGACTGATAAAGGTCACCTGGCCGCGCACGTAGGCGTTTTCCGTTGACTGCGTCTCACTGGTGAAAGGCGGCAATTGCCAGGCATAAAGGATTACCAGCACCCCGACCAGCGCGATGCCGGAGCCAAGGGCAATGGAGACAATACGCAGCTTGTTATTTCGTTGGCGCTCCTGGAGCTGCTGGTCCTGTTGACTCATTAGTTACCTACGTTCGCAATATTAGTATTTTGCATAGCTCGCTGTTCCGCTTCCGCTTCGCGTTTCGCCTGCTGCCAGTTGAGGTAGCGCAGGCGCGACAGCCGCCATAACACCCAGAGTAAAGTGACCCCTGCCATCACAGCGGTCAGAATGTAAACATCGTTATACGCCAGCACATTGGCCTGCAGGGTGGCAACGGTTTGCAGCTGCAAGGTGCCTTCTGCGCCGCGCAGCGTACTGTCGCCCAGCAGGCTGGTGAACAGATTGCTGTACTGCGCCAGCCGATCGGTGACATTCGGGTCGAGCAGGGAGAGCTGATCGCCCAGCAGGCTGGAGTGATATTTCTCACGCCACGTCTGGAAGGTCCCTAACAGCGCGGAACCCATCAGGCCCCCCAGGTTCTGGCTCATGCCGAACAGCACCACAAAACTGACCAAATTTTTCGGCTGCGTCACCACGCTACCCACGCCCAGCAGCATGGCCGGAGCAATAAAGAATGAGGTGCTAAAACCCAGCAGAAACTGGCTGAAGTACATATTATTGGCACGGGTCAGCGGGCTGGACTGCGCATCCATCAACGAGGCGACCATCACAATAATCAGCGACATGACAATCGGCCAGCTAAGATGCTGCGGATTGATGGTCAGCGCGCTGCAGACGATCCCGGCGGCGACACCGGCGAGGATCGCCAGCGCCAGCCCCTGCATCTGATCATTCTGGATCCCCAGCTGCTGCAGATAGCCAATCGCCCCGGTGTTCTGTTCAGCCAGCATGATACGCAGCAGGATCATCACAATGCCGAGACGGAATATCGCCCCGCTGCCCAGCCAGCGCGTATTAATAAGCGGGTTGCTGCGGTTGTGCTCCACCAGCACTGCGGCGGTGACCAGCACCAGCCCCAGCGCCAGACAGATCCCCAGCCACGGCGTGCTGGTCCACCATTCGATACGCCCGAGCGACAGCACGCCGCAGAACAGTGCCATACCGGGTGCCATCAGGAAGAAGGTGAGAAAATCTTTTTTCTCAAAAACTTTGGTCCGCTCACCGGGCGGTAGCTTAAGGATTAATACCGCGCCCAGCGCCATCAGTGCCAGGCCAAGCTCAAACAGGTAGAGTCCGCGCCACTCGTCAAGCTGCAGCAGCTCGGTGGAGAACAGGCGCGCCAGGGGGATCGCCAGTTGGGATGCCCCAAGGCCAATCGCCAGCGCTTTCAGCCGGTGCTTTGCGGGCCATGCCTGCACCTGATAGTAAATTCCCAGCGAGCTGAGCGCCGCGCCCACCATGCCGTGCGCGGCACGCACAATAATGGCCGAGCTGAGATCGTTGACCAGCAGATGGAAAAACGCCACCAGCACATACAGGACAAGGAAGGCTTCGGTAAACACGCGCAGGCCGAACTGCTGGCGAAACTTGACCAGTAGCAGGTTGATCGAGATATTGCCCATCACATAGACGGCGGGAAGCCAGGCAATTTCGTTGTTATAAGCACCGAATACGCCCTGTAAATTGGTCAGATTCGCCGTCACCAGCGCATTACTCAACGCCCCGGTGATACAGATCAGCAGGCCAACAATACCAAAAGCAATACGTTTATGCGTGGGATGAACTGGCGTGGAGGGGGAGCCAGGCAGCATCGGTTTTTCACCGGGCGCCCACTCAACCGGTGCATAAGGATTGGATTTATTGCGACGCACCCTACTTCACCTCAGTTGCCGCCAGCAGTTGTTGCAGTACGCGCTGGGTGACCGCCAGCTCGGCGGGATTAACCCCTGACAGCAGTTCATTACGCAGCGCGTCGGCTTGTGTTTTTAAACGCTGATAGAGCAGCTCCCCTTTCGGGGTGACGTGCAGCAGCCGCTTACGCCGATCTTCCGCAGGCTGAACGCGCTCAACCAGCTGCTGCTTCACCAGCCGATCGATCAGCGGGACTACGCTGGCATCTTCCAGCCCCAGCGCCTGCGCCAGCTCTTTCTGACTCATGGGTTGATCCTGAATGGCAATGGTGGCAACGGCCATCCAGCTACTCATGCTCAACCCGTTGTCTTTCATACGACGGTCGATCGCCTGACGCCAGGCGTGAGCCGTCAGATGCAGTAAACGGGAAAAGTTTAGTTCCTGGGAGTTCAATGTATCGATGCCTGATGATTAGAGGTCTAACTAAAATTATCCGGCAATTATAAGCACGCTCAGATAAAGAATGGAAGCTACTGCCAGAGAGTTTAGATAATTCTTAGCCACTGCGCCAGTCGCCCGTTATTAACGTGTGCAAAGCAGAAATAGTGGGGAAGAGGAATTTCAGGCATAAAAAAACCGCCTTTCAGGGGCGGTTACGACATTGCTTACAGCTTGTTTTTATTCGTTTTAATCGGTAGTTCGAAGATGGTGCCCGGGGTGGGACTTGAACCCACACAGCCATAAGCCGAGGGATTTTAAATCCCTTGTGTCTACCGATTTCACCACCCGGGCTTGGGTGTAAAGTGGAGGCGCGTCCCGGAGTCGAACCGAGGTAGACGGATTTGCAATCCGTAGCATGGCCACTCTGCCAACGCGCCTTTTATTCTTTTCTGTCATCAGAGCTTCATCTCTGCTGACTAAATTTGGAGCGGGAAACGAGACTCGAACTCGCGACCCCGACCTTGGCAAGGTCGTGCTCTACCAACTGAGCTATTCCCGCTTAGCAATCAGAAAGTTAAGTTAACTCTCTGACTTACTTTATCTTCTGGCAGACCATGCTGCCTTTCGATGCGTTGCATTCTACTGTTCTCACCAGGCGAGTCAATAAAATTATCCTCACAAAGCATCTGTTTGCTGCTTTTTGAACCGCTTCGATCACCGTTCGAGCAGATCGCCGCGCGCCGCACTGAGATACTGGAACATTGACCAGAAAGTGAGCACCGCTGCGATATATAAAGCGGCGACGCCGACGCCTTCAATCACATCATTTGGATGCCATAACAGAGCAAACAGCGCCAGCATCTGCGCCGTGGTTTTCACTTTACCGATCCAGGATACGGCCACGCTATTGCGTTTACCGATTTCAGCCATCCACTCGCGCAGAGCAGAAATGATAATCTCGCGGGCAATCATAGTGGCGGCAGGCAGCGTAATCCACCAGGCATGGAAATATTCCGCCACCAGCACCAGCGCCATTGCCACCATCACTTTATCCGCTACCGGGTCGAGGAAGGCGCCGAACTGCGTGGTCTGTTTCCAGCGGCGCGCCAGATAACCGTCGAACCAGTCAGTCACCGCAGCGAAAATGAAAATCAGCGCACAGGCGAGCGGAGCCCATTGAAATGGCAGATAAAACGCCAGCACAAAGAATGGGATTAACACTACACGAAACAGGGTAAGTAAGGTCGGAATATTAAATGGCATAATTACGCTAACTGTCTGGACAGAGTAGAATTTGTCCCTATGTTGCTACATTGCCCCGGGTGTTGCAATGCTTAGTGTTTCAGCGCATGGAAGATTTTTTCCGCCAGCGCGTGCGATATTCCCGGGACGCTGGCGATCTCCTCAACCGAGGCATTAATCAGCGGTTGCAGGCCCCCCATGTACTTAAGCAGCGACTGGCGCCGTTTCGGGCCGATGCCTTCGATGGTTTCCAGTGCGCTGGTGTTCTTCACTTTTGCCCGTTTATTACGATGCCCCGTAATTGCGTGATTGTGAGAGTCATCACGAATATGCTGGATAACATGCAGCGCCGGGGAGTCCGCCGGCAGAGCAAAGCCCTCACCTTCCGGCTCGAGGAACAGCGTTTCCAGCCCTGCCCGACGATCGCTCCCTTTCGCGACGCCGAGCAGCAGCGGGCGATTTTTATCCCAGGGAACATCCAGCTCGGCAAACACTGTTTTCGCCTGCGCCAGCTGGCCTTTCCCGCCATCGATCAGGATCACATCCGGGATTTTGCTCTCTTCAATCGCTTTGCCATAGCGGCGGCGCAGCACCTGATTCATTGCCGCGTAGTCATCACCCGGGGTAATTCCCGTAATATTGTAACGACGATACTCACTGCGCAACGGCCCGTTAGCATCGAACACCACACAGGAAGCAACGGTCTGCTCGCCCATGGTATGGCTGATATCGAAACACTCCATACGACGGATTGGCGGCAGCTCCAGGGTCTGCGCCAGCGCAGCCAGCCGTTGATGGATGGTGGAGTGCTGCGCCAGACGCGTCACCAGCGCAGTGGCCGCATTGGTGCGGGCCAGCTTCAGGTAGCGGGCGCGATCGCCGCGCGGTTTGCTCTGAATCGACACGCGCCGCCCTGCCAGTTCGGTCAGCGACTCCGCCAGCAGATCTTTTTCCGGCAGCGTAAAGTCCAGCAGAATATCCCCTGGCAGCGTGCGCGCCTGGCTCCCCTGCAGGTAAAACTGACCGACAAAGGTTTGCACCACTTCTGACAGATCGGTGCCGCCCGGCACTTTCGGGAAATAGCTGCGGCTGCCCAGCACTTTCCCCTGGCGGATAAACAGCACATGCAGGCAGGCCATGCCCGAGTCAAACGCCACGCCAATCACATCAAGGTCGTCGCCCTGGTTAGAGACAAACTGCTTCTCGGTTACCCGGCGCACGGCCTGAATTTGATCGCGCAGCCTGGCCGCTTCTTCAAAACGCAGATCGCGGCTGGCGTTTTCCATCCGTCCCACCAGCTGGTTGAGCACCTGATCATCTTTACCGGACAGGAACAGCCGGACGTAATCAATTTGCTGCGCGTATTCCTCTTCCGAAACCAGTCCTGCGACGCATGGCCCGAGGCAGCGACCAATCTGATACTGCAGGCAGGGACGCGTGCGATTGCGGTAAACGCTGTTTTCGCACTGGCGTACCGGAAAGACTTTTTGCAACAGCGACAGCGTTTCGCGCACCGCATAACCATTGGGAAAAGGACCAAAGTACTCCCCTTTCGCATGCTTGGCGCCGCGGTGGCTGGCAAGGCGTGGATGGGTATCCGCACTCAGGAAGATATAAGGATAGGATTTATCGTCACGCAGCAGCACGTTATAGCGCGGCTGGTAGAGCTTGATGTAGTTGTGCTCAAGCAGTAACGCTTCGGTTTCGGTGTGCGTTACCGTCACATCAATTTGCTGAATTTGTGCCACCAGCGCTTCGGTTTTCCGGCTGGCAAGATTGCCGCGAAAATAGCTGGTCAGGCGCTTTTTAAGATCCTTCGCTTTACCGACATAGATGACTGTGCCGCCGGCATCATACATCCGGTAGACACCAGGCTGACTGGTGACGGTTTTCAGGAAAGATTTAGCATCAAACAGATCACTCACTACTGATTAACGGCTCCGCATTGTACAGGCCATGACGAATGGCCAGGTGCGTTAACTCTACGTCACCACTAATGTTAAGTTTGCTGAACATGCGGTAGCGATAGCTGTTAACGGTTTTCGGGCTCAGGTTAAGCTGTTCGGAAATTTCCGTCACTTTCTGGCCTTTGGTAATCATCAGCATAATCTGCAATTCGCGTTCCGACAAACAGCTGAAGGGTGATTCCGCTTTTTGCGGTTCAAGCTGGCTTAACGCCATCTGTTGAGCAATATCTGAAGCAATATAGCGCTGCCCGGCGTTCACGGAGCGTATCGCGCTAACCACTTCCTGCGGCGCGGCACCTTTGCTCAGGTAGCCGGAAGCCCCAGCCTGCATGACTTTCGCCGGCAGCGGGTTCTCCGTATAGATGGTCAGCATGATGATTTTGCTGTCCGGGGCGTAGCGCACAATCTTACGCGTGGCCTCAAGGCCGCCAATGCCGGGCATGTTCATATCCATCAGCACCACGTCGGCACTGTTGCTACGGCACCACTTTACCGCATCCTCACCGCAGTTGGCTTCGCCGACGACCTGGATACCTTTGATATCTTCCAGGATGCGACGAATACCTGCACGTACCAGTTCGTGGTCATCAACAAGAAATACGCTTATCAAAAGAGACTCCCTAGATGGCTGAGGCGGGTGACAGTAGAGACATTGGCAGGGCCGTTATGTTACTACTTTTCCAGCAGTGTTAGAACAGAAATAATGATACATAGCGCAGAAAAAATAATTATCCAGCGCATTTTATTCGCGTGAAAATCCAACAACATTGCCACTGTATTAGCACAACTATCAGGGCCAGATAACTCGCGCCATCAATAACAGATTCAAATCATAGTAAATTATCACATATATTACAAATAGATAGATTTACCCGGCAATAGTTTAAATTTTGAAAAAATAATAGCTCACTCTTTTTATGCGGCAGCCGATTCGCCATCCTATTCTGCCATCAATGTTAATCACCGCTGTCTGAGTGATGAGTTCAGTTTAATCTTAAGCGCCCCGGGCAGGGGATTCCTTCATACCATTATGTGATATACTTTTAACAACTTTTAGTGCCTGGTCTACCTGCCAGGTGCGCTGTTTTCAATGACTATTGGGAGAGATCATGAGTCAGATTGACTTTACAACCAGCGAAGAAGTGCAGGCACTCGCCAACGAAGTGACCTGTATGAAGGCACTGGTTACGCTGATGCTGAAGGGAATGGGTCAGGCCGATGCCGGGAAAGTGATTATCAAGATGGAACGCTACATCGCCGATCTCGAAGATCGGCAGCAGGCGGAAGTATTTAGCAACACCGTTAAGCAAATTAAGTTCGCGTTCCGCCAGTAATCCCCTTGCGCTGGCGCACGCTGGCTCATAAAAGGTCCATTGCTTTTTCAGTGATTTTGTCACATCTTAAGGTTTTCGCTGACTGAATAAAGCAATGGCCTTACTTTTCAAAGCATTACTCGGCGCTTTCGTTGTGGTGTTAATTGGCATTCTGTCCAAAACCCGCAATTACTATCTTGCCGGTCTGATCCCGCTGTTTCCCACATTCGCCCTGCTGGCTCACTATATTGTTGCCAGTGAACGCGGTGTTGAAGCACTGCGCACCACCCTACTTTTCGGGATGTGGGCGATCATTCCCTATTTTGTCTATCTGCTATCGCTATGGTATTTGATCAATTTGATGCGGCTGCCGTGGGCGCTACTGGCAGCCGTAGTGTGCTGGTGTGCGGCAGCGTGGTTATTAATCACGCTGTGGTCAAAGTGGCAGGGTCACTGAGCGACTAACGCCCGCGGGCTCCCCAGCTAACCGAAACGCCCAGCGTGGGCAGCACTTCCTCAGGACGAAAACGCCGCGCCCCGTGGAATTTTTCCGCCAGATTAGGCTGCTGCACCGGGATTTTCACCGCAAACAGATTATCCTCTGACTGGATAATCCCCGGCGTGAGGGGTTCATAATTCACCTGATGCTGTTCAAACATCTGTTCCAGCATTGGCGTTGCCGCGCTGTAAAGGTATTTCACGCCGGACTGCGCCGCCAGCTGTACCGCATGCCATAAAATATTGAGTGGCAGTTCGGCGTCAATCTCAAGCCGGGCGGAAAAGCGCGACATTTCCCAGACAATTTCGCTGTCGTCAGACTCACTCTCACCGATCATCTCCGACGAATTATTATCGGGGTTGTGCCACGCCATCAGGCGTACGCAGCCGCAAATACCATGCTGCGCTTTCCAGGCGATCAACCAGATCACATCAGATCGGTCATAGCGGTCGTACTCCTGTCCCGGAGTGCTCAGGCGTGAAGGAATTGACCAGCCCTCACCGCGGGCAAAAACGCTATACCGATAACTTCCTAATTCTGCCAGCAACGACGATGGCATGTCCTTCAATCTGGTCTGGATAATCTTCATATAATCCCCTGTCGCATTCCCTCGTGAGCGCCGCTCCTGACGGCACGGGCAGGGTTGTCACCCTGGGCGCAGGGTAGACAACCGGTTAGCAATACGAAACTACCAAAATTAGTAGTTGCATCCTCTTTCAGATTAAACCGATTGCTGCAGCGTAAGAGGCGATTTGCGTTTTGTTTGGTGCATTAAATCGTTTTTGCATGTTTTTTTGGTGAAAGTTCACCGTATTTTTTGAAATTGAGAGTATTAAGGATATTTCTGCAGAAGTTTTTCCCTCTGCTGTCCATTTTAGTATCTCCAATTCTCGTTCACTTAATTCCAGTTTAGCGGCCGTCATCGAGATATCATCCATCTCGATCAGCGCAGCAAGGCTCAGTTCGGTTAGGTTCTGAAGTTGAAGCTCCAGTCCAGTTGTTAACTGAATAGTCTTACTTTCACAAGCATAGGACATCGACAAGATACCCATAGATCGATTCTTCGCCATCATCGAACATGAAATACCGTGATAGATGCCGTGTTTACGGGCAGCCCGGAACACTTTTCTGCCTGCTGCATCGGCCATTTCGTCCCACGGCCAGACGTTGCCAGGAGCACGACAAATTTTCAAAACCGGATCGAGCTGTGCAAAGTCCTCCTGCAAATAATACTCGACCCAATTCTGTGGATAATTAGTAAAAAAAAAGGTTTTCGGCCGGGTAAAAGGAACGGGGTGCCGAATAAAAAATGCATAAAAATCGAATCCCAGATGAGACATCTGCTGTTCAATCGTACGGGTAATATCAGCCTTGCTGACAACCTGACTAAAGGCAAATTGCATTTCGGTTCGCCAACTGAAATAGTTCTCAGGTGTCATAACGCCTCAGCGGGACAGTGGTAAAACTCCATACCCTAATTATAATTGTCATTGTCTAACTGGTCGCAAAAAATGAATGTCGTCGAGTAAAGCTAACTATCCCGCGTGTTCCGCCAGGCGTTAAAGCCGTGCTTAATGCAGCATTATTCATGACTGGGGGCATTAAAAATCATCGGGGAAATTATCCCGAAAAGGCGTTCTGCAGCCGTTAAAAAAGCAGGCATGCCAGCACCAAATGATCTGCAAGCGGGATAGCGAGATTTATCCCCGCCCTCACCATATAGCGTTAGAATAGGATTTTTCCTATAAATATTCAATAAATTTGCCCCCTTTTCCCTGCCGTTTACATATAAAAGTTTTACACGATCAGTTCGGGTATTTTGGTTAAAAAACAGTAACTTCCTGTGGGTTACTAGTTAAACACACTGATATCATTGTTAATTATCCTTAACCTTAACCAATTTGGCTTTACACAATAGATTAACCTGCGGGCAAAAACATCAGATATATCCACATTTATACTAAGGCCTTACGCTTACCCACCCTGTCAATCATACGGGTTAAAAGATGAAATTCGCAGGGTAGCCCTCAGCGACAGAGGCTAAACCCGCGCATGCCCAGATGAAAATGGTTAGCGTGAGCGGCGTTATATTCCGGCCCCAGCGAGTTGCCGAACAGGCCGCAGCTTTGCGCAAACACCTGATGCAGCCAGCGACTGCGGGCATCATTCGCCTGCCAGTGATTCAGCACGCTAATACGCTGACCATTTTGCAAGCGAAATGCGCTGAGGTCCCACGCTTCGGCGCTGGCGTGCTCGCTCAGCCGCCCTTGCGCACGATGATAAATATTGCGGCAGGCATAACTGCCAAGGTGGTCAATCCGCGCCAGAGGCGAGCCTAACTCACTCTGCGCCAGCGGTTTCAGGGCCTGGGTCACCAGCATCGTGCTGCTCACCGCCAGCGCGCAGCTGGCGAGAAAGCTTGAGCTGAGTTTAACCTCGCCAAAGCCTGTGATACGCACCGGGTCGACCAGCGGGCATTGCCCCTGCAGGTTGCCGGGGCGCGTATAGCTGATATAGCCCGCACTCTCGGCCTGCTGCAGTACCGCCAGGCAGCCAGCGCCGTCACTCGCCAGCCGCTTCAGCTTGTAGCGCGTCACCAGCGTGGGCGGGTCGGTCACCGCCAGCGGGGTAGTGGGATTCCATTCGGCGGGCAGTTTTTTTAGCAGGGTGGGCAGCGCCAGCCAGCCAAGCAAAGCCAGTAGTGCAAATGCGATTAATTGCTTCATTTCCCTCCCCTTTTATTGTGTGGGTGAGATCAACGCCGGATTTTTAAGCAGGCGATGCGTGCTTCTCGCAGTTTAGCCGCAATTTCTGCTTTATCCTCCGGTCTTTTGCGTTAAGCTCTTGACCGCACTAACCTCGACATCATCGATTTATTAAAAGCCATCAGAGCTTAAACATCATCACCACAGGACAGGAAACCCAATATGGTTGATCAATCAAAAGAGGCAATCGTCTCGGAGGAAGGACCGGATACACTCCGGCGTAACCTGCATAATCGTCATATTCAGCTGATTGCTATCGGCGGTGCGATCGGTACCGGTCTGTTTATGGGGTCGGGTAAAACTATCAGCCTGGCCGGGCCGTCAATCATCTTCGTCTATATGATCATCGGCTTTATGCTGTTCTTTGTCATGCGCGCCATGGGCGAGCTGCTGCTCTCCAATCTGGAGTACAAATCCTTTAGCGATTTCGCCGCCGACCTGCTCGGTCCCTGGGCGGGGTATTTTACCGGCTGGACCTACTGGTTCTGCTGGGTGGTAACCGGCATTGCCGATGTGGTGGCTATTGCCTCCTACTTCCAGCTGTGGTTCCCCGACTTCTCGGTCTGGATGAGCGCCCTGCTGTGCATCGCGATATTTTTAACGCTGAATATCGCCACGGTAAAACTGTTTGGCGAAATGGAGTTCTGGTTTGCGATTATTAAAATCGTCGCCATCGTTGCGCTGATCGCCACCGGTATCGTGCTGGTCGCCATGCACTACCCTTCTCCGGGCGGCGGCACCGCTTCCCTGAGCAATATCTGGGATCACGGCGGAATGTTCCCGAAAGGGCTGAGCGGCTTCTTTGCCGGGTTCCAGATCGCGGTCTTTGCCTTTGTGGGTATTGAGCTGGTCGGCACCGCTGCCGCTGAAACGCACGATCCAAAAACCGTGCTGCCGCGTGCAATTAACGCCATTCCGCTGCGTATCATTATGTTCTACGTGCTGGCGCTGATGGTGATTATGGCGGTAACACCGTGGGATCAGGTGGTCGCGGACCGCAGCCCGTTCGTGGAGATGTTTGTGCTGATCGGCCTGCCGGCAGCGGCAAGCATCGTTAACTTTGTGGTACTGACCTCGGCAGCCTCCTCGGCGAACAGCGGTATCTTCTCGACCAGCCGCATGCTGTACGGTCTGGCGCAACAGGGCGTGGCCCATCGTCGTTTCGGCATGCTGTCAAGCCGCGCCGTGCCGACCACCGGGCTGTTCTTCTCCTGCCTGTGCCTGCTGGGCGGGGTTGCGCTGATTTATCTGATCCCGAACGTGATGACGGTGTTTACCCTGGTCACCACGGTATCCGCGATTCTGTTTATGTTTGTCTGGACCATTATTCTGTGCTCATACCTGGCGTACCGTAAGAAGTACCCGCAGCGGCACGCTGAATCGAGCTACAAGATGCCGCTGGGCAAATTCATGTGCTGGATCTGCATTGCCTTCTTCGCTTTCGTCATTGTGCTGCTGACGCTGGAAACCGATACGCGCCAGGCGCTGATGGTAACGCCGCTGTGGTTCCTGATGCTGGCGGTGGGTTGGTTCCTGCGCAAGCGTAAGGCGGGGTAACTCTGTCGCCCGTGCCGGGCATCATGCCCGGCACGGTAGGTTTAGAAGCGTGACCACAGTTTATGCAGTGCCTGGCCGAGCGGTGGGCGCTGTACCGCCAGACGCGATGGCTTATAAGGCCCCTCTTTAAGCGGCAGCGGACCGAGATCAAAGGTAAAGGTGTAGTCCGGCTCCTCCCCCATCCGCAAATCGGTGATGGTGATATAGCCATTGACCTGCTTCATGGCAAAGAACCCGCGGCTAAACCAGGCCACGCGCTGCACGTACCAGTTCGACGCCAGCTGCTGATACAGCGCCGTACCGCGATCGTGGGTGGTTAACACCAGCGGTTTGTGCGGGCTGAGCAGTGAATAGAACCCCTCCTGATAGCTGCCCTCCCTCATGACCACCACGCGCCACTGCAGGGTATTTAAGGCTGTCGGCGTAATCAGCAGTTGCTCAACGTCATCGCGGTCTGCCGCCAGCTGCTGCTTCACCTCATGCGTCACCCACGCCTGCGCGACCATGCTCCACAGCAGATAAACACAGCTGAGGCTCAGCCCGATGCGATTCCAGCGTCGCCCGCGCTCCCCGCGCCACGCCAGCGCGGCAACCATTCCCACCAGCAGCGGCAGCGTATAGAGCGGATCGACAATAAACATGCTGCCGATGGCAAACGGCCGATCGGTAAATGGCAGCGCCAGCTGGGTGCCGTAGACCGTGGTCAAATCCAGCAGCGGGTGAGTGATCAGCGCCAGCCACACCGCCACCCACCAGCGGGCGAAGTGCTGCTGCTGGCGGCAAAGGCGGGCAAACAGCGCGGCCAGCAGCGGCGAAACCAGGGTCAACCACAGCAGCGCATGGCTTTCAGTACGGTGAAGGGTCATATTGCGGATAGCATCGCCGTGGTCGATAAATACATCAAGGTCCGGCAGCGTGCCGCACGCCGCGCCCACGGCAGCAGCCTGCCATACCGGTGCTTTGCGCCCCATCACGGCAACGGCTACCGCAGCGCCCAACACAAATTGTGAAACGGAATCCATAAACCTGTCCTGTTCAGCCTGCGGTTAGCGTACGCGAATACCCTCAATCACCATGCGCTGCACGTTCTCTACCGTCTGGTTAAAGAACTGCTCATCCTGCAGCGTTTGCCCGGTTATCGCCTCTACCTGCGTGGAGAAATCGGCATAGTGCTGCGTGGTGGCCCACAGCATAAAGATCAGATGGTGCGGCTGGACCGCCGCCAGCTTGCCCTGCACCACCCATGCCTCAATCACCGCCGCTTTATCTTCCACCAGGTGACGGAGATCGCCCGCCAGTTCGGCCTTCAGCAGCGGCGCCCCCTGCAGCATCTCCAGACAGAACAGACGTGAGGCCTGCGGATGATCGCGTGACACTTCCAGCTTAAGGCGGATGTAGTCGCGTATCGCCTCCAGCGGATGCTGATCGGCACGCAGGGCACGCAGCGGCGCCAGCCACACGTCCAGCAGATCTTTCAGCACCGCGATATACAGCTCTTCTTTCGACGGGAAATAGTAAAGCAGATTGGTTTTGGAAACGTCAGCGCGTTCAGCCACTTTATCCAGGCTGGTGCCGTGGATGCCAAACTGGGAAAAAAACTCCAGCGCTGCCGCCAGAATAGCGTTGCGCTTGGCGGCTACCGCGCGGGAACGGCGGGTTGAGGCTTTTGCCGCAGGCTTATCAGTCGAATTCACCGTGACTCCATGATCCATGTGGGTTGCGGGGATAATATCAAATCGCCCGAAGCATACCTAATCAGAGGGATGCACTTATATTGACCACGCCTGCCTGCTTTTTGTGCAGATAGTTTTGACCAAATGGTCTGATTTGGACCATCCACTCCAGTACAATTTCACAACCTTTAAGCAACACGCTGTTTTTAATGACTTTTCTGATTATGGCACAGCCTTTGCAATATTCCTGCACAGCGTATCGCAGTCAATCTTTCGCTTAATCAGAGGATTTCACATGAAAATTGGTGTCTTTATCCCTATCGGTAACAACGGCTGGCTGATCTCCAACAACGCGCCGCAGTACATGCCCACGTTCGAACTGAACAAAGCCATTGTGCAGAAAGCCGAGCACTATCACTTTGATTTCGCCCTGTCGATGATCAAGCTGCGCGGCTTCGGTGGCCAGACCGAATTCTGGGACCACAATCTGGAGTCCTTTACGCTAATGGCCGGGCTGGCCGCCGTCACCTCACGCATTGAAATATACGCCACCGCCGCCACTCTGACGCTGCCTCCGGCGATCGTGGCGCGCATGGCCTCAACGATTGACTCAATTTCCGGCGGACGCTTCGGCGTTAACCTGGTGACCGGCTGGCAGAAGCCGGAATATGACCAGATGGGCCTGTGGCCGGGCGATGAGTACTTCTCGCGCCGCTACGACTATCTGACCGAATACGTCAGCGTGCTGCGCGATCTGTGGGGCACGGGTAAGTCAGATCTCAAAGGTGAGTTCTTTACCATGAACGACTGCCGCCTCAGCCCGCAGCCGCAGAAGCCGATGAAGGTGATCTGCGCCGGACAGAGCGATGCGGGCATGGCCTTCTCCGCGAAGCACGCCGATTACAACTTCTGCTTCGGTAAAGGGGTGAATACGCCGACCGCTTTCGCCCCGACCGCTGCGCGGATGAAAACGGCGGCCGATGCCGCAGGGCGCGATGTCGGCTCCTATGTGCTGTTTATGATCATCGCCGATGAAACCGACGAGGCGGCGCGGGCGAAATGGGAGCATTACAAAGAGGGGGCAGACGAACAAGCGCTGGCGTGGCTGACCACGCAGAGCCAGCAGGATAAGAAATCCGGCAGCGATACCAACGTGCGCCAGATGGCTGACCCGACTTCCGCGGTGAATATCAATATGGGCACGTTGGTCGGCTCTTACGCCAGCGTCGCGCGCATGCTGGATGAGGTAGCAACGGTTGAAGGCACCCACGGCGTGCTGCTGACCTTTGATGATTTCCTACAGGGCATTGAGAACTTCGGCGAGCGCATCCAGCCGCTGATGCAGTGCCGCCTTGATGTGATTGATGCTACTCAGGAGGTCGCGTAATGAAAAGCAAACCCGCCGTGGTCTGTACCACCGCCTCAAGCCAGAATGCCATTACCCTGCCCGCTCGCCCGGAAGCGATTGTCTTTCCGCCGGAGCAGACCGCGCTGATCGTGGTAGATATGCAGAATGCCTACGCCACCACCGGCGGCTATCTCGATCTCGCCGGCTTTGATGTTTCCGCCACCCGCCCGGTGATCGACCAGATCAACGTGGCGGTTAAAGCGGCGCGCGACGCCGGGATCCAGATTATCTGGTTCCAGAACGGCTGGGACGATCAGTACGTGGAAGCGGGTGGCCCCGGCTCACCGAACTGGCACAAATCCAACGCGCTGAAAACCATGCGCCAGAAGCCGGAGCTGCAGGGCACTCTGCTGGCGAAGGGCGGCTGGGATTATGAGCTGGTCGACGAACTGACGCCGCAGCCGGGCGATATTGTGCTGCCAAAACCGCGCTACAGCGGCTTCTTCAACACTGCGCTCGACAGCATGCTGCGCAGCCGCGGAATTCGCCACCTGGTGTTTACCGGCATTGCGACCAACGTCTGCGTGGAGTCGACGCTGCGCGACGGCTTCTTCCTTGAATACTTTGGCATCGTGCTGGAAGACGCGACCTATCAGGCCGGGCCGCTGTTTGCCCAGCAGGCGGCGATTTTCAATATCGAAACCTTCTTTGGCTGGGTCTCTGACGTCGGCAGCTTCTGTCGCGCATTACAGCATGAACCTACCGCCGCACAACAAACGGCATAAAAACTGCATTACTGAGACGGAGTCAAGAGCATGCCAAAAACGATTATCACCCCACCGGGCACCAGCGTGCCGATTGCGCCTTTTGTGCCGGGAACGCTGGCCGACGGCGTGGTGTATGTCTCCGGGACATTGCCATTCGATAAGGACAACAACGTGGTGCATGTCGGTGATGCTGCCGCGCAGACGCGTCACGTGCTGGAAACGATCAAAAGCGTGATTGAGACGGCGGGCGGCACGATGGACGACGTGACCTTTAACTCGATCTTTATCACCGACTGGAGCAACTACGCGGCGGTTAACGCGGTGTATGCCGAGTTCTTCCCCGGCGAAAAACCGGCGCGCTTCTGCATTCAGTGCGGGCTGGTGAAACCCGATGCGCTGATTGAGATCGCCAGCGTCGCGCACATCGGTCAATAAGGAGTGACGCATGCATATTGAGCTTTCAGGCCGCGACGATGCCGGCGCCGCGACCGTGGTACTTTCCGCCGGGCTGGGCGGGCTGGGCAGTTTCTGGCTACCGCAGATGAATGCGCTGCGTGCCGCGTATCGCGTGGTGGTGTATGACCAGCGCGGCACCGGCCGCAGCCCGGATACCCTGCCTGAGGGCTACAGCATGCAGGATATGGCCAGTGAACTGGCGCAGGCGCTCAGCGCGCAGGGCATCGAGCGCTTTGACATCATCGGTCACGCGCTGGGTGGCATGGTGGCGCTGCAGCTGGCGCTCGACTACCCCGAACGCGTGCAGCGCCTGGTGCTGGTTAACGGCTGGCTACAGCTGGATGCCCACACCCGTCGCTGCTTCCGCGTGCGTCAGGATCTGCTGCTCAACGTGGGCGTTGAAGCCTGGGTGCGGGCTCAGCCGCTGTTCCTCTATCCGGCTGACTGGCTGTCGCAGCATCAGGAGCGCATTGAAGCTGAAGACACGCTGCACGCGGCGCATTTTCAGGGGCGTGAGAACCTGCTGAAACGTCTGCATGCGCTGATGGCCTGTGATTACAGCGCGCAGGCGCAGCGTATCCACCAGCCGGTGCTGCTGCTGTGCGCGCGTGACGATCTGCTGGTGCCCTGGACCTGCTCCGAACAGCTGCTGGCCGCGCTACCTGACGCCACGCTGCAGCGCATGAGCTGGGGTGGCCATGCCATGAGCGTCACCGACAGTACAACGTTTAATCACCTGCTGATGAGCTGGCTGCAAGATAAGAGCCTGGCCGCCAATACCGCCGAAATGGAGCCGTTATGTCTGAAGCCCTGAAAATTCCCGTCCCCGATACGCTGGTGGACAAACAGCAGTTTCGCAATGCGATGGCCCGCCTCGGCGCGGCGGTCAATATTATCACCACCGACGGGGCTGGCGGCCGTGCCGGGTTTACCGCTTCGGCGGTGTGCAGCGTCACCGATTCGCCGCCAACCCTGCTGGTATGCCTGAACCGTTCCGCCTCGGTGTATGACGCTTTCCGCCAGAACCGCCAGCTGTGCGTCAATACGCTGGCCGCCGGGCATGAGGCGTTGTCCAACCTGTTCGGCGGTAAAACGCCAATGGCCGAGCGCTTTGTTGCCGCCGACTGGACGACGGGCGTCACCGGATCGCCGATCCTCAGCGGCGCGCTGATCTCGTTTGACTGCCTCGTCACGCAGACGATGAGCGTTGGCACCCATGACATTCTGGTATGCGAGGCGCAGGCGCTGGTCATCAACGACAGCAGCCATGGCCTGATCTGGTTCGATCGCGGCTATCACCCACTACCCCCACGCAGTTTCTGATTTTTCACGCAGTGCTCACACTCTGGAGATAACGATGGCAGCTTCCTGGTTTCCCAAATGGTCGAAAATAACGGCATCCTCCACGGGTATCGTTGCGCCGGATGAAGCCCTGCCCTTAGGGCAGACGGTGATTATGGGTCTGCAGCACGCGGTGGCGATGTTTGGTGCGACGGTATTGATGCCGCTGCTGATGGGGCTGGATCCCAACCTGTCTATTCTGATGTCCGGGGTAGGTACGCTGCTGTTCTTCCTGGTAACGGGCGGCCGCGTGCCGAGCTATCTCGGCTCCAGCGCCGCTTTTGTGGGGGTGGTGATTGCCGTTACCGGATTCAATGGCCAGGGGCTGAACCCCAATCTCAGCGTTGCGCTGGGCGGGATTATCGCCTGCGGCCTGCTCTACACCCTGATTGGGGTCGTGGTGATGAAAGCCGGCACGCGCTGGATTGAGAAGATGATGCCGCCGGTGGTCACTGGCGCAGTGGTGATGGCGATTGGCCTCAACCTGGCGCCGATTGCCGTGCGCGGCGTGTCGGCCTCGATGTTTGACAGCTGGATGGCGGTGATGACGGTGCTGTGTATCGGCGTGGTGGCGGTATTTACCCGCGGCATGGTGCAGCGCCTGCTGATCCTCGTTGGGCTTATCGTTGCCTGGGCGATATATGCGGTGCTGACCAACGGCTTTGGCTTTGGCAAACCGGTCGACTTCAGCCTGCTGGCCCACGCACCGTGGTTCGGCCTGCCGCTGGTCACCTCTCCCACCTTCAGCAGCCATGCGATGGTGATGATTGCACCCGTGGCGGTAATTTTGGTGGCGGAAAACCTCGGACACCTTAAAGCCGTGGCGGGCATGACCGGGCGCAATCTTGACCCGTATATGGGGCGTGCCTTTGTCGGCGACGGTCTGGCGACCATGCTGTCCGGCGGCGTCGGCGGCAGCGGCGTAACGACCTACGCAGAGAATATCGGGGTGATGGCGGTGACCAAAGTCTATTCGACGCTGGTATTTGTTGCGGCGGCGATGATTGCGATGGTGCTTGGCTTCTCGCCGAAATTCGGCGCGCTGATCCATACCATTCCCGGCCCGGTGATCGGCGGAGCATCGATTGTGGTATTTGGTCTGATTGCCGTGGCGGGGGCACGTATCTGGGTGCAGAACAGGGTCGATCTGAGCCAGAATGGTAACCTGATTATGGTGGCGGTGACGCTGGTGCTGGGCGCCGGGGATTTCGCGTTGAAAATTGGCAGCTTCACGCTGGGTGGGATCGGTACGGCAACCTTTGGCGCTATCCTGCTGAACGCCATTCTGAGCCATAAGCGCGCTGCGGCCTTAAGCGGCAGCAGCGTGGTACGTCAGGACCTTTAGCGTCGTTGGCTGCGGGTCGGGCATGCCCGACCCCTACGATGTTTTGGGGGGACGAGACATGCCCGACCGCTGCGATTTTTTGGGGGCGACACATACCCGACCGCTGCGATTTTTGGGGGGCGACACATACCCGACCGCTGCGATTTTTTGGGGGGCGACACATACCCGACCGCTGCGATTTCGTAGGGGCGAGGCATGCCTCGCCCGCTGTTACGCGGGCTTCTTATGCGCCGATTTATTGCGTTTTTTCAGCTTCAACTCGCTGATTAATACGCCCAACACAATCAGCGCCCCGCCCAGCAGCGCAACGGCGGGCAGGCGCTCCCCGGCAATACGCCCAACAATCCCTGCCCACACCGGTTCACCGGCATAAATCACCGTGGCACGCGTTGGCGATACGCTGCGCTGCGCCCAGTTCATCGTGACCTGAATCAACGCGCTGGCGACCCCCAAACCGACCGCGCTGTACAGCAGGTACGGGCTGAACGGTGGCAGCGACTCTCCGTTGGGCACCATCATCAGAAAGCCAAACAGCGACGCGGCAGCCAGCTGGATCACCGTGACGCGCTGGACGTTCACCTTGCCGGCACTGGCGCTGATCAAAATGATTTCGGCGGCGATGGCCAGCGTGCTGAGCAGCGTGGCAATCTCCCCCACATTAAACGCCAGTTCGCCGCCGTCCGGCCCGGCCAGCAGCAGCAGGCCGCTAAACGCCAGGACGATGCCCACCCACGACATCAGCCCCGGCATTCTGCCGAGAAACATCCACTGCAGTAGCGGAACCAGCGGCACATACAGCGCGGTAATAAACGCCGATTTACTGCTGGAGATGGTCTGCATGCCGTAGGTTTGCAGGCCGTAGCCGCAGCCAATCGCCAGGCCTATCAGCGCACCGGCTTTGATCTCATACCAGGTCACCCCGCGCAGCACGCGCCAGCAGATCGCCCCCAGCAGCAGCGCGGCCGTTGCAAAGCGTACGCCAATAAAAAAGAACGGCCCGCTGACGGTCATTGCATGATGCACGGCAAGAAAGGTCCCGCCCCAAATCATGGTAATGAGGATCAGCACCCCTTCCTGCGGGTTGACGGCGAATTTATAACGAGAGAGAAAAGCAGACATGGTGCGCCTAGCTGAAAATTTGGCGTCAGTGTGCGGGGTTCGCTTTACGGAATCAAGTGCCGTTATTGTCAACGTAAGGATGAGCCGCCGGGCGAGCCCGGCGGCGGGCTGCGGGTGGGATAGATCAGTGCTCTTCCGTTTTGCTTCTGCTGCCGCGGCTGTTGCGGCCACCTTTTTCCCCTGCAAGGGAGGCACGCTGCGGGTCATTTTTGAAGTTGCCCCCGCTCACTTTTCCGCCCTTCCGCCCTGCTTCTGATGCTCTTTCACGGTTCTCAGCGAAATTTCCAGATCCACCACGATGTTCGGCCATTTCTTACCTCCGAATAGTTAAGACATCATACTGAATTGCACCGACCGCTGATGCTGCCGCCGGCTGTTTCGCGTACAGGCCACGATGCCCGCCGCGCTGTTAAGCATAGTGTATTAAGCGGAATGTCGTGACAAACGCGGTTCTGATGACGCCCCGATTGCCGCGAACAGCCTGATTTACCCTTCAATTTTCATTAATGAATAATGCGAAATAATAAGCTAAACGGGCGGTGGGTGAGCAAATATTGTTCAGACGGCGGGCATAAGACAGGGCATCTTCTATACTGACAAATCGGACAAACGATCGCTTCTCAGCGTTAATCAGGGAGTCGCAAAATGGCAAAGATTTTAGTGCTCTATTACTCAATGTACGGCCACATTGAGACCATGGCGCAGGCCGTCGCCGAAGGCGCAAAACGCGTTTCCGGCGCCGAAGTCACTATCAAGCGCGTACCGGAGACCATGGATGCCACCCGCTTCGCCGAGGTGGGCGGCAAAACCGGGCAGGCTGCCGAGGAAGCCACCCCGGATGAACTGGCGCAGTATGATGCCATTCTGCTTGGCACGCCTACCCGCTTCGGCAATATGGCCGGGCAGATGCGCAGCTTCCTTGACCGAACCGGCGGGCTGTGGGCATCGGGCGCGCTGTACGGCAAGCTTGCCAGCGTGTTTGCCTCCACCGGCACCGGCGGCGGTCAGGAACAGACCATCACTTCAACCTGGACGACCCTTGCCCACCACGGCATGGTGATTGTCCCCATCGGATACGGCACCAAAGAGCTGTTTGATATTTCGCAGGTGCGCGGAGGAACGCCCTACGGTGCTACCACCATTGCCGGAGGCGATGGTTCACGTCAACCCAGTGCCGAAGAGCTGAACATTGCCCGCTATCAGGGTGAGTACGTTGCCGGGCTAGCGGTAAAACTAAACGGATAATCTCAACCACAGGAGAGCAATATGCTAACGCAGAAATCGAAAGAACATCACGTCGGGGAATTTGCATCCGTCCGTAATACCTCTAAGGAGATTGCTGAGGCTATTTTCGAAGTGGCAAATTACGATGAAAAGCTCGCTGAGCAGATCTGGGAGCAGCAGGGTAGCGACGAAGTCCTTATTCGCGCCTTCGAAAAAACGGATCAGGACGTTCTGACCTGGGACAGCAAAGTGGTTGAGCGCAGGAACGTTTAACGATATCAGGGCGGGTCTTACCCGCCCTTTCACGCGTAGGACTCATCCGATAACTGAACATCCCCTGTTTTCTCTACTACGCTTGATCCCACGTTTCACTGACAGCCAGAATCCGGCTGCTTACTGACAGAGGAAAGTTTCTATGTCCTATCAGACAATCAATCCTGCAAGTAATGAGCTCATTAAATCCTGGCCTTCCCACAGCGACAGCGACGTCGAAAAAGCGCTGGCGACTGCGGACCAGCTCTATCATTCAGCATGGTCAAAAGGTCCGATCCAGCCGCGTTTGCAGGTGCTAAAAAAGCTGGCTGACCTGATCGACAGCCGCGTCGACGAACTGGCTAAGACCGCCAGCATTGAAATGGGCAAACTGATCGCCCAGAGCAAAGGCGAAGTCGAACTCTGCGCGCAGATCGCCCGTTATTATGCCGAGAATGCCGAGCGCTTTCTCGCCCCCACCCGCTACCCGAGTGAACTGGGTGAAGCCTGGGTAGAAAATCATCCGATCGGTGTTCTGGTGGCGGTTGAGCCGTGGAACTTCCCGTTCTACCAGCTGATGCGCGTACTGGCGCCTAACCTGGCAGCGGGTAACCCGGTGCTGGCGAAGCATGCCCCTAACGTGCCGCACTGCGCCACGCTGTTTGAGGAGCTGGTAACAGAAGCCGGCGCGCCTGCCGGGGCCTGGACCAACCTGTTTGCCAGCAACGATCAGATTGCCACGCTGATTGCCGACGATCGCGTGCAGGGTGCCGCGCTGACCGGTTCTGAACGTGCCGGTAGCGCCGTGGCGCAGCAGGCCGGTAAATATCTGAAGAAAACCACCCTTGAACTGGGCGGTAACGACGTCTTCGTGGTGCTTGACGACTGCGATCTGGACAAAGCGGTGAAGGCCGGGGTTGGCGCGCGTCTCAGCAACTGTGGCCAGGTCTGTACCGCTGCTAAACGCTTCCTGGTGCATGAAAAAGTGGCCGATAGCTTTATCGAGAAGCTAAGCGCGGCGTTTAAGGATGTAAAAATCGGCGATCCGCTTGACGCCAGCACCACCCTCGGCCCGCTCTCATCAGCCGATGCCCGCGATCGCCTGCAGAAGCAGGTTGAACAGGCGAAAGCTAAAGGTGCCACGGTGCTGCTGGGTGGCGCACCGGTAGCGGGTGAAGGCTGCTTCTACCAGCCGACCATTCTGACCGGCATTACGCGTGACAATCCGGCCTACTTCGAAGAGTTCTTTGGCCCGGTGGCGCAGGTCTACGTGGTGAAAGATGACGATGAAGTGGTGAAGCTGGCCAATGACTCCCACTACGGTCTGGGCGGTGCGGTATTCAGCCGCGATATCCCGCGTGCCAAGGCGCTGGCCTCGCGCATCGAGACCGGCATGGTTTATATCAACTCGGCTAGTAACACTGCAGCCGAGCTGCCATTTGGTGGCGTTAAGCGTTCCGGCTATGGCCGCGAGCTCTCCGACCTTGGCATTAAAGAGTTTGTGAATCAGAAACTGGTGGTGGTCAGTAACGACGAATAACCTCTCCTCACCAGTAAACGTCAAGCCGACATAATGTCGGCTTTTTTTTTACCCCGGTCAGGCCTGAGAAATGGGCCGGCCCTGTTTGGCCCGCTGCAACAGCAGTGCTGCGGGACGCCAGAAGTGGGGATCTTCCTCCGCAAATCGGGTTAAATCACGCACTACCCGGTCCAGCCCAAGGGTGTCGGCGTAAAACAGCGGGCCGCCCCGATAGCGGGGGAAGCCAAAGCCCGCGACCATGACCACATCCACATCTCCCGGACAGCGGGCGATGCCCTCTTCCACCACTTTTGCCCCCTCATTGATCATTGCCAGCAGGTAGCGTCGAACAATCTCAGGCGGGCTGAAGCTGCGCGGCACAATATTTGCCTGGCAGCGCTCGGCTTCAACCACGGCCAGCACCTCAGGGTCCGGTAGCCCGTTTTTCTCGCCCGCAGCGTAGCGATACCATCCACGCCCGGTTTTTTGCCCCAGCCATCCCTGTTCGCACAGGCGGTCGGCAATGCTGACATAGCGCTCGCGCGCATCGCGGGTCGCCGCGCGCCGCCTGCGCGTGGCCCAGCCGATGTCACCACCGGCCAGATCGCTGGTTTCAAACGGCCCCATAGCAAAGCCAAAGCCGCGCAGCGCGCTGTCAATCTCATACGGTGAGGCCCCCTCCACCAGCATGGCCTCGGCAGCCCGGCGAGTCACAGACATAATACGGTTGCCGATAAAGCCATCGCAGATGCCGCTGCGCACCGCTATTTTGCCCAGCCGCCGTGCCAGACTGAACGCACTGGCAACAATACGCTGTGGGACGCTCTCCGGGGCGATCACCTCCAGCAGCCGCATGACCGGCGCCGGAGAAAAGAAGTGCAGCCCCAGGCTGTGGCTGGCGCAGGCGGTTCCCGCGGCTATCTGGGTAATAGAGAGGTAGGAGCTATTGCTGGCCAGCAGCGCATCGGCGCGGCAGTGAACGGCTAACTGGCGAAACAGCGCCTGTTTAACGGCCAGATCTTCCGTCACCGCTTCGACAACCAGATCGGCAGGTTGCAACGCGCTCAGCTCAAGCGTCCCCTGTAGTCGCGCCAGCCGGCTCTGCACTTCGCCTGGCGTCAGCCGCATTTTCGCGATCTGGCGCTGGAAATAGCCCCTGATGCGTGCCAGCCCGCCCTCCAGGCTCAGCGCGTCACGCTCAACCAGAGTGACCTGCAGACCGGCGTTCAGCATCACCACCGCGATACCCGCCCCCATCGTTCCCCCGCCAATTACCCCCGCAGCGCTGAAGCTTGCTGGCGTAACCCCCGGCGGCAGAGGAAACTTTGCTGCTCTTTTCTCCGCCAGAAAAATGTGCACCAGCGCGCGGTGCTGAGGGCTGAAGAGGCAGCGCTGAAACTGTGCCGCTTCGAAGCGACAGCCCGCGGCAAATGTACTGCGGCTGGCCGCCTCCACGCAGTCAATAATCAGCGCGGGAGAGAACAGCCCCCTGAACTGTAGCGCCAGCTTCGCACGCGCGGCGCTGAGCGCTGCCTGCACCGACTCGCGGCTCTCTGCTCTGGCGCTTGTCGTCGCGCTACGGCGCACTTCCCCGCCTGCCGCCAGCAGTTCGCGGGTCCATGTCAGGCCATCTTCACGCGCATTGTGCCCCAGGCGATCTACCAGCCCGATCGCCAGCGCCTGTTCACCCGAGAGCAGATCACCGCCGAGCATCATGTCGAGCGCCGCCTTGACGCCTGTCAGCCGCACGCTGCGCTGGCTGCCCCCGGCGCCGGGCAGCAGGCCGAGCCTGATTTCCGGCAGCCCCAGACGCGCGTCGGGCAGTGCCAGCCGATAGTGGGCCGCCATCGCCAGCTCCAGCCCGCCGCCAAGTGCGTTGCCGGAAATTGCCGCCACCACCAGCTTATCGCTGGCTTCCAGCTGGTCGCAGAGATCGCGCAGTGCGGGCGGCGGGCGGGCCTGACCAAATTCCCGAATGTCGGCTCCTGCCGAAAAGTGGCCACCGCGACCCAGCAGCAGCAGTGCCGCAATCTCATCATCGTGACTCAGCTGCAGCAGTAGCGCCTGAAGCGCAGTGCGCACCGCTGCGCTGATGGCGTTGACCGGTGGATTATCTAGGGTGGCGATCAAAATCGTCCCCTGACGCGCCAGCGCTATTCCCATATGCCCGCGTGGCTGCTGACGGTTGTTTTTCATGGTCGCTTACCTCCCGTTATCATTAGCTTACGCCTTTATCGGCGGCGCCAGGCGATAGCTGGCCGGGGTGCGGCTGAGCTTAATCGGCGAGGCGACGCCACAATAGCCGTCACCGATACGGATGATCATCTTACGGTGGAGGGTGTGCGGATGTGACAGGGCGGCATCAACCGTGAGCAGCGGCGCGCTGGGCACCCCCGCCCTTAGCAGCTGCTCTGAAAATTCGGCTCCGTCATAGCCAGCCAGCTGCGCAATCAGTAAAGTGCGCAGCTGCCGCCGGTTTACCGAGCGCGCGGCAGGGGTAGCAAAGCGCTCATCGTCTGCCAGTTCGGGCGCCTGCAGGCATTCACACAGCGTGTGAAACTGTCTATCGTTGCCTGCGCCAATAAATACCGCCACGCCACCCGTTGGGAAAACGTCATAGGGATAGACGCTGATATGGGCATTGCCGCTGCGCTGCGGCGGCTGCTGGCTGGTGAGCCAGTTAGTCGAATAGGGATGCAGCATCGAGAGCGCGGTATCATACAGGCTGGCTTCAATAAACTGCCCCAGCCCGCTGCGGGTGCGCTCAAACAGCGCCAGCAGAATACCGATGGCCGCATTCATCCCGGCAGACTGGTCGACTATCGGTATCCCGACGCGTACGCCACCGCTGTCTGCTTCGCCGTTGACGCTCATTATGCCGCTCATCGCCTGTAGCGCGGCGTCATAGCCGACTAATCCGCCGAGCGGACCATCGCCACCAAAACCCGACACGCGGCAGTGGATCAGGCGCGGAAAGCGCCTTGCCAGGCTCTCATAGCCTATTCCCCACCTCTCCATCGTGCCGGCCTTGAAGTTTTCAATCAGCACATCCGCATCGGCCAGCAGCTCAAACAGCGTTTCGCGCCCGCTCTGCTGCGATAAATCCAGAGACGGACCGCTGCGTTTATTGCGGTTAAGACCCAGGTAGTACGCCGCCACCCCCTGTTTGAAAGGCGGCCCCCAGCGGCGGGTTTCATCGCCCTGCGGCGGCTCGACTTTTATCACGTCGGCACCGTGATCGCCCAGCAGCTGGCCGCACCAGGGCCCCCCCAGCACGCGCGAGAGATCGATAACGCGGATCCCCGCCAGTGAACCTGTGGTTAACGCCGTCATGGCTATTGCTCCCGCCCGGCATCGCCGACGTCGGCCAGCAGCTGCGCTTCAACCTCAGGCGCCATCGCTGCATCACGGCCCAGCGGGTTATGCGGCAGCAGCTTATGAATAAGGATTAGCTGGGCAAGCTGGCGTCTGGCCGGCAGCCCGGCCTGCTGGCTCTCCCACGCCATGATGACCGCACTGATGAAATGATAGAGTCCGCTGGCTGCGGCACGGGCCAGCGCCGTGCCCTCGGGTTGAGCGCTCGCTGCGGCCAGCGCCCACACCTGTTCCTGCGCTGCGGCAAACTGCTGCTGCAGCTCGCTGCCCAGCTTTGCCTCAGACAGGTAGTGCGCCAGCCAGGGCGCCAGCGCCTCCAGCGACTGCTCCCGCAGAATGGCGCGCCGCACGTCCAGCGCCACAATGTTGCTGGTCCCTTCCCAGATCGAGCCAAGCTGCGCATCCCTGAACAGGCGTGGGTCGCCCCACTCTTCGATATAACCGCAGCCGCCGCGCACCTCCATGGCATCTGCGGTGACCTTACGCGCATCGCGGCAGGCGCGAAACTTAATCAGCGGCGTCAGAATACGCAGCAGCGCGTAAGCCTGTTTATCACCGCCGTCAGCCCGGCGCAGTATCTCTGCGCTCTGCAGCACCATGCTGCGCGCCTGCTCACAAGGCAGTAAAATTTTTAGCAGCTGGCGCCGCATCAGCGGCTGCTCAATCAGCGTTTTGCCGAAGGCACGCCGCTGCCGGGCGATGTAGAACGCTTCGCTGACCGCCCGCTGCATCAGCCCGGCGGAGCGCACGCCGTTTGACAGGCGCGAGTTGTTAATCATATCCGCCATCTGTACAAAGCCACGACCTGCCTCACCCACCAGCCAGGCCTGGGCACCTTCCAGCCGGATCTCTCCGCTGGCCATCGAGCGCGTGCCCAACTTATCTTTCAGCCGCAGAATTCGGTAGGCGTTGGCGGCTCCCCCCTCCAGCGTGCGCGGCAGCAGAAACAGCGACACCCCTTTTATCCCCCCGGGAGCGCCCTCAATACGTGCCAGCACCATCGCCAGCCCGGCGTCAGGGTTCGAGCAGAACCACTTTTCGCCATACAGCAGATAGTGATCTTGCGCTGGCACCGCCAGCGCGGTGGTGGCGGCAATATCAGAACCTGCGTCCTGCTCGGTCATAAACATCGCTCCCTGCAGGCGCGTTGCGGCATCCAGGGAGGTCAGGCGCGGCAGATAACGCTGCGTCAGCATCGGCGAGCCAAACTTTTTCAGCGTGCGCGCCAGCGAGTCGGTCATCGAAACCGGGCACATCAGACCAAATTCGGCCTGCACGAACAGATAGGTAAACAGGTATTTCACCAGCGGCGGGCAGGGCCCCGGCCAGCCGGGAAGATCGGCGCGGTGTGAGAGCGCCGCCATGGCAAAGTCACCAAAAGCAAGCTGTTCCATTTCGCTATACGCCGGGTGCTTGATGATGCTCTGCCGGTCGCTGCCGGTGCGGCTGCGCATCTTCAGCTGCGGTGGATTTTTATCGGCGCTCTCGGCAAGTGTATTCAGCCGCCCCCCGGCCAGTGCCCCCAGCGTTTGCAGCCGGGCATGCAGCTGTTTGCGCAGTGCGTCAGAGAGATAAAGCGGCAGGAGAGCCTGAAGCGTGGTGTCGCTGGTAAACAGATTGACGTCGTGACGATCCGGAATGTTTTCCGCTTGAGAATTGAAGAGAGACATGTGACCTCCATTGCGTTGTCTGAGGACCACTGTTGGCAAATGGCGCAGCTTTGTCCAATACCGACGCTGTATCGGCTGATACTGTATTCAGATGATGTCGCCACCGGAGGAGTGAACTGCCGCTTATGGATACTCGTCGTTTACACTATTTTCTGGTGCTGGCCGAGGAGCTGCATTTTGGCCGTGCCGCCCTGCGTCTGGCTATTTCACAGCCGCCGCTGAGCGTCAGCATTCGCCAGCTGGAGGAGTCGATCGGGGCAAAATTGTTTGAACGCAGCCACCAGCAGGTGCGGCTGACTGCCGCAGGTAAGGCACTGATCCCTGCGGCCCAGGCGCTGCTGGACCGGATGGAAAGCATGCTACTTGAGGTGCAAAACGTGGCGCACGGGGTGACCGGCCATCTGCGTATCGGTTATGTCGGCGCGCTGCTCTATCAGGGACTGCCCGAGCTGATGCAGCAGTTTCAGCAGCGCCACGCGGGGATGCAGTTGAGTATGCGCGAGCTCAATACCTGCAACCAGCTAAGCGAGCTGGCTCACGGCAGCCTGGACGTGGGGTTTATTCATACTTCCCCCCTGCCCGCAGGCCTCTCCTCACTGCGTTTTTCCCACGACAGGCTGGCACTCTGCTTACCGGTGCAGCATCCGCTGGCAGCTGCCGGTGAGCTGGCGCTCAACCAGCTCAAAGAGGAGCCGTTTATCCTCTTCGCGCGCCGATTTTCCCCGCGTTATTACGACCGCATTCAGTCAGTATTGCTGGCCGCAGATATTGAGCCCGACACGCGCTGGGAGGCACGCCACTGGCTGGGCGTCGTGGCGCTGGTGGCGCGCGGTTGCGGTATCGCACTGGTCCCCGCCAGCCTGCGTTTTACCGCGATGGCCGGCGTCAGCTATTGCCCGCTGCCGCAGAGTTCGCTGCTGTTGCCCTCGCTCTGCGTCTGGAACAGCGCTGAACAACGGCCGCTGCTCTCCGCACTGATCGCGATGCTGCGGCTACCCCACCAGCGCCTTAATCCGGCTGACGATATGCTCGCCGATCGGCAGGGCTGAGGTGGCAGCAGGCGACGGCGCGTTGCAGACGTGAAGGGTGCGGGCAGTGCTGACGAACAGAAAGTCGTCGATAAGCTCCCCTTCACGCGTGACTGCCTGGGCGCGCACGCCCGCCGGATGCGGCAGCAGGTCCTGCTGTTTTAGAGTGGGGCAATAGCGCTGCACCAGCCGCAAATAGCCACTTTTGTAGAGTGAATTTTTCATCTCCTGCACGCCCGCCTGAAAGTGCCTGCGCAGCATTTTGCGCATTCCCGGATAGGCCGCCATTTGCCGGACATCGCGCCAGCTGAAATCAAGTTTGTGATAGCCTTCCCGCTGCATGGCCAGCACCGCATTGGGGCCGACGGTGACGCTACCCTCAATCGTCCGCGTCAGGTGAACGCCGAGAAACGGCACCGCAGGGTCGGGCACCGGATAGATAAGATGGTTAACAATCTGGTTGTGCTGGCTGGCAAGACGGAAATATTCGCCGCGGAACGGACAGATGATAAAACCCGCATCGATCCCCAGCATAGCCACCAGCCGGTCGGCCATCAGCCCTGAGCAGGCGATCAGATAGCGTGAGCTGAACTCGCTGCGCGCCGTGGTGATCGCCACGCTTTGGCTCTCCTCATGCAGCGCCGTGACCTCAGCCTGATAGATAATTTCACCGCCCCGGCGGGTGAATATCTCAGCCATCGTAACCGTGACCTGGCGGTAGTCAACAATACTGCTGGCGGGCACCAGAATGCCGCCGAGGCCAACAATATTTGGCTCCCTCTCTTGCAGCTGTTCTGCATTCAGCCACTCCCGCTGCAGCCCGTTTGCCGCCGAACGCTTCCACAGGGTTGCCATGCGATCCATCTCAAGCGGCGTTGTGGCGACAACTATTTTTCCACATGCCTGCCAGGGAATTTGATGGCGTGAGCAGAATTTCCTGGTCGCCTGATTACCGGCCAGGCAGAAGCGCGCCTTCAGGCTGCCCGGCGTGTAATAGACCCCCGCGTGGATCACGCCACTGTTGTGACCGGTCTGGTGCTGGGCTGGCCCGGTCTCCTTCTCCAGCACCGCTATCCGCGCATCCGGATAGGCGGTCATCAGCTGCATAGCCGTCGACATCCCGATAATGCCCCCGCCAACAATCACGAAATCATACATTGTGCGCAGCCCTCCCTGCCCGACGATTACAGCACCGGTGTGAAGTAACCGCGCTGGCGCAGCAGCTCGCGCCGTAACGCCGGATGCGGCAGGAATTTATCGCGCCCGTGCAGCCAGAAGTGATTGTTGATCAACAGCATGCTGCCCACCGGCACCGGAACGTAGATTTTACCTCCGCTGTTTTCCAGCGAGTCCGACAGCGCGGTCAGCCAGTTGCCCTCGGTAAAATCTTTTGGCTGAACAAACTGGTCAATGTAGCGCATCACCGGCCGGCCGCGTTCGTCCACGCCAAATACCGGGTGGTAAACGCTGTGCGGCGTATTTTTACTGGGCGGTGCCGACCAGCGCATCGTACGCCGCGCCAGCGGATGGCTGAACCAGCTGTCGAGCTGCGCCCAGTCATCAAGGTGCAGCAGAATCGACTCACCGCCCTGCATATTTTGCTCGTCGATTTTCATCATCAGCACAAAATCCGTCGGTTCATCCACGTAGGTGCCGTCATTATGCAGCTCCAGCGGCTTGTGCGGCTGACGCAGGTAGCTGTCGGAATCGTCGCTGTTTTTCACCACAAAGCGTGCGTAGTACTGTCCGCTCATCGAGTCGAAATTTGCGCGGCCAATCAGATGCGCGATCGCCGTGGCCAGACGGACCATATCCTCTGCCCGGTCAACGCTGATCAACCCTTGCGCATTGATTAACAGTGCCCCCTGCTCGCGCGACTGCAGGGTGCGACTCAGCAGCGACCGCAGCTGATTGCCGCAGAGATCGTCCAGCAGCTTGCCAAGGTGAAAGCGCAACATCGATTTGTACTCCAGCGCCTGAACCGGCAAGGTGCGCGCTGCCTGTAGAAAAGCCTGGGTGATCTCTTCGTTGAAGGTGAGGAGAAGTAAGCGGGAAGAGCAGTGAGAGTCAGAGAGCGTTACGCCTGGGATAAGCGTTTTGTGCTCGCCAGGCTGAATCTCACCATAGCTGGTTGAGCGGGTCATTGAATGAGTCTCCTGATTCGTTAAGTCGGGTGCCATAGCACCTGATGAACAACAAAATCAGGGTATATCGCTGCTTACACTGAGGAGAGACGTTAAATGCCTAAGCGCTGGCGGCAGCATTTGCCCAGCGGAGAAAAAAAAAGGCCAGCACTAGCTGCTGGCCTGTTGTCACACTCTCGGCTACATCAGTTGGCCGCAGGGGCCGCCGCCGGGGCGGGTTTAGTCTCTGCCGCGCCAGGGGAGGTTTTCTCTGCCGTGGCTTTGTCACTGGCGGCTTTATCCGCCGTTGCCTTGTCGGCAGCAGCTTTGTCGGCAGTGGCTTTGCCGGCGTCTGCGGCAGCTTTGTCGGCTGCGGCCTTCTCTTTCGCGGCCTTTTCCGCAGCGGCTTTGTCTGCCGCTGCTTTTTCAGCTGATGCTTTCGCCTGCGCTGCCTTTTCCGCTGCGGCCTTATCCGCGGCCGCTTTATCGGCCAGGGCTTTGTTTACTACGGCTTTCTCGTCGGCCGGTTTGGCATCGGCAGCAGGCGCAGCAGCAGCCGGGGTAGCAACCTGCAGCGGCGTGCCCTGCAGTGCCGTGTTCAGCACTTCGGTAAACTTATCCCACGAGCAGAAGCCGTTGGCATCGGTCGGGCAACCGGCCATCTGCAGCGTGACGCGCTTCGGTGGATTGTCCAGCGACAGCGGCTCTGCATCACGCAGCTGGCCGGATGTCTGGTAGACGTACTCCACTTTGACTAGCTCCTTGTCATTTTTCTTGTCGTGCCAGCGCTGGAACTGCACCATGCCACCGATTGGCGTCTGCTCATTCTGGCCCGGCAGGTCATACGGTTTGAAATCCAAAGCGGTCAGCAGTGAAGCAATGTTGGAGTCGTGCCCCACCATCAGCGTCACTTTAGGCGCGCTGGCTTTATCCTGGTCGACCAGCATGCTGCGAATGTAGTCCACCAGCGGCGCGGCGACTTCGTGCGCGACGGCCGGGGAGGTGAACAGCGCATCCTGATAACCATTTTTAATCGCGGCCAGCTCCTGCCACTGCTCAGGCGTTTTGATCTGCCCCCAGGCCACCTGCTCCATTGGGAAACCTTCGTAATACTGCAGCGTGAAGGCATCCACCAGCGAGTTACCCACCTTCAGCGGGCCGGAAACATTTGGCTCTTTGCCATTATCAGCGCTGAACTGGTTCTGATTGGTGCTGGAAAGGTCGCACTGCTTCTTACCGTTGCAAGCCGCGGAGTTTTTATAATCGATGATTTTTTCCAGACGCTGGAAGGCCGGCTTCAGGGCCAGCTTTTCGCCTTCGGCATTGATTGCCGCCAGCGCCTGCTTGTTGAACTCTTCACTGTCGTTGGTGATCACCGGATTAAATACCGGGTCCATGCTGCCCATCTCATCCTGATGCGAAACCGGAATATCACAGCCCGGGAAAGCGCCGGTAATAAAGAACTGCGCGGTGGCAACGGTGCGCTGCAGGCTGTTGGCATAGGCGTAAATGTCGTCAGAAGATGGGCATTCGCCCTCTTTCACCAGCCCCTGCTGCGCCAGCCATTCGCGGGTATAACGCCCCATGTAAACTTCGAGCACCCCACCCTTGGTGGTCAGCTGGCCGCCCGGAACTTCCCATTTCGGCCAGGCTTTTTTAGTGGCCTGCGCCAGTACGCTGCCGTTATCTGCCAGCGGGGCGCGCAGGTTATGGCGGCTCATCATTAGCACCTGTTCCAGCTGATAATCGCCGTCGGCAGCCCAGGCAGAAGCACCGGAGAGTGCGGAGTAAACCGCTAACGCGCAGAGACTGAACTTGTTGATCATCTATTTATTCCATTGATTCAAAGGGTGAACTTACCGGCCGGCAAAAACCTGCAGCGCAGAAAGAAGAGCAGCGCGCTGCGCTGACTCACCACCACCGCTCTCAAGATAAGGCCAGAGACTGGGTTTAGTCATTGATATTGAGAATATAGCAGACTCTGACCCCGGCGGTTTAGTGGCTTCAGGGGATTGAAAAGAAACAGGATGTTTTTAGGAATGCTCTAATCATCACCACCTCGCATGAAAATAGCAGGATGTCGGGCAAAACAGAAGACGTTAAGCACGGTGATAAGCGCTTTTATTCAGCTTCAGTTGTACTCAATCAGGAATAATACCTGGGCCTGAAAAGTCCCCGTATCGATGGTGGCCGCGCGCCCTTTCACTGCCGCAGAAAAAACCAGCTTATTATCGCCATCATTAATGCGCTGCCAGGCAACCGGCTGGTTATTTAATACCGATTGCCCATTACGGTCGCGCAGGACCAGTCCGATCGATTCGTTGCCGCTGCCGACTGCAAACAGGCCGTCTGAATAGGCGGTCCCCTGAAAAGTGACGCGCACCTGATTTTTCAGCATGCTGGAACAGCGTTGCAAAATGAGCACGAACTCTTCGGATTGAGATTCGCGCCCGTTACGCAACGCGGCGCTGCTTAGCTGGCCGAAGTCCACTTCCAGGCTGGCCGACTCCGGTGCAAGCGAACAGGGCGCATCGATCACCACCCCGCGCATATTAATTTTACCGAACCCATTACTGTTATCCGCCGCCACGGCGCCGCTCGCCGCCAGCATGATAGCCCACAGCCACTGCCTGTATCCGCTCATGATTTGCATCCTTATGAATAAAGTAACCAGTGATACAGCTCCAGATTCTTCTGCATCCCCAGCTTGTGCATTACCGACCGTTTATAGGTGCTGACCGTTTTCGGATGCAGCGCCATACACCTCGCTATCTGGTGCGGTGTCGCATTAACGCGCAGCAGTTCGATCAGCGTTTTTTCCCGCGGCGTCAGCTTCTCTTCACTGTGCGCACGCGGGTCGACTATCATGATAAGCCGGGTATCGGGCGGCATAACCCGGCGCAAAAGCGCTGCCAGCTGGGCCTCCGACTGGCGACGATGCAACAGCCACTGCGGGCAGGCCTGCAGCAGCGGCGGTAACGACTGCCAGCGCTGTTGCGCGGTATCGGTGATGGTGATCAGCTGGCCGTGCGGCGACATGCTTGCGGCGAAATGCTGCGCGGCACAGAGCGAAACCGCGTCACACCCGGCGATCAGCAGATCGACGTTGCCCTGAAGTTGTGCGCTGTGCCTGACCACCGTGTGCGGCAGCTGATTCTTCAGCACCTGCACTACGCCCTCCTGAAAATAGCGGTCACTGTCCAACATCATGACGGTAATATAAGCACGGTCGGTCATAGTGCATCCTTGTTCCAGCGTTCCGGCCCCTACTGCAGGCTCATCACTAATATCGCGGTGGCGTTAAACTCGCCGGTCGCCACCTGAGCATTGCCCGACCTCACCAGAGCAAAGGTGAAATCGTCGCTGCCGATACCGTTTACGATACGGCTGTTGATGCTGTCGAAAGGCTTGATCAGCTGGCCGTCGTGGTACAGCTCTACCCCCAAATCGGGGTTGGTGGTTTTGATTGCCTGCGAGGAGAAGCTGCTGGCATCCGCCGACAGCGTCAGCTTCACCGCCCAGTCACTGGTGTCTTTACACCGATAGGGAATATTCACCTGCTGCCTGAACGGACTGAGACTGGCGCTTTGCGTCAGCTGATTGCGGGCGACAAAGCCAAAATCGATATTAATGTCCTGGCTGTTGTTGATCTCGCAGGTGCCGGCGGTGTAATAGGCATCGTTGGCGGCAAGAATGCGCCAGTTGGCGGTAAACACCCCGCCCGCTGGCGTACTCCATTTGTACATCTGCATGCTGGCGACCACCGTCCCGGCCTTGATAAACACGCCGCGCCCCGGGCTGTTCTTTAACTGGTAAAAGGCTTTTACCTGCAGATCGTGCCAGTTGCCGTCGCGCAGCTCGAATATGGTAATCGCCGAGTTGATCGGATTAAGATAGCGGGTGCCGTTAACCTCCAGTCCGCTGCTGAATGACTGATCCAGCGAAGTTTGATAGGTCCCCGAGTTAAGGCGCATATAGTCGACATAGACTCTGGGGTTAGTATTGCGGCAGGTGAAAGTGTCCGAGAGGTCAAACACCACCACGTCGCCAATAATAATCTCTGGTGACAGATTGACGGTGACGTCAATGTTGCGCTGCCCCACCGCATCAAACGGTTTGCCATCGCGCTTGTCGATACACTCAAATGCCAGCGCGTGCAGCGGCAGCAGCAGCACCAGCAGCAGAACCAGTGCCCGCCTCATGATTTAGCCACCGCCCTGCAGCTGCCCGCCTGACAACGGAAGTGCAGCGCGACGCGTCCGCCAAAATCATTAACGTACTGCAGCACCGGGGCATCTCCCAGCGCTGCCGCGCTGCCGCCCAGCATCACATTCTGCCGCGGGCCGACCATCAGCGGCGCAAACCCGCGGACCGACTCTTCCCCCTCATGGCGGCTGGCTCCGACGAAGGTGATGTAGTATCCCGTCGGGTTTTCAATACGGTAATCATCGCCAACGCGCGTCAGTCTGACCTGCAGCTGTACCGGATTGGCATAGGCACCTGGTGACAGCTGCAGCGATGCCGGGCGGTAAAACAGCTTTATTTTGGTTTGCAGCGCCACTTGCAAAGTATTCGGCTTATCGGCGCGCGGTGGGATCTCGCGCAGATTGAAATAAAAAAGTGTCTCTTTATCCTGCGCCAGTAAATTAGCGCTGGGAAGCGACTGGATTTTAACCTGGCTTTTTTCGCCCGGCTCAATGCGCTGAACCGGTGGTAAGACAGTTAAGGGCGTGGTTATTTTCTCTCCATGCTCGTTTTCCAGCCACCCCTGCGCCAGATAGGGTAAACGCTGACTCTCATTGGTGACAGTCAGGCTGACGGAGGGATTATCGGCATCCATAATAATGCGCGTGCGGTCCAGTGCGATAGCGCCCCATGAGAATGAGGAGATAAACAGAGTGGTGGCCGCGATGGTTTTTAGCGCAGCCGGCTTGATTAATGATTTCATTTACTGTTCCTTTATTTTGCAGCCTGCGAAAGTTCGGTGTTTTTAGCTACGGCTTTGAAGCAAGGCAGCAGCAGGTTCGCCAGCGATGCTGAATCCAGCTGCGGTAGCGTCAGCGTGCACTGCGTTTTTCCATCCCAGTGCACTGACATCTGTTGCCCGGACTGCAGCCCGCTGAGGTACACACTGCCACCATCAGCGACCAGCCCCACTTCCTGCTGGCGCGCGTTAAATACCTGCGCACCAAAAGGCGGGAAGCTCCCATCAGCCAGGCGGATAACCGCCATAGCCTTCTGCCCTGCCAGCACGGAAAAGTGCCGGTAGCCGATGGCCCCCTCGGTCAGGGTTACCCGCACCATTGAGGAGGTGACTTCGGCATTTTCAGGTAATCGGTTAATATCAATGCCTACCTGGTTGCGGTAATAGCTGCTGACGTCGGAAATAACCATTTTGCCAAAGCGATTACTGCGGGCCGTGCCTGAAGTTGATTTCACCGGAATATCCGCCACGCCGTCGGTATCCAGTAATAAGCGCGTGCCGCCAGGACTATTCTGACGGTGTAGCGCCATGCCCTCAGTTGTGGCACTTATGCCCCCTTTCATCGTGGCGCCAAACGCCTGATAATTATCCGGCTGAATATTGGCACTGGCGGTCATCTGGCCGGCATTACCTTCATGAATGTAATATCCCGCCATCGCAGCACTGTTATTACTGCTGCCGGCGCTCAGGCTATAGCTGTCGCTATTATTCAGCCGCTGATAATAATTGACCTGCTGAGTGTTGTTATCACGCCCGGTTGAACCGCTGTAGCTGATGGTCTTATTGTCGCCAAAAGGTAGCGAGAGCGATAAATAGAGCCCTTTGTCACTGCTCTGATTATCCCGGTTGCGCCAGGCGGAGAGCGAAAGGCTGAGATTGCGCCACTCCATCAGATCAAAATAGCGTGACATGGCCAGGCTAAAACGTTCCGTATCGGGCTTGTCCCACCAGGTTTGCCGGTTATAGCTCAGCTGCACGCTGGCGGCCAGCGGGCGAATATCCTGTGCCAGCGTTACCATATACATCTCGCGGCTGTTGCTGGTGCGGTCCCGCTGCGATTGCGCATCCAGGAACTCGTCCATGGTCATGAACTGGCTTTCAGAGAAGCGATAACCGGCAAAGGTCACCTGGCTGCCGTAATCATCAAAACGCTTTGAGTAGCTCAGGCGATAGGAATTTCCCGCGCGCGACTCCCCCGTCGCCAGCTGCGCCATTGAGTGTGTGACGTCAAACGACATCGCGCCAAATGCCAGCAGATCGCGACCGATACCGCCGGCCAGCGCCTGGTATTTATCGCTGCCAATTGCGCCGCCGTACAGCGACCAGCCGTTGTTGACTCCCCACGAGAACTCCGCGCTGGCAAATTCCGGTCCGTTGGCCGCGTGCTGCCAGTTTACCGGTCGGCCCAGCGCCATTTTGTAGCGTACCTGTCCCGGGCGCGTCAGATAAGGCACCGTCGCGGTATTGAGCGTGAAGGTCTGCACCGTGCCGTCTTCTTCCTCCACCCGCACATCCAGTTCGCCAATCACTGAATCATCAATATCCTGAATGCGAAATGGCCCGGCAGCGACCTGGGACTGATAGAGCACGCGGCCCTGATGCATCACCACCACGCGGGCATTGGTACGGGCGACGCCCGTCACTTCCGGTGCATAACCGCGCAGGTTGGGCGGCAGCATATTGCTGTCGGTTACCACGCTGGCGCCAGCAAAGCGAAAGCTGTCAAAAATATCGGAGACCAGATAATCCTCGCCCAGCGTCAGCTTGGCCCCCAGCTGCGGCAGCGCGCGGTAGGCGTAATAGCGCGTCCAGTCAAAGCTGCTGCGCGTTTCACCACGCTGGCTGTCGCGCCGCCCCTGCCAGTCAGCACGCAAACGCCAGGGGCCGGCATTGGCACCCGCGACACCGGAGCCGCTCAGGCTGCGCTGGTCGCCGGAGTGGGCGTTAAAGCGCGCCTGGGTATTGAGGTTGTAGTCAAACAGCAGCCCGGGAATGCCGTTATCCCAGCGCGAGGGCGGGTCCCAGTTGGCGGACTGATACTGCAAAAACTCCTGCGGCATACTGATCGACAGCGTCGAGTTAGCCAGCTCGCCGCGCACCAGCGTTCCTGCCAGGCTGCTGGTTGCCAGACATTCGCCGCCGTGCCACCATTTAAGGGCATCGGTCGCCGCCGATTTCAGACCCAGTTCATCCACCAGCTGCGGGGTCAGGCAGGGAAGGCTCTCATCGGGATGCTCTTTTGGGGTGTAAAAATCCACGCTGCGGTCGCCCAGTGCGTCACCGTTCAGCCGGACATTAAGGGTATAGCGGCCAGGCATAATGTAGCCTTTGCGCGCAAAATTAGTGACGTCAATATTATTACGATCGTCGACGTCTAAAAGATCGGTGTTAAACTGAATATCTTCAGCATGAACCCTATTCAAAGTTGAACTTAGCGCCAGAAAAATGGAAATAACCAGGAATGCTGGCGATTTGATTGTAAAGGTCATTTTTCCCATGGTCCCACAAATCGTCACTGGTTGATGCTCAACGGGCGATAAATAGCGCCTGCTATTGCAGGCGCTCTGTTATTTATCTGGCGGAGGTGAATTACTGATAGGCCAGTGTAAAGTTAGTCACTGCCGTAAATGCACCGGTGCCAATCTCAACTGGCGCATCTTTGGTGCCATCACCCTTCAGGGCGGCGGTAAACTGCAGCGTGTTCGCGTTACCGTTTAACGTCTGTGCGGTGGTTGGCGTGCCCAGCTCGATTTTCTTACCGCTGCCGTCGCGCAGTAAAATACTGGCGCCTTTCGCTTCCCCGGTGATACCGAGACGGCCATCAACGCCCGCCATACCGGTGAAGGTCGCGGTTACCGTGTGCTTGGTTGCATCGTCACAGTTCTGCAGATCGATGGTGAAGTCGACGGCTTTCTGCTCGCCACCGTTCGCCAGGTCCGAATTAGAGACCTGACCCAATGGAATTTTTTGATCGTCCACACCTGGTGCGATTGAGCAGGGAGCATTGACGATTGAACCGTAAAAGGTGACTTTACCGTTGCCCTGATCGGCTGCATGAGCGACGCCAGTAGTGGCCATAGCGAACAGTGCAACAGCGGTGATTTTTTTGATTTCCATTTAATTGTCCTTGACTGATATTTAACTGAAAGAATGAGCCTCGTCATGAAAGTGCCGTCGGTTATTAATTACAATAATCGACCACCTCATCCCCGGTATTCCTTTAAAAGCGAGGCAATACTAATCAGTCCACTACCCAAGTCACTGTCCATTTTTGTTGTTAATTTAAATCAGATCAAAAACAATATGTTACGAAGGCCTAAGATTACCCAGCCAGAAATATTGGCAATTAAGAAAGATCTTACGCAACTTAAGTGCATGTAATACAAATGTTTTACGGCTACTATTAACACTTAGTCATGTTAAAATAAGTAAAAAAACCCCGCTTCGGTTGACAGAGTCGAAATAGCAAAATAAGATAATTCTTACACCACGGAAGATAATATAACTAAGGAAGTGATATATGCCTTTTATAAGCAAAAAGAAGCCAGAATTAGAAAAAAAGCTAAAATGCAAAGCTGAAGAGTACAAAGCACGAGAGGAACTCAATGACGCGATCCAGTGTCATTATGAGCTTTTACTTAAGCTGTACTTAACTAATCCGCTTTACTTCAAAACGCTATTTAAAGCGAATCGATTTATTGTCGGATCGGCAATACTCGGCATCTACTACATTCGTAAAAGCAGTACCTTTAAAGATGTAAAACGCTTTTGTATCAGTAACGATCTTTTCAGCAGTAACTCTCTGGATTCATTCCTGCTTTTTCTGCGGGTTGGAGGAAGACTGGAGGTTTATCGCGACAGTGAAGATAAGCGCAAACTGAATTATAAGCCAACGCCGAAGGCGCTGGCAGAAACGCAGCGTATGATCAACACCATGATTATCCCCTGCGCGATGCTGACCGACTCTTTTGACCTTGAATTTTATCAGCAGCACAAAAATTTCGTGCCTGAATTTTTCCGTACTTATGCGGAGATCACGCTTAACCGTCTGTTTATCCACGATATGGTGCCCGGCAGCGCTGAGTTTCTCAGCCGCGACGGCGGGCATATGATGATGTTTAATCTTTATCTGGAAACCATTAAGCAGCAGAGCCTGACCATCAAATTCAATATTTTGAAATCGGCATTCTGCTGCGGCGTTTCCCGCTCGCATATCCGGCGCTGCCTGCAGGCCGCTGAAGAGATTGGCTTGCTGAAGATCGAAGAAGGTGCCAATGACCTGACGTTGTCACCAACGTTTATCGAGATGGTTAAAGATTACTTCTGCATCTATCTGGCCACCGTGGAGCACGGACTGGCTGGAATGCGCTAAACAAAAAACCCCGGACTGTTAAGCCCGGGGTTCTGAATTTGATGGTGGAAGCGTAGAGATTCGAACTCTAGAACGGTTTCCCGTCGCCGGTTTTCAAGACCGGTGCCTTCAGCCACTCGGCCACGCTTCCACACGTACCAGCTGTTGAGACGTGTCTCGCTAACTGATGGGGCGCAGTATAGGGGGTGTTTGCGCATTTGCCAAGACTATTTTTATCTACTTTGTTGATTTTGTGAGCATTTGTGTTCGTTTGCCGGAAAAACCAGCAACGCGTAGCAAAATGGATAAGAAAGCAGCAGAGAGAGGCGTGGGTCGGTCTGTTTATTGCGCGCATAGCAAAACGGGCTAGCTTTCGCTAACCCGTTTGAATTTGGTGGTGGAAGCGTAGAGATTCGAACTCTAGAACGGTTTCCCGTCGCCGGTTTTCAAGACCGGTGCCTTCAGCCACTCGGCCACGCTTCCACAATGGGGCGCACTATAAACATCCCCGTAGAGCTTGTAAAGTGGCTTTTGTTTCAATCGCGTGAAAAAACGTCAATCGACAGCTGTTTGTTGAGATTATCACCAGCCTGCTCACGGAATCAGCGTTTTAGCGCGTAAAGAAGGGTAAAACGCCTTTCCCCGCTGCGCTGTGCTCCTTATTCTCGCTGCTATATTACCATCGCCATTTTTTAGTGACCCAGAAGAGGTGTTTTATGGATCGCATCGTTTCAAGCACACGTGAAAGCTCGCTGCTCAGCACGCACAAAGTTCTGCGCAACACCTATTTCCTGCTCGGCCTGACGCTGGCATTTTCCGCGCTCACCGCCACGCTGAGCACCGTATATGCCCTACCGGCACCGGGACTGATCCTGATGCTGGTCGGTTTTTACGGCCTGATGTTCCTGACCTACCGTCTGGCTAACAGCCCGGCCGGCATCCTGGCGGCGTTTGCCTTCACTGGCTTCCTCGGTTATAGCCTTGGCCCGATTCTAAACAGCTTCCTGTCTGCCGGCATGGGCGATGTGATCGGCCTGGCACTGGGCGGCACCGCGCTGGTGTTCTTCTGCTGTTCTGCCTATGTGCTGACCACGCGCAAGGATATGTCATTCCTTTCCGGCATGATGATGGCCGGCTTTGTGGTGCTGCTGGTGGCTGTTGTCGCCAACCTGTTCCTCAACATCCCTGCTCTGCACCTGGCGATCAGCGTGCTGTTTGTTCTGTTCTCTGCCGGTGCGATCCTGTGGGAGACCAGCAACATCATTCACGGCGGCGAAACCAACTATATTCGCGCCACCGTGAGCCTGTATGTGTCGCTGTATAACATCTTCGTCAGCCTGCTGAGCCTGCTCGGCATGTCGCGTAATAACTAAGCCGCGACCGGTTGGCATCAAGCCCCGCAGCGCGGGGCTTTTTTTTTGCCGCTAAAAGTTTGCTAAACTGGGCGCCGGTTAAATAGCGTGGGGCAAGAGAGTGCAGTTTGAAGGTAAAGAGATTGAGCGCGATGCGCAGGGCTATCTGAAATCAGTTGCGGACTGGAATGAGACGCTGGCGCTGGCGCTGGCGGCAGAAGAGTCCATCGAACTGAGCGAGGCCCACTGGGAAGTGGTGCGCTTCGTGCGGGCATTTTATCTGGAGTTTAATACCTCCCCGGCGGTGCGCATGCTGGTAAAAGCGATGGCGCAGAAGTACGGCGAGGAGAAAGGCAACAGCCGTTATCTCTTCCGCCTGTTCCCGAAAGGTCCGGCAAAGCAGGCCACCAAAATTGCCGGTTTACCCAAACCGGCTAAGTGTCTGTAAAGCTAAGCGGTGCTGAAACCCTGCGGAAAATGCGTGGGGTGGTGAGGTTCAGTCAGCACCTTATCCACCCTGGCGCTGCGTGGTCCTCCGGCTTTCAACCAGGCCAACAGGGCTTCCACTCCAGACTGTTCACCGCACGCCAGCACCTCTACACTGCCGTCATTCAGGTTTTTAGCATAGCCGCTCAGCCCGTGCTGCTTCGCTTCGCGCTGGGTGCTGTAGCGAAATCCTACCCCCTGCACCCTGCCATGAACCCATACGCGCACACAGATCGTTGCCATTTCTCCTCCTCTGCCTATCACCGATTGCTTTTTGACGGTCGGCACCGGACAATATCGCCTGATTCTCTGAAAGTAAGCATAGCAAAACATGACCGTACGATTAATTCTTGCCAAGGGACGTGAAAAGTCCTTACTTCGCCGCCATCCATGGGTTTTCTCTGGCGCGGTTGCCCGGATGGAGGGCAAAGCCTCCTCCGGTGAAACGATTGATGTCTGCGACAGCAGCGGTAAATGGCTGGCGCGCGCCGCCTGGTCGCCTGAATCACAGATCCGCGCCCGCGTCTGGAGCTGGCAGCAGGATGAATCGATTGATATCGACTTCTTCGTGCGCCGCCTGAAAGCCGCTCAGCAGCTGCGCGACTGGCTGGCACAGCGTGATAATCTCGACAGCTACCGTATTATCGCCGGTGAGTCTGATGGACTGCCAGGGGTGACCATCGACCGCTTCGGCAACTTCCTCGTGCTGCAGCTACTGTCCGCCGGTGCAGAGTATCAGCGTGCCGCGCTGATCGCTGCGCTGCAGACCTGCTACCCGGGCTGCGCCATTTATGACCGCTCCGACGTCAGCGTGCGCAAGAAAGAGGGTCTGGAGCTGACCCAGGGCTTAGTGCTGGGGGAGATGCCACCGGAACTGCTGCCGATTACTGAACACGGCATGAAGCTGCTGGTCGATATCCAGACCGGGCACAAAACCGGTTACTACCTTGACCAGCGCGACAGCCGCCTGGCCACGCGCCGCTATGCCGAAGGCCGCCGCGTGCTGAACTGCTTCTCATATACCGGGGGCTTTGCCGTGTCCGCACTGATGGGTAACTGCGCTGAAGCGATCAGCGTAGATACGTCGCAGGCGGCGCTGGACGTGGCGCGTCAGAACGTTGAGCTGAACGGCCTGGACCTCTCTAAGGCCCAGTTCCTGCGCGATGACGTGTTCAAGCTGCTGCGTCGCTACCGTGATGAAGGCGAGAAGTTTGATCTGATCATCATGGACCCGCCAAAATTCGTTGAGAATAAAAATCAGCTGATGGGCGCGTGCCGTGGCTACAAAGATATCAATATGCTGGCCATGCAGCTGCTTAACCCTAACGGGATGCTGATGACCTTCTCCTGCTCCGGCCTGATGTCCACCGATCTGTTCCAGAAGCTTATCGCGGATGCTGCCGTGGATGCGGGGCGTGACGTGCAGTTTATTGAGCAATTCCGCCAGGCCGCCGATCACCCGGTGATTACCAGCTATCCTGAAGGAATGTATTTGAAAGGTTTTGCCTGCCGCGTATTGTGACTTGAAAACGTTGCTCGTGCCCCCATTTCAGGTAAGAGCAATATTTCTCAGGAGGTAATAATGATTGCCAGCAAATTTGGTATCGGACAACAGGTACGCCATCAGCTGCTCGGTTTTCTCGGTGTAGTGGTGGATGTCGACCCGGAATATTCACTGGAAGAACCCGCCATTGATGACGTCGTGGATAGCGATGCTATGCGTTCAGCCCCCTGGTATCACGTGGTGATGGAAGATGATGATGGCCAGACGGTGCAAACCTATCTGGCTGAAGCGCAGCTGTCGTGGGAACTGCCCGGCGAACACCCGGATAACTCCTCGCTGGACGAGCTTGCGGCATCCATCCGCCAGCAGTTGACCGCTCCCCGCCTGAGAAACTGATAAAACCCCGCTGCCGCGGGGTTTTTTATGCCTGCTTTGTCAGGCCGAGGCGCGGGATCTCTATTTTCGGGCAGCGATCCATTACCACCTGCAAACCCGCCTCTTTCGCCAGCACGGCCGCCTGCTCGTTGATAACGCCAATCTGCAACCACAGTGACTTCGCACCGATGGCTATCGCCTCCTGCGCCACGCCCCATGCTGCCTGTGCATTGCGAAACACATCGACCATATCCACCGGATGCGGAATATCTGCCAGCGTGGCATACACCTTCTGCCCCTGCAGCGTCTGCCCTGCCAGCTTCGGGCTGACCGGCGTAACCTGATAACCTTGCGCCAGTAAATAGCCCATCACGCCATAGCTGGGGCGCGAGGGATCGTCACTGGCCCCGACCAGCGCAATAGTTTTGGTGGTTTTCAGCACTTGTGCAATCGTCTCATCACTCATTGTTGCCTCCCTTAACCTGGTTAACCTGCCTGCCGCTAATTGTGGCCTGGTCAGCGCATGGAAAATAGCGTCTGCTGCGTTTCATGAGTTATAGCACGAATAAGTATGTTAAAATGTTACTATACTGTCATACTGAAAGACTTTGATACATTCATCGATCAGCCATCACTCACCATGCCGGAGAAACAATGAAGCTACGCGGGGTCATCATCGGACTGATAACAGTGCTGTTCGCTGCCCATGTGCAGGCGACCACGCTGAAGTTATCGCCGGATATTGATCTGCTGGTACTGGATGGACATAAGATTTCCGGCTCGCTGCTGAAGGGCGCGGATGGCCTGGAACTGGAGCGCGGGGAACATCAGTTGCTGTTCCGCATTGAGCGCACGCTGGAAAATCAAACGCCTATGGCAACCCACTGGGTTTCTGCTCCTCAGATCGTCACTTTCACCACTCAGGCGCAGTCGGTCACTATCACCCTTCCCGCCCTGCAGACGCTGCGCGACGGCAGGCACTTTGATAAAAGCCCGCGCTTTGTCCTGCTCGATGAGCATGGCGCCGAGGTCGCGAGCAAGCGCGATCGCCTGCAGAGTGAGGCGCAGGGTGATTTAGAACAGGCGATGGTGCTGTATAACCTCGATGACAAAATTGCCTCGGTTCCGCGCTTTGCCCAGCCGCTGCGCCGGACTGCCATGGCAACCGGGCAAATGCCGGATATCGCCTTCAGCCATCATCCGGCCGAGCGCATGCTACGCCTGTGGTATCAGCAGGTTGACTCCGCCACCCGCCAGCGCTTTGTGCTGCTGATGAAAGCCCTGCATACCAGTTGATCGCAGATTAATCTCAGCGCTACACTCAGCCCTCTGTTGACCCGATTTTGCCCGTCCCACCCGACCAGGATACCTGAATGGATCAGACAACCCGTACTCTCCAGCCGCAAAAACATATTGCGCTGGTGGCTCATGACCACTGTAAAAATGCCCTGATGCAGTGGGTGGATACCCACAAAGAGCAGCTGCAGCACCACACGCTGTATGCCACCGGAACGACCGGCAATCTGGTGCAGCGCGCGACCGGCCTGCCGGTCACGGCGATGCTGAGCGGCCCGATGGGCGGCGACCAGCAGGTCGGGGCGCTGATTTCTGAAGGGAAGATTGATGTATTGATCTTCTTCTGGGACCCGCTCAATGCGGTGCCGCACGATCCTGATGTGAAAGCGCTGCTGCGCCTGGCAACCGTGTGGAATATCCCGGTCGCCACTAACCGTGCTACTGCTGATTTTATTATCCACTCGCCGCTTTTCGCCCAGCCGGTGGAGATCCTGATCCCGGATTACGAACGTTACCTGCAGCAGCGCCTGAAATAGCTCCGGCGCGGCTATTTGGTCAGGGCTTGCGCAGTAACGGCACGCCCTGACGGCTCAGCTCAGCCACAAACACCGACGGATTTTCCCGATCGTACAGCAGCCAGACCTGCTGTTTTGCCCGCGTCATCGCCACATAGGCCAGCCTGCGCTCCTCCGCATCGGGAAAGTCTTCCTCAGCGGGCAGCAGCGCGTCTTCCATGACTGATTCTCTGGCCGCGGCCGGGAAGCCCTCTTTACCTTCTTCCAGCCCCAGCAGAATGACATAATCTGCCTGCTGACCTTTGCTGGCGTGAATAGTCATAAAATCGATGTTGAGTTTCGGCCAGCGGGTGCGCGCTTTTTCCAGCTCTTCCGGGCGCAAATAGTGATAACGCGCCAGCACCAGAATGCGCTCATCCGCTTTGGCATAGCCGCTCATTTTGTTCAGCAGCGCTTCCAGCTGCGTTTGCGGCAGCAGCGAGACGGCTTTTTTATTGCCTTTGCTCAGGCTGTTGAGCGGTTTCTTCAGCTGATGCGGGTTGCTCTGGATAAAGCCATTGGCGATTTCACCGATGCGCTCATTAAAGCGGTAGGTGGTATCCAGCACGCAGCGGTCGCCTTCGCCGAAGTGGTGGTGGAAGGCGGTGGTCAGGGTCATCTCCGCCCCGCTGAAACGATAAATTGCCTGCCAGTCATCCCCGACGGCAAATAGCGTGGTCTGCTTATTCTGCCGACGCAGGGCTGCCAGCAGTGCCGCCCGCTGGGGGGAGATATCCTGGAATTCGTCGACCAGAATATGCTTCCACGGGCTGATAAAACGCCCTTTATCGAGAATATTGACCGCCTGATGGATCAGCCCGGCGAAATCGACCGCCCCTTCCTCTTTTAACGCGCTTTTCCACGCCTTCATCAGCGGCGCCATTAATTTCACCCGCTTGCTGAACAGTTCCCGCACCTCTTCCGGGGCACTGTCGATCATCGCCGCCTGCGCCCCGCCGTGCATGCGCATCAGCCCCAGCCAGCGTTCAAGGCGGCTTGCCAGCCGTTTCGCCAGGCGGTCATCCTGCCAGAAACTGCCCTCTTCCAGCTCCCACTCCAGCTCTTCGGTCAGCCACTGCCGCCAGCCGTTGGCATGGGCTTTTTTTTCGCTGCACTGCTGACGCCAGACGTCAATTAACAGCGACTGCCGCGTGGCATTATCGGTTTCCAGTTTGCTGATGGTCGGCGCTTTGTTGCTGCCCTGCTGGATAATATTCAGCGCCAGCGAGTGGAAGGTGCGCGCCTGAATCTCTTCGCTGTGCAGACGTGCGCGAATGCGGTCGTTCATCTCCTCGGCGGCCTTGCGGCCAAACGCCAGCAGCAGGATTTGACCCGCGCTGGCCTGCTTACGCATCATCAGCCAGCCGGCCCGAGCCACCAGCACGGAGGTTTTACCGCTGCCGGCCCCCGCCAGTACCAGCACTGCATCTTCGCCATTGACCACGGAGCGGGCCTGCGAAGGGTTGAGCGGAGAGGTTTCCACCTGGTTGAAAAAATCAGCATGCTGCACCAGCATACGCTCGGTCCACTGATTATTACGCTGCACGCGCTGCCCATCGTTATCGCTCAGCCACTGGCGACAGTAGCGATACGCTTCCCGGCAGTTATCAAACTCGTCAAGCCGCTCAACGGGCAGAGGCACCGCCGCAAAAGCTTTGTGAATCGCCTGCTGCCACGCGGCGATATCGCTGCGCTTCAGCCATTTATCCTGCTGTTCTGCCTGACGGATCTGCTGTTCCTGCGCGCTAAGCACCTCGGCGCAGACCTCGCTCATCTCGCTGCTCCACTGCTGCCAGGCCTGATTGAGATAGTGATAAAAGCGCTGGGTTTCACTCCATTCCGTGCCGTGCAGGCGCACCACTTTGTTATCCGGCAGCGCGAATTCCAGCTCGCCCCATACCAGGCCGCGTTTGCATTTGATCGACAGTAGCTGGTTAAACGGGATCAGGTATTCATGCTTTTCACCGCTGACCTCAACGCCTGCGCTCAGCAGCCGCACGCGATTATAAGGATGTTGTGCCAGATGTTTGCCCAGCGATGTTGCTTTCAGTTCCATTCCGGTGACCCTGGCTGCGGTTATTTTCTACATCTGACAGTTTAACTGTCCGTGCTGTACCGCTCCAGCGCTAAAACGCGTTACAATCAAGGAATTGTCCGTTGATGATTGCTATCGCAAGAGGGAAACCCGTTTATGCGCACCGTATTAAATATCCTGAATTTTGTGCTGGGAGGTTTCTTTACTACCCTCGCCTGGCTGGTCGCGACGCTGGTCAGCATTATTTTCATCTTCACGCTGCCGTTGACCCGCTCATGTTGGGAGATCACCAAACTGTCGCTGGTGCCTTTTGGCAATGAGGCGATGCACGTTGATGAGTTAAACCCGGGCGGTAAGAATGCGCTACTGAATACCGGTGGAACGCTGCTGAACGTGGTCTGGTTGGTCTTTTTCGGCTGGTGGCTGTGTATCTCACATATCTGCATCGGTATCGCCCAGTGTATTACGCTGATCGGCATTCCGGTCGGTATTGCCAACTTCAAAATTGCCGCCATTTCCCTGTGGCCGGTCGGGCGCCGGGTGGTCTCAGTGGAAGTCGCTCAGGCCGCGCGTGAAGCCAATGCGCGCGCACGCTTTCAATAACCGTTTCGATGAAGAGATCCCTGTTCAGCAGCCTGCGGCGTCAGGCTTTTAACAGCAGCTGGCTCTACAATATCCGCATCACGCTGGCACTGGCGGGAACGGCGGCCGTTCCCTGGTGGCTGCATCAGATCGCCTGGACGATTCCGCTTACGCTGGGCGTGGTCGCCGCCGCACTCGCTGACCTCGACGATCGCCTGAGCGGTCGCCTGCGCAACCTGCTGATCACGCTGGTCTGTTTCTGTATCGCCTCGGTTTCCGTTGAGCTGCTGTTTCCTCATCCATGGCTGTTTATCGTCGGGCTGGCAGTATCTAGCTGGGGCTTTATCCTGCTGGGCGCGCTGGGGCCACGCTATGCCACCATCGCCTTCGGTGCACTGCTGATCGCCATCTATACCATGCTGGGGATCAACCTGTTTGCCCAGTGGTATCTGCAGCCTGCCCTGCTGCTGCTGGGGGCTGTTTGGTATAACCTGCTGACGCTGGCCGGGCATCTGCTGTTCCCCATCCGCCCGCTGCAGGAGAGTATATCGCGCTGCTATGCCCAGCTGGCGCGCTATCTTGAAGCCAAAGCGAACCTGTTCGACCCGGATATTGAAGACGACGATCGCCAGACGCTGGTCGGCGTTGCCATGGCCAACAGCCAGCTGGTGACGCTGCTGAATCAGGCAAAAGCCTCTATACAGTCACGTCTGCGCGGCGACCGTGGCCAGCGCGGCACCCGGCGCACCCTGCACTACTATTTTGTCGCTCAGGATATTCACGAGCGGGCCAGTTCGTCACACGTGCAGTATCACGCTCTGCGCAAAGCCTGGGGCTCCAGCGATATTCTGTTTCGCTTCCAGCGCCTGCTGACGCTGCAGGCGCAGGCCTGTCAGACACTTTCCAGTGCGATTCTGCTGCGGGAAAAGTATCTGCACGCTGCTCATTTCGAGCGAGTGTTTACCAATCTCAACAGCGCGCTGCAGCGCCTGGAGATACAGCAGCCCGCCAGCGCAGAGGTGAAAGCAATGCACTATCTGCTGAACAATCTGAAGGCAATTGATGCGCAGCTGGCGACCATTGAATCGGAACAGGCGCTGGCAGAGAGCGGGCCACAGCATGACCAGACGCTCTCCAGTGAGGGGCTGACCGGCTGGAGCGATATCCGCCTGCGGCTTAGCCGCCATATGAGCCCGGAGTCTCCGCTTTTTCGTCACGCGGTGCGCCTGTCCCTGCTGCTGTGTACCGGGTATGCCTTTATCCAGCTGACCGGATTACAACACGGCTACTGGATTTTGCTGACCAGCCTGTTTGTCTGCCAGCCCAATTACAACGCCACCCGCCGCCGCCTCGCACTGCGCATCATCGGCACCCTTGCGGGCATTGTTCTGGGGCTGCCGCTGCTGTGGCTGGTACCGTCAGTTGAGGGGCAGCTGATTCTGATGGTGGTCACCGGCGTGCTGTTCTTTGCCTTCCGCAACGTTCAGTACGCCCACGCCACGATGTTTATCACCCTGCTGGTTCTGCTCTGTTTCAATCTGCTGGGTGAAGGGTTTGAAGTGGCGATCCCGCGTATTGTCGATACCCTGATTGGCTGTGGCATTGCCTGGCTGGCCGTGGCATTTATCTGGCCTGACTGGCGCTTCCGGCGGCTTCCTGCCGTGGCAGAGCGCACCCTGAATGCCAACTGCCGATATCTGGATGCGATTCTCGTGCAGTACCATCAGGGCAAGGACAATCGGCTGGAGTATCGCGTTGCCCGTCGTGATGCCCACAATGGTGATGCGGAGCTGGCTTCGGTGGTGTCTAATCTTTCGGTAGAAAACAAAGCCGACCGCACGCTGCGTGAAGCGGCTTTTCGCCTGCTCTGCCTGAATCACTCTTTCCTCAGCTATATATCAGCGCTCGGTGCGCACCGTGAAAAGCTGGAGAGTGACGAGATGCTGCAGCTGATGGATGACGCCGTCTGTTACGTCGATGATGTGCTGCACATTGAGGTTGTGGAAGAGGATAAGGCTCAGCGGATGATGGATAGTCTGGCGCAGCGTATTCAGCATAGTGAAGCCGATACGACAACGAAAGAGCCACTGGTTCTTCAGCAGGTTGGCCTGCTGGTGGCTCTTTTACCAGAAATTGCCCGGCTGAAAAAACAGATCGCGCAGCGCGGCTAGCGTAACCCCTGGTTGCGTTCGCGCGCTCTTTTCGCTTCCCGCTGCGCATTGCGATGGAACCACATGCGCAGCTCTTCTTTCATCTCCTGCGGCAGAGCTTCGTAATGGCGACCAACAATCGCCCCCTGCAGCGCGTAGAGCACGGTTAAACCGAGGTTGCTGTTGCAGGTGCGTAGCAGCAGCCAGCTCCGCTTCGCGCCCTTCTGTTTTAGCGTCTCGATGTTGTTAATTCCCACCTGGTGTAGCAGCATCTCCATTCGAACCCCCAAATTGGGCAGGTCCTTAAGCCGCCGCTTTTTCTGTTTTTCTAACTGCTGCGTCCTGGCCCCCAGCAGGCAAAGGCGGGAAAGCGCCACCAGCTGATCGCTGTCTGACCATAAATCACTGTCAACGCGATAATAGTGAAGGGCCACCGGCACGCCGCGCTTTTTCAGGTTTAGCGGCTCCATTTTGCGTTCGACAATATAGGGCCGCACTTGCTCACAGGCGCGCAGATAAAGCTCGCCGTCAGCGACGACCGCAAAAACGGTTTTCTCCACCGTCAGGCAATATCCGCCAAACTGAGTGCGCGATTCAACTTCCCCCAGCAGCTGCAGACGCTGTTTTGCCTCTTCAATTTTACGTTTTGAGCTAGTCATGATCTCTCCCTGTACATTTAAGATTTTTCTAACTATCGTCCTTAAATCAACGCATTAGAAAGTATTCAATCTCAATTAGGTGTTCAATGAATAAATTCAGTTCCCACGTTTTACCTAAAGGATTTGCGAGACATAACGAAAAAATAAAAAAACCAGGAGAGGTCGATTTGCTGCGGGGAGGCAATCCCTGAGGTACCCCCACAAATGACTTCCATCGCTAAACGTCCGCAAACCGGTCTGAGCTCGGCCTGAGCACGCCGGAACGGCAAAAGACGCTCCCTGCGGGCCTCGGCACGCGGCCAGGGATGGCCGTGCTGGGCGACGCGCTTTCAGAATCGCCCCCGGCTTTAGGGATTAGCCGATGGTGAAAAAAACCGGATCAAGGCGTGGCAGCAGAAATTACCCTCTTAATTTTCGCATAACTATTTCCTGCTGTTTCCCGTTGTGGAGTATTGCAGTAGAAACACGCCTGCGCCGCCCTGCACCCGTGACAGCCGAATAGATTCCACACAGCTCAGGGATAAGATTTAATCTACTATGACAAATCATGACAAAAGAGCAGGCAAAGTAGCGCCAGAATAAGTTCCGAGAAATTTTGGAGAATAACAGATGAAAATAAGCGCGCCTTTAGTAGCCGGTTTTTTCCTGCTGGTTTCCGCTACTGCCATCGCACAGGGAGGGGATTTCAAAACGGCCAGTGCCGATGTTATGCATCACAAGCTGCTGAATACCCATGTTTCTATAGCAGACACGGCGGAGATGCCGGATGAACGCCGCGAGGAGCCTTTCCATAAAAATCACCATGTCAGTTATTGATCGCAGCACAATAACATTGAATTATTATCAATTAACTCAATCCCCCTAACGTTTGATATCCAGGAATAGAGTGTCAATAAAATTTATTTTTACCTAACCGGCCAAGCCAGGCGTTAACAGGCAGAATAATAATTGCGCTTTATTAAACCCCGCAGCTTGCAGATGAATTTAATAACATGTCAGCAGATAAATTAGCGCAGTAGTATTCTGCAGCCTGTGTATGTTCAGGCGCAGAGTGAGGCGGGCGGGGAAGATCTTCTCTCTGCGGGATTGGCGCGGGTAAACAGTTCGTGCGGGTTACGGCGTTTGCCCATGCGGGTGATGGCTGCTTCCATCATGACAAGCGCTGTTGCACAAGCAAGATTAAGGTTGATCTTTGCTCACTGTGGATATACTGTATATCCATACAGTCACCTGTGAGCGAAGACACCATGCGTACTCATTCCCTGAAATCTCAATCTGTTACTCGTGCCCTGCACGTTCCTTCATCCGCAGCTGCCTGCGGTAATGGTCTGATCAGCGAACTGACTTACAGTGAGAATCAACCTGGTATGACTCAGCGACTGCTGCTGCCGTTGTTGCAACAGTTAGGTACGCAGTCGCGCTGGCAGCTGTGGCTCACGCCGCAGCAAAAACTGAGCCGCGACTGGCTTCAGCGCTCCGGGTTACCGCTGGATAAAGTGATGCAGTCCCCTCACTCCACCACCATCACCACCGTTGAAGCGATGATCAAAGCGTTGAGCACGGGAAATTACAGCGTGGTTTTGGGATGGCTGGAAGAGGAAGTATCAGAAACGGATCGTCTACGTTTGCAGCAGGCAGCGGATTCTGGACAAGCTCTCGGACTGATTATGCGCCCGGAAGAGACCTCTTATCTTCCATCCAGACCGTTAAATGGAATAAAAATTCACTCTAGTTTGTATCATTAAGTAAAATTGAGATTTTTCTCAGGTTTTTTCTTTCCCTGCCCCGCTTTAACCCGCTGATTATGTTATGACGCGGCTAGACAATGGTTTAGCTGCGTTCACAGACCCTTTTTTCAGCAAAGAATTCACCCTCAAATGTTAAAAAATGTGTATGAAACCCTGTTTTTTTGCTGAGCACCGTCACATCATACTTGTAAGTTTGCTGGTACGTTGTAGACTTTAGCTCGCCAGGGTGCTCAATAACCTCCTTTTTTTGGAAGAGTCATAATCGAGCTACACAACCCGGCGAAGGATTAAACCAAAGAGCTAACTTAAAGCTCATTGCCTATTTGGATGATAACGAGGCGCAAAAATGAAAAAGACAGCTATCGCAATTGCAGTGGCACTGGCTGGCTTCGCTACCGTAGCGCAGGCCGCCCCTAAAGATGACACCTGGTACACCGGTGCTAAACTGGGCTGGTCTCAGTACCATGACAAAGGTTACTACGGTAACGGTTACCAAGATAACGACGGCCCATCTCATGAAAGCCAGCTTGGTGCTGGTGCATTCATGGGTTATCAGGCGAACCCATACCTGGGCTTCGAGCTGGGTTATGACTGGTTAGGCCGTATGCCTAACAAAGGCGACCGGGTTAACGGCGCATTCAAAGCACAGGGCGTTCAGCTGGCAGCTAAATTAAGCTACCCAGTAATGGACGATCTGGACGTGTACACCCGTCTGGGTGGCATGGTATGGCGTGCTGACTCCACTCAGCAGGTTGTTGGCGGCGATCGCATCAGCGACCACGACACCGGTGTTTCTCCACTGGCCGCGGTTGGTGTTGAATACGCAGTGACCAAAAACTGGGCAACCCGTCTGGACTACCAGTGGGTTAACAACATCGGTGACGCAGGTACCGTTGGTGCGCGTCCTGATAACTCCATGCTGAGCGTTGGCGTTTCTTACCGCTTCGGTCAGGATGAAGCAGCTGCTCCAGTTGTTGCTCCAGCACCAGCTCCAGCTCCAGTTGTTGAAACCAAGCGTTTCACTCTGAAGTCTGACGTGCTGTTCAACTTCAACAAAAACACCCTGAAGCCAGAAGGCCAGCAGGCTCTGGATCAGCTGTACACCCAGCTGAGCAATCTGGATCCTAAAGATGGTTCTGTTGTTGTTCTGGGCTACACTGACCGTATCGGTTCAGAGCAGTACAACCAGAAGCTGTCTGAGAAGCGTGCACAGTCTGTTGTTGACTACCTCGTTTCTAAAGGCATCCCTGCTAACAAGATCTCTGCACGTGGCGAGGGTAAATCTAACCCAGTCACCGGCAGCACCTGTGACAGCGTGAAAGGCCGTAATGCCCTGATCGACTGCCTGGCGCCAGACCGTCGCGTAGAAATCGAAGTTAAAGGCATCAAAGACGTTGTGACTCAGCCACAGGCTTAAGTCCATCAGTCATAAAAAAACCCCGCCTCGGCGGGGTTTTTTATTGCCGGTCTCTTTTCCGGCAGAGCTAACAAAATCGCGCTTATTCCGGCTTGCCCAGAATGGCTTTCAGATCCTGCTTGAGCGACGACATCTGGCTGGCGTACTGCTCTTTTCTTTCCGCATCTTCAATCAGCTGCACAATCGTTTCCGATAGTGTGCTATTACGGCGCTGTGCCAGACCCGCCAGGCGCTGCCACACCAGATACTCCAGATCGATAGATTTTTTACGCGTGTGTTGATGCTCGGCGTTGAAATGACGTTTGCGTCGGGCGCGAATCGTCTGTTTCATGCGGTTTTCGAGCGTCGGATTAATATGCAGGCTAATCCACTGCAATACTTCAACCGGCCGGTTTTCCATGACCAGCAGTTCATCCACGGCTGCCTGCGCGGCGCTTAATTCGATATAGCGCGTGATCGATTCACCTTCGCGGTGTTTTTTGACCAGATACTTCCACTTCCAACCGCTTTCCAGATTTTCCAGTTGTTGATATTTCATCGGAATCTCATGCTGACCACATAACGGGTTAAGAATAACAGCTTTTTTTGATCAGGCTGTAAAGAAAACAGGACCAGCGGGGGGAATGTGAGATCGCCCTGGTTTCAGGCGCATGTCTACGGTGCTTAACAGGCTGAAATCTTGTATAATGCCGCTTTTATTCATTTCAGAAAAATACGATAACTTTGACCAACAATCGATTAGAGTGGCGCGCCCTACAGCCCGATACCGAACGCTTCCAGCATCTCCTCTCGCAGGCAGTTGCTGCCGACGCAGAGTGCTTTGCTACCGTACAGGCTCGCCTGTTTAATGGCCTCAGCTTATTGCTGCAAACCCCGGCAAAAGTGCCGCTGATGCTGGTCAAAAGTCCTGAAAGCGCTGAATACCTCACGCTGTTGCAGGATATCCTTACCTCAATGGCGGCTGACGATGGCGATGAATCTGCCCTTTACGGTGGCCACTATACGCTGAGTGGGAACTCCGTCAGCTGGCGCCCGGCCGAAAGGGCAGAGGATAACTTCGCCAGCGTGGGCGGCGTACATCAGGCTGAGTGGATTGAAACGGAACAGCTTTTTGGCTGCGTACGCCTGCATCAATCTGCCATCACTCTGACCCCAGGCCTGGTACATCGTGCCAACGGTGGCGTACTGATCCTCTCCTTGCGAACCTTGCTGGCTCAGCCGCTGATGTGGCTGCGCCTCAAGCAAATTATGGTGAATCAGCGCTTTGACTGGTACTCCCAGGATGAAACCCGCCCTCTGCCGCTCGATATCCCTGCGATGCCAATGCAGTTCCGTCTGGTACTGATTGGTGAGCGTGATGCGCTGGCTGACTTCCAGGAGATGGAACCCGACCTGGCTTCCCTGTCGCTCTACAGCGAGTTTGAGGACAATATCCAGCTGGTTGATGATGAAGACTTCAGCCACTGGATGCAGTGGGTGCTGAATATTGCTCAGAATCTGGGTTATGACGCACCGGCGGCTGATTTCTGGCCAGTGCTGATCCGTGAAGCGGCCCGCTATACCGGCGATCAGGACACGCTGCCTCTTGACCCAATGTGGCTGAGCCGTCAGCTGCAGGATGCCGTTCAGTACAGTGATAACCTCAGCGTCAGCGCCGAAAATATGCAGGATGCGCTCAGCACGCGCGAATGGCGTGAAGGTTTCCTGGCTGAACGTATTCGTGACGAAATCCTGCTCGATCAGATCCTGATCGAGACCGAAGGCGAAATGATTGGCCAGATTAACGCCCTGTCGGTGATTGAATTCCCGGGGCATCCACGCGCCTTTGGTGAGCCGTCGCGGATTAGCTGCGTGGTGCACATTGGTGACGGTGAGTTCAATGACGTTGAGCGCAAAGCCGAACTGGGCGGCAATATTCATGCTAAGGGCATGATGATCATGCAGGCCTGGCTCATTGCTGAGCTGGAGCTGGAACAGCAGCTGCCCTTCTCCGCCTCGCTGGTCTTTGAGCAGTCTTACTCTGAAGTGGATGGTGACAGCGCCTCGCTGGCGGAGCTGTGCGCGCTGATTAGCTCCCTGGCTTCTCAGCCGATTAACCAGCAGCTGGCGGTGACCGGATCTGTCGATCAGTTTGGTCGCGTGCAGCCGGTGGGTGGACTGAACGAAAAAATTGAGGGCTTCTTCCACATCTGTAACCAGCGCACGCTGAGCGGCACTCAGGGGGTGATCATCCCGGCCGCTAACGTCCGTCATCTGTCGTTACAGCAGGAAGTGGTCGATGCCGTGCGTGACGGCAAATTCCACCTGTGGGCTGTCTCCAGCGTGGAAGAAGCGCTGCCGTTACTCACCGGCGTTGAATGGGATAAAGAGCAAGGCCCCTGCCTGCTTGGCACCATTCAGGAACGTATTGCCCAATTTAACCAGCAGGATATGCGCCATCGTCCATGGCCGCTGCGCTGGCTAAACTTGTTTAACCGTAGCTGATCGGACTTGTTCGGCGTACACGTGTAAGCTAGACTCCGTGATTCACTAAAATAAGGCTTATTGAGAATATGGTAGATAAACGCGATTCCTATACAAAAGAAGATTTGATTGCCTCCGGTCGCGGTGAACTGTTTGGCGCAGAAGGCCCGCCATTGCCTTCTGGCAACATGCTGATGATGGACCGCGTCGTTAAGATGAGCGAAGACGGCGGTAACTACGGTAAAGGTTTCGTTGAGGCTGAACTGGATATCAATCCGGACCTGTGGTTCTTCAGCTGTCATTTTATCGGCGACCCGGTAATGCCTGGCTGCCTCGGCCTGGATGCGATGTGGCAGCTGGTTGGCTTCTATCTAGGCTGGTTGGGCGCTGAAGGTAAGGGCCGCGCGTTGGGTGTGGGCGAAGTGAAATTCACCGGCCAGGTACTGCCGAGCGCGAAGAAAGTTTCCTACCGTATTCATTTCAAGCGCGTCATCAACCGTAAACTGGTGATGGGCGTGGCAGATGGTGAAGTGCTGGTTGATGGTCACGTAATCTATACCGCGACCGACCTGAAAGTTGGCCTGTTTAAAGACACCACGGCTTTCTAAAATATTTTTGACCGCATAATTCGTGGTGTATCAAGGCAGCAAATGGAGGGGTCCCGATGAGCTTACGCCAGTAAGCGATTCGGGTCTCTGAAAGCAGCTAGCGCAGCAATGGCGCGAATGATGACGGTGAAAACGAAGACCTCCGCAGCAGCGGAGGTCTTTTCCCTATCGATAACAGGCGTTACGCGGTAACCGTCCTGTCCTCCATGGCTTGTCGCCAGCCTCCCAACCAGTGAGATCGAGCATCCAGCATCTGATACGGACACATCTCTTTAGAGCGTCCTGTGATGCCTGCGTGGTAACCTCGTGATTCTGCTCGTTCAAGGCGATCTCGTTTCTGTCTCTTCATGCCGCGTTTCCCTCATTCTAGTCTGATGGATTCTGGTGGAAAGAAAACAGTGGTCACAGTTTGCGCAACCACACATAAGTTCTACCGCGACTTTAAATAAAGATCAACGCGCAAATTTCACGCCAGTGTCATCATTTTGAATCAGACCGCGCGTGCTGTCTCGGTTAATCTGCCGCCCCGAGCGCCTCCAGCCTTTTGATTAACAATAAAAAAGCCCTTGATTGTGCAAAATTCTGAATCTGCAACAATCAAAGGCTTAGGCGGTTAGTAAATTTTTGCTTAAGGTTGGTGAATTACTGCATTAGCCACCTGCCCCGCCACCTGCTGCCATCCTTTAGCTAATGTTCTTACTAACGCATCGTAACCATCTTCGTTCTGCGCGAGGTCGAAGGCAAAAGGCTGCCTGGTCAGTTTGCCGTCGTGCTCCAGCGTCCATGCACCGCTCACCACCACGTGCCCATCATAGCGTCCGTGGAAACCCGTCACGCTGACATTCAACGTATCGTGCTGCTCACCCACCGGCGTGGATGACACCAGCGCGCCAGGCAGGGCGGCACTCAGGTTACTGACCAGCGTTTGCTGCAGCTGCTGATCCAGCGGGCTGGCCCACTGATTGTTGGCGGCAATAACGAACTGCACATCGTTGCTTTGATATACCACACCGTTGCCCGCCAGATAATCGGGCACCGAAACATGTTCCACCCACACCGGGCGGGACACATTCTGACTGCTGGCCGCCACGGAACTGCCCGCTGCGGGCAGCTGGTAGTAGACGGTTTTCGGCGTGCCGCTACAGGCGCTCAGTGCCAGCGCCAGGGCTACGGGGATCCATTTCATCATTATTTCGCCCTCTTCGGCTGTGGGTCCTGGCCGGGTTTTGCTTCAAAGACCAGTGCATTACTCTTGCTGTTTAAGGTTTTCAGTACCGGCTGCAGCTCGCGCAGCACCTGGTCGAGACGCTGCATATCGCCGACCATCTTGCTGTAGGCTGGTGAACCCGGCTGGAAGCCTTTCATACTACGATTCAGCTCACGCAGCGTTTTCTGCATGTCTGCCGGCAGCTCCTGCATAGACTGGCTGGCGGTAATCTTGTTCAGATTATCCAGGGTTTTCTGCAGCTCTTTCAGCGTGCGCTGGCTCTCTTTCAGCGTACCGGTCGCTTCATTCAGCATCGGGTTCAGCGGCAGATTATTGATCTTATCCAGTGACTCCATCAGCTTCTGCTGGATCTGCGCCAGGCCACCGCTCACCGTTGGGATCAGCTCATAATCAGCAAAGCTTTTCGGTCCGGCATAAGGTTTAGCGTTGCTGTAGAAGTCGAGATCGATATACAGCGAACCGGTCAGCAGGTTGGCTGATTTCAGGGAAGCACGCAGACCACGCCCAATGCCATCTTTCAGATGCTGCTCAAAGTTGAAATCGTTGCCCAGCTGTTTCTGGAAGCGATCGGGTTCAATGCGGATCAGCACCGGAATGCGATAATCATTGTTCAAACGCTGTGCAATACCAGGCATAGTAAACGGAACTTCTGCCACGGTACCGAGACGAATGCCGCGGAACTCAACAGGCGCCCCCGGCTGCAGACCGCGGATGGAATCGCTGAAGAACAGCAGGAAGTCTTTGTGCGCGGTATACAGGGAATCCTGGATGCTGCGCTGGTCGTTGAACAGGCGATATTCCGCCTTATTCTCGGCCGGTTTACCCAGCTCCCAGCCGTCCGGGACGTCAAAGCTGACGCCGCCGCTAAATAGCGTGGTCAGCGAGCCCATTTCAACGCGCATGCCGGAAGCCGACATGTCCACCGCAATGCCACTGTCTTTCCAGAAGCGCACATTGCTGGTCACCAGACGATCGTAAGGCGCGGAGATAAACAGCTGATAGGTCATCATGCGCTTATCCGCGTCAAAGGCGCTGGTTTCCACCGTGCCCACCTGGTAGCCACGGAACAGTACCGGATCGCCCGCATTGAGCTGCCCGGCTTTTTCACTGTCGAGCGTAATACGAATGCCTTTGGCATCCAGCGGCGCCAGCGGCGGTGCGTCCAGCAGCTTATATTGCTCCGTTTTTTCCCCTTTTGAACCGGGTTGCAGCTCGATATAGGCTCCGGACAACAGCGTACCTAATCCTGTTACGCCTTCACGGCCAATGGCTGGCTTTACCACCCAAAATGCGCTGTCTTCACGCAGCAGTTTTTCCATGCCGGAATTAAGGCGTGCTTTGATCTCCACGTGGTGCAGATCGTCAGTCAGCACGGCGCTTTCGACGATCCCGACGTTAACGCTGCGGCTTTTGATGGTGGTTTTACCGCCCTCAATCCCCTCGGCATTGGTGGTAATCAGCGTCACCTCCGGCCCCTGATGACTAAAGTGATAAAACAGGATCCACGCCCCAATCAGCACGGTAACAATGGGGATGATCCACACCGGTGACCAGCGCTTAATCTGCTCCACCTTGGCGGTATTGTAATTATTGTCCGTCACTTGCAGGCTCCTCAGTACTCTTTTCTCTTACCCGATCCCAGGTGAGACGGGGATCAAACGTCAAGGCGGCAAACATCGTCAGGATCACCACCAGCGCGAACAGCAGTGCGCCAATCGCGGGGTAGATACTCATCAACCTTCCCATGCGCACCAGCGCTGACAGCACGGCGATAACAAATACGTCAATCATCGACCAGCGCCCGACAAACTCCACCACTTCATAAATCTTGTGCATTCTTTCGCTGTCCTGCCGGTTGCTTCCGCGCCCGTTGGCATCCCAGCACAGCCAGCCGATAGCGATCATCTTCAGCGAAGGCACCATAATACTGGCAATAAAAATCACCAGCGCAATCGGCCAGGAGCCATCACTCCACAACAGCACCACCCCGGCCATGATCGTTGAGGTCATTTTGCTGCCGAGCGCCTCGGTCACCATAATCGGCATCAGATTAGCGGGGATATAGAGCAGGATGGAGGTAAACAGCAGCGCCAGCGTCCACTGCAGGCTGTCCTTGCGGCGGGCGTGCCCCTTACTGCCGCAGCGCGGGCAGATCAGCGTATCGCTGCTCAGCACCGCGGTGCAGCAGCGGCAGGAGCGCAGCCCCTGACGCAGGCCGCTGACGCCCGCCAGCGGCTTAGCTGGCAGTGCAGGAAGCGGAGCCACGCGCGCCCACAGCGTGCGGCGATCGGTACACTGGAAAGCGCGCAGCTGCAGCAGACAGAACAGGCACCACGGCACAAAGCTGGTGCCGATGCCAATATCGCCATAGGCCATCAGCTTGACGAAACTGACCAATACGCCCGCGAGGAAAATCTCCGCCATGCCCCAGGTTTTTAACTGGAACAGCACGCGTGCCATCAGCTGCTTAAGCGGCGACGGCATGCGCACCCGGTTGACCAGCAGCAGGATCACCACCATACAAATGGCAGGTACGCCCTGCACAAACAGCAGAAACAGCGTCGCAAGACTGCTGTAGTCGTCAGAAACCATCACGCTGGGTATTTGCGGTAGCGTAATCTCGCTGCTCAGCCCGGCAACCTGCATATTGATAAAGGGAAACAAATTTGCCAGCAGCAGCATCAGCAGCGCCGCCAGCGCATAGGCGGTGGGCCGCTTGCGCGGCTCATCCCAGTTAGACTGAAGCGTGGTGTGACAACGTGGGCAGCTTGCCTTGCTGCCCGGCCCGATAGCGGGCAACTGCGTCATCAGGTCACACTGCGGACAAAGCATCCAGTGATGCGCGTGGTGCGACGAACACATACTTCACCCTCTGTGGTGGGGAAAAACGGCCGTATCAGCCGCCGTTTTGTAACGATTCCAGATATTCCCAGCGTTCGAACGCCACTTCCAGCTCCTGCTCCGCCTCAGCCAGTGCGTCCAGAACCGGCTGAGTCACCTCACGCGGCTGGGTGAAGAAGTCGCCGTCGGCAACCTGCGCCTGGTACGACTCGAGACGGGCTTCCAGCGCTTCCATTTGCTTCGGCAGCTGTTCCAGCTCTCGTTGCAAATTGTAGCTCAGCTTAGCGGCAGGTTTTTTTGCTGCTTCACTTTTTACGCTTTCCTGACGCGGCTGCGCGCTGGCAGGTTTGGCGCTGGCGCGGTTCTGCTTAAACGCTTTGCGCTGCAGTTGCGCATCGTGATAACCGCCCACAAAGGCGCCGATTTCGCCGTTGCCTTCAAAGATCCAGCACTCAGTCACGGTGTTGTCGACGAACTGACGATCGTGGCTGACCAGCAGAACCGTGCCCTGATAACCGTCAACCAGCTCTTCCAGCAGCTCAAGCGTTTCCACATCAAGGTCGTTGGTCGGTTCATCGAGGATCAGCAGGTTGCTTGGCTTGAGGAACAGGCGCGCCAGCAGCAGGCGGTTACGCTCACCGCCGGACAGCGCACGCACCGGGGTCATCGCACGTTTTGGATGGAACAGGAACTCCTGCAGGTAGCCCAGCACGTGGCGTGGCTTACCGTTAACCATCACTTCCTGCTTACCTTCGGCGAGGTTGTCCATCACCGTGCGGTCCGGGTCCAGCTCGGCGCGGTGCTGGTCGAAGTAGGCGACTTCCAGCTTAGTCCCGATATGAACGCGGCCGCTGTCCGCTTTCAGCTGGTCGAGCATCAGTTTCAGCAGCGTGGTTTTACCGCAGCCGTTAGAGCCGATCAGCGCGATTTTATCGCCGCGCTGAACCTGGCGGGAGAAGTCACGCACCAGCTGTTTGCCGGCAACGGAATAGTTGACGTTTTCCAGCTCAAAGACAATCTTGCCGGAGCGCGAAGCCTCTTCAACCTGCATGTTGGCTTTGCCCATCACTTCACGGCGGTCGGAACGCTCGCGGCGCAGGGCTTTTAGCGCACGAACGCGCCCTTCATTGCGCGTGCGGCGGGCTTTGATGCCCTGACGGATCCACACTTCTTCCTGTGCAAGCTTGCGGTCGAATTCGGCGTTCTGCATCTCTTCGACGCGCAGCGCTTCCTCTTTGCTGGTGAGATAGAGGTCGTAGTCGCCCGGCCAGGAGACCAGCTTGCCACGGTCAAGGTCGACAATGCGCGTTGCCATGTTGCGGATAAAGGAGCGGTCGTGCGAGATAAAGATAATGCTGCCCTGGAAGGTTTTCAGGAAGCCTTCCAGCCAGTCAATGGTCTCAATATCAAGGTGGTTGGTTGGCTCATCGAGCATCAGCACTTTCGGATTGCTGACCAGCGCACGGCCCAGCGCGGCTTTACGCAGCCAGCCGCCGGAGAGTGAAGAGAGCTGCGCTTCGCCGTCCAGACCGATCTGCTGCAGCACATCGTGAATGCGGCTTTCCAGCTGCCACAGGTTCTGGTGATCCAAAATCCCCTGCAGGCGCGCCATCTCATTGAGATTTTTATCGCTCGGATCTTCCATCACTTTGTGCGAGATCGCGTGATAGGCCTTCAGATGTTCTGCCTGCTCTTCCACGCCTTCGGCGACGAAGTCATACACAGAACCCTGCACGTTGCGCGGCGGATCCTGCTGCAGGCGCGCCACCACCAGGTCCTGCTCATAGATAATACGCCCGTCATCCAGCGGCTGTTCGCGGTTGATGATCTTCATCAGGGTGGATTTACCCGCCCCGTTACGGCCAACCAGACAGACACGCTCGTTTTCTTCGATGTGCAGTTCAGTGTTATCCAACAACGGCGCGTCGCTGAATGAGAGGTAAGCGCCATGAATACTGATTAGTGACATAAAAACTTATTCCTTACCGACGTGAGCAATCAGCCAGCAGTTGTGAATTTGACGGTTACGGGCGAAATCCTGAGACTGGGTTTTCGCAGTGATTTCGGTTGCAGCCAGACCCAGTGCTTCGAGTCCGGCGAGATCCATTTTGAAACCGCGCTTATTGTTCGAGAACATCACGGTGCCACCTTTGCGCAGGATACGCTTCAGATCTTTCATCAGATCGAGGTGATCGCGCTGCACATCGAAGCTCTCTTCCATACGTTTGGAGTTGGAGAACGTGGGTGGATCGATAAAGATCAGGTCGAACTGTTCATCGGCATCGCGCAGCCAGCTCAGGCAGTCTGCCTGCATCAGGCGATGCTGACGGCCGGAAAGCCCGTTCAGGCGCATGTTGCGCTCCGCCCACTCCAGATAAGTGCGGGACATATCAATGGTCGTGGTGCTGCGTGCGCCGCCCAGACCGGCATGCACGCTGGCGCTGCCGGTGTAGGCGAAGAGGTTCAGGAAGTCTTTGCCCTTGCTCATCTGGCCCAGCATTTTACGCGCAATACGGTGATCGAGGAACAGGCCGGTATCGAGATAATCCGTCAGGTTAACCCAAAGTTTGGCGTTAAATTCACCCACTTCGAAGAAATCGCCCTTTTCGCCCAGCTTCTGGTACTGGCTTTTCCCTTTCTGCTTCTCGCGGGTTTTCAGCACCAGCCGGTTGGCCGGCAGTTCCATCACGCTGAGCGTGGCAGAAATCACATCGAACAGACGCTGACGCGCTTTGCCCGGATCGATGGTTTTTGGCGGTGCGTACTCCTGCACCACCACCCAGTCGCCGTAGCGGTCGACAGCGACATTATAGTCTGGCAGATCGGCATCATAAACGCGGTAGCACTCGATCCCTTCCTGGCGCGCCCACTTATCGAGCTTCTTGAGGTTTTTGCGCAGGCGGTTGGCGTAATCATCCGCCAGCTGCCCGGCCGCAGCACCCGTCGGGTTCTCTGCCAGCTGGTAGTTTTTCTGCACGCAGTCAAGCGGACCGTTTTTCGCTTTGAACTGGCGATCGGCACGCAGCTGCAGGCAGCTCAGCAGTTCCGGCGAGGCGCTGAACAGCGACAGGTTCCAGCCGCCAAAGTGCGTCTTCATCAGGCGCCCGAGCTGGCCGTGCAGGGCAATCAGCGCCGGTTCGCTGTCCAGTCGTTCACCGTAAGGGGGGTTACTCAGCACGGTGCCGGTGCTGCCCTGTCCCAGCGGATTGGTCAGCTTCAGTACATCCTGGGTAGTAAACTCGATCAGCTCCGAAAGCCCGGCGTTACGGGCATTGGCACGCGCACGTTCGATCACGCGGGAATCGTTGTCGTAACCGTAAAAGCGTGAAGTGGTAGCCTGCACGCCTTTGGCCGCGCGCTCGTGGGCATCGCGCGTCACATCGCTCCACAGCGGCTGGTTAAACTGACTCCAGCCGGTAAAGCCCCAGTGCTTACGCTGTAATCCCGGCGCACGATCGCAGGCGATCATCGCCGCTTCAATCAGCAACGTGCCGGAACCGCACATCGGGTCAACCATCGCCGTACCCGCCTGCCAGCCGGAACGCACCACGATAGCCGCTGCCAGACTCTCTTTCAGCGGTGCCTGGCCGGTCTGCTGGCGATAGCCGCGCTGATGCAGGCCCTCACCGCTAAGATCCAGCGCAATGCTGGCGGTGTCTTTATTCAGCCAGACGTTGACGCGGATGTCCGGCTGCTCGCGATCGACATTCGGGCGCGGCAGATTTTTACGCGTAAAGCTGTCGACGATGGCGTCTTTTACTTTTAGCGCGCCGTACTGGCTGTTGCGGATCACCTCGTTCAGGCCGCTGAAGTGCACGGCGAAGGTTTTATCGCTGCCGAACATCGCCGGCCAGTCAATGGCCTGCACGCCGAGGTAGAGATCCAGGTCGCTGTAAACGCCGCATTCGGTTAATGGCAGCAGAATACGCGAAGCCAGACGGCTCCACATCAGACTCTGGTACATCAGACGATCGTCGCCCTGGTAATGTACGCCGCCCTGGACTACCTGGCAGCTTTGCGCTCCCAGGGCTTCCAGTTCACTTTTTAACAGCTCTTCGAGCCCACGCGCCGTACTGGCAAACAGAGAATTCATAGCGTCACTTATCGTCATCAGAAAATTGCTGCGCATTATAGCTAATCATGGCGGCATGTCATAAAGTTAGCTTCTTTTGCGGCAGAAACCCTGCAAATAGCAGGGAGGGTCGGCCCGGCGCGAGGGAGAATCGCCATGATCAGTTTGTCACGTCTGTTTGTTCATCCGGTTAAATCAATGCGCGGCATGCAGGTTTCCCACGCTCAGGCACTGGCCTCCGGGCTGGCATTTGACCGTATTTTTATGATCACCGATACGGATGGCACCTTTATTACTGCCCGCCAGTATCCGGAGATGGTGCTGTTTACTCCGGCACTTATCGTTGACGGCCTGCATCTCAGCGCCGCGGATGGCAGCAGCGCCAGCGTGCGTTTTGCTGATTTCCATAAGGATCCGCAAGCGACCGAAGTCTGGGGCAATCAGTTTACCGCGTTAATTGCTCCGGACAGCATTAATCAGTGGCTGAGCGGCTTTTTTCCGCGCCCGGTGCAGCTGCGCTGGGTCGGCCCGGAGATGACGCGCCGGGTGAAACGCTTTGAGCGGGTCCCGCTCGGTTTTGCCGACGGTTTTCCTTTTCTGCTGGTGAATGAAGCCTCGCTGCACGATCTGCAGCAGCGCTGCCCGGCAGGGGTAAGAATGGAGCAGTTTCGCCCAAATCTGGTGGTCAGCGGCGCCAGCGCATGGGCGGAAGACGGCTGGGCATCGCTAAAAATCGGCGAGATTATCTTTGATGTGCCCAAGCCGTGCAGCCGCTGCGTGTTCACCACCGTCAGCCCACAGCACGGGCGTAAACATCCAACCGGACAGCCACTGGCGACCCTGCAAACCTTCCGCAGCGCGCTGGACGGTAGCGGTGACATCGATTTTGGCCTCAACCTGATTGCCCGCAACAGCGGCGTCATGCGCGCGGGCGATGCCGTGGAAATTATGAGCACGCATACCCCGCGAGCCTACGGTGCGGGTGACGTCACCGAAACCCTGGATGTTGCCCGCAAGGCTGCGCAGCCGGTGGCGATCAGCTGGCAGGGTCAGCATTTTACCGGCAATAATCAGCAGGTGTTACTGGAACAGCTGGAAATGCAGGGGATCAAAGTGCCTTATTCCTGTCGTGCCGGGATCTGCGGCAGCTGCCGGGTCACGCTGGTCAGTGGAGAAGTTCAGGCAATGAAGAAGGGCGCGGAGCGCAAAGAGGACGGGACGGTGCTGAGCTGTAGCTGCATCCCATCCGGCGATCTGGTCTTGCGTTAGATGAGATTAACCTGCGCGGGAAGTTATACCGCGCGGGCGAAATTGATATCGTCGTTGTTAACCTGTGGCAGCAAGCGGTCATGCATAATTTTAATCGCATCACCCAGCACCATACCACGACCGGCTACCGTCAGCTGCGGCTGTGCCACCAGGCATAGTGCGGCACTGTCACCCGACTCGACCACCAGCAAACTGCCCTGCTCACCGCTTTCAGACACCTTCACGCACACCAGCTCACCCTCTGCCGGGCGCCAGCTTCCCTGAGGATGGGTATCAAAATGCCAGCTTTTCGGCATCAGAGGCTTAAGGAAACGCGTGGCGACCAGCGCGTTTAGCACCAGCTCAGCACGCTGATCGGCATTCAGCCCACAGTGGCGGCAGCGTTCATCAAAGGTGAAAAACAGCGCGGCATCGTCAACACAAAAACCAGAAACATCAAAGGCATCAGGCGTTAACATCTTGCGTGGGAAACGCGAACGGAACAGCATACCATCAGCCAGATCGAGCATCATCCGGTCATGTTCTGCGTCAAAAAACCAACGCCAGTTATCGTCTGGTTTTATCCTCATGATGGTTCCTGTATTAATACTTAGTAACATACGGCCGGGGCGTTTAATAACACTTCCGGAAATCAGAACGCGCTTTTAAGCACCCTGCGCACTCTGCTAAAAACTGAATAATCAGTGAACAGAACAAAATATAAACGAGCCTGCGGCGAAAATAAAGCCCCAGGCTTATTAATGGGCAGAAATGTCTTAGATATTGCTCACAATTTCCTTTATCAAGGGCGGACCTTTGTAAATAAAGCCGGAATATATTTGCACCAGTGAGGCGCCTGCCGCCATTTTTTCCCGCGCCGAGACCAGTGAATCAATACCTCCCACACCAATAATCGGGATGCGCCCCTGCAGCTCACTGGCAAGGCGGCGGATAATTTCCGTGCTGCGCGACTGTACCGGACGGCCGCTTAAGCCCCCAGCTTCATCCGCGTGCTTTAGCCCTTTTACCAGCTCGCGATCGAGCGTGGTATTGGTGGCAATCACACCGTCAATATTGTGACGCAGTAAACTCTCCGCCACCTGGATCAATTCCTCTTCAGAAAGATCCGGTGCGATCTTTACCGCCACGGGAACATATTTATGGTGGATCTGCTGAAGATCATTCTGACGGGTTTTAATCGCCGCCAGCAAATCATCCAGCGCTTCGCCATATTGTAAAGATCGCAGTCCCGGGGTGTTAGGGGAGGAAATATTGATGGCGATATAACCGGCGTATGGATAGATTTTATCCATGCAGATTAAATAATCCTCTTTGCCCTGCTCGACCGGGGTGTCTTTATTTTTGCCAATATTAATGCCGAGGATGCCGTCAAAGTGGGCCTTTTTGACATTTTCCACCAGGTTATCAACGCCCAGATTATTGAAGCCCATGCGGTTAATGATCCCCTCCGCTTCAACCACGCGGAACATACGCGGCTTGTCATTACCCGGCTGCGGGCGCGGCGTTACCGTACCGATCTCAATGAAGCCAAATCCCATGGCACCAAAGGCATCAATGCATTCGCCGTTCTTATCCAGACCTGCGGCCAGGCCCAGCGGGTTCTTAAATGTCAGCCCCATACAGGTAACGGGCTTAAAGGGAAGAGACTGGCGGATCAGGCCGGTAAAAGGGGTGCCGGAAAGGCGGGTCAGCTGCTGCAAGGTCAGGTCATGCGCACGCTCAGGATCGAGCTGAAACAGCGCCTTACGAACGAAAGGGTAATACATGGTCACTCCTGAGGTCCCGATGGAAAATCGGGGTCGTATTATCCGGGTTTAGCGGCGTAAAGGGAAATGACCTGGCGCAAAAGCCGCTAAATAAATGACGATTATTTTAGCGCGTGCTCATCCCTGCCACCGCTATATGTAAAAAACAGCATAAATTTGCCGGATAAATCATTTAAGCCACATAGCGCGCTCTGTCAGGATGAGCCTATCGGTTCTTGAATTTGGTTAATCAATAACTTTTGGTTATAAGGAGAGGTTATGCGCGTTATTACTCTGGCTGGTAGTCCCCGTTTTCCTTCACGCTCCACCGCACTGCTGACCCTCTGCCAGCAGGCATTGGAAAAACGCGGCGTCGAGGTTATTCCGTGGAATCTGCATAATTTCCATCCTGAAGATCTGCTTTACGCACGCTTTGACTCCCCTGCCCTGCTGGCATTAAAGGAAGACCTGGAGTCTGCGGATGGATTTATTGTCGCCACGCCGGTGTATAAGGCGTCATTCTCCGGCGCGCTGAAAACGCTGCTCGACCTGTTACCGGAGCGCGCGCTGGAACATAAAGTTGTGCTGCCACTGGCAACTGGCGGTACCGTCGCCCATCTGCTGGCGGTCGACTACGCGCTGAAACCGGTGCTGAACGCGCTAAAAGCGCAGGAAGTGCTGCACGGCGTGTTCGCGGATGACACCCAGATTACCCATTATGACCGCCAGCCTGAGCTGTCGCCGCTGCTGGCGGAGCGCCTTGCCGAAGCGGTGGATACCTTCTGGCATGCGCTGGCCCGACGCCATCAGCCGCTGGCCGCTGCGGTTTAATCAGGGAGAGAAAGATGACGCTGTTTTCACGGATACTCGCCACCGTTATCGCCGCCGGGCTGATCTCATCCAGCGCGCTGGCGGCGGAAAGCAAGGATGCCCCTGCACAGGTGCGCATCGGCTATCAGAAAGGGTCAGTCAGTATGGTGCTGGCAAAGTCCCACCAGCTGCTGGAAAAGCGTTTTCCACATACGCAAATAAAGTGGGTTGAGTTCCCTGCCGGACCGCAGATGCTGGAAGCATTAAACGTCAACAGCATCGACCTCGGTAGCACCGGTGATATTCCGCCAATTTTTGCCCAGGCTGCCGGGGCGGATCTGCTGTACGTCGGTTCCGAACCGCCAAAGCCGAAATCTGAAGTGATTCTGGTACGCGAAAACAGCCCGCTAAAAACCGTTGCCGACCTGAAGGGGCATAAAGTTGCCCTCCAGAAAGGTTCCAGCTCACACAATTTGCTGCTGCGCGCACTGAAAGAAGCAGGGCTTGGATTTAACGATATCCAGCCTGCCTTTCTGACGCCTGCCGATGCACGTGCTGCGTTCCAGCAGGGGGATGTTGATGCCTGGGCTATCTGGGACCCCTACTATTCAGCAGCGATCCAGCAGGGCGGCGTGCGCGTGCTGAAAGATGGCAGCACGCTGAATCTTACCGGTTCGTTCTATTTAGCTACCCGCCCGTTTACCGAGAAAAACGGCGCATTTCTGCAACAGGTGCTCGACACCTTTAGCCAGGCCGATGCGCTGACCCGCAGCCAGCGCGAGCAGAGCGTGGCGCTGCTGGCAACGGCGATGGGCCTGCCAAAGGTGGTTATCGCCACCTATTTTGACCATCGCCCACCTACCGCGATCGGTCTGGTGAGTGACAAAACCGCCGCTGCCCAGCAGGCGACCGCCGACCTGTTTTACAGCAGCCATTTAATGCCGGTTAAAGTCGATATTTCCAGCCGCATCTGGCATGGCCCGACAGCCCACTGATTGAGGAGCAACGCAATGAGCCTTTCCGTTTTCTGGTTTCTTCCCACTCATGGTGATGGGAAATATTTAGGCACCGACGAAGGTGCGCGCCCGGTGGATCACGCCTATCTGCAGCAGATCGCTCAGGCTGCCGACCGCCTGGGTTTTGGCGGGGTGCTGATCCCGACCGGCCGCAGCTGTGAAGATGCCTGGCTGGTCGCCGCTTCGCTGATCCCGGTGACGCAGCGTCTGCGTTTCCTCGTGGCGCTGCGCCCTGGCGTCATCTCACCCACTCAGGCCGCCCGCCAGGCCGCTACGCTGGATCGTCTCTCCAACGGCCGTGCGCTGTTTAATCTGGTCACCGGCGGCGATGCCGAAGAGCTGGCGGGCGACGGCGTGTTTCTTGACCACCGCGAGCGCTATGAAGAGTCCGCCGAGTTTACCCGCGTCTGGCGCCGGGTACTGGAAGGTGAAACGGTCGATTACGAAGGAAAACATGTACATGTGCGCGGGGCGCGGCTAATGTTTAAGCCGGTTCAGCAGCCGCGACCGCCGCTGTGGTTTGGCGGTTCGTCAGAGGTAGCGCAGGATCTGGCCGCCGAGCAGGTTGATGTCTACCTCACCTGGGGTGAACCCCCTGCGCAGGTCAAAGAAAAAATTGAGCAGGTGCGCGCCAAAGCTGCGGCGCAGGGGCGCAAAGTGCGCTTCGGCATCCGTCTGCATGTGATTGTGCGTGAAAGTAACGAAGAGGCGTGGCAGGCAGCGGACCGTCTGATTTCTCATCTGGATGATGCCACCATTGCCAAAGCCCAGGCGGCGCTGGCGAAAACGGATTCGGTCGGCCAGCAGCGCATGGCGGCCCTGCACGGCGGTAAGCGCGATCGGCTGGAAATCAGCCCTAACCTGTGGGCAGGCGTTGGTCTGGTGCGCGGCGGTGCAGGTACGGCGCTGGTCGGTGACGGCCCGACCGTTGCGGCCAGGATGCAGGAGTATGCCGACCTCGGCATTGAAACCTTTATACTTTCCGGCTATCCGCATCTGGAAGAAGCGTATCGCGTTGGCGAACTGCTGTTCCCGCACCTCGATCTTGAGGTGCCAGAGGTACCGCAGCCGCGCGTGATTAAGGCGCACGGTGAAGCCGTTGCCCATGATTTCGCCCCGCAAAAAGTCTCACAGAGTTAGAGGTGGTGTATGAGTAGAGCGGTAAAACGTATTGGCAATGGCCTGCTGCCCTGGGCGCTGCCGATCCTGCTGGTGGTGGTGTGGCAGATTGCATCGACGGTCGGCTGGCTGTCGACGCGTATCCTGCCGTCGCCGGAATCGATCGTGGTCACTTTCTGGAATTTATCCGCCAGCGGTGAGCTGTGGCAGCATCTGGCGATCAGCAGCTGGCGTGCGGCGATTGGCTTCAGCATCGGCGGCTCAATCGGCCTGGTGCTGGGATTGATCACCGGCATGTCGAAGCTGGGTGAGCGCCTGCTGGATACCTCGGTGCAGATGCTGCGAAACGTGCCGCACCTGGCGCTGATCCCACTGGTGATTTTGTGGTTCGGCATTGATGAGTCCGCCAAAATCTTCCTGGTGGCATTAGGGACTCTGTTCCCCATCTACCTCAACACCTATCACGGCATTCGTAATATTGACCGCGGGCTGGTGGAAATGGCGCGCAGCTACGGCCTTTCCGGCTGGAGCCTGTTTATTCAGGTGGTGCTGCCCGGTGCCCTGCCCTCCATTATGGTCGGCGTGCGCTTTGCGCTGGGTCTGATGTGGCTGACGCTGATCGTGGCAGAAACCATTTCGGCCAACTCTGGCATTGGCTACCTGGCGATGAACGCTCGCGAGTTCCTGCAAACGGATGTGGTGGTGGTAGCGATTATTCTTTACGCCCTGTTGGGTAAACTGGCGGACGTCAGCGCGCAGCTGCTGGAACGTATCTGGCTGCGCTGGCACCCGGCGTATCAACTGAAAGAGGAAAACGCATGAGCGAGTTAACTCCGTCTCCGGCGCGTCTCAATGCCGGTACGCCGCTGGTGATCAACGGCGTCAGCAAGCAGTACAACAATCGCACGGTGCTGAATAATATCGACCTGCACATCCCGTCCGGCCAGTTTGTGGCGGTGGTGGGCCGCAGCGGCTGCGGCAAAAGCACCCTGCTGCGGCTGCTGGCCGGGCTGGAAAAAAGCAGCAGCGGCGAACTGCTGGCGGGCAGCGCACCGCTTAATGAAGCGCGCGAAGATATCCGCCTGATGTTCCAGGATGACCGCCTGCTGCCGTGGAAAAGCGTGATTGATAACGTTGGCCTGGGTTTAAAAGGCAAAGCCTGGAAGGAGCAGGCGCTGGCCGCACTGGATGCGGTTGGCCTGGCTGACCGGGCGAAAGAGTGGCCTGCGGCGTTATCCGGCGGCCAGAAACAGCGCGTGGCGCTGGCGCGTGCGCTGATCCACCGCCCCGGCCTGCTGCTGCTGGATGAACCTCTCGGCGCGCTGGATGCCTTAACCCGTATTGAAATGCAGGATCTGATTGAGTCACTGTGGCAGCAGCATCACTTTACCGTGCTGCTGGTGACGCATGACGTCAGTGAAGCGGTAGCGATGGCCGACCGCGTGCTGCTGATTGAAGAAGGCAATATCGGGCTGGACCTGCTGGTTGACCTGCCGCGCCCGCGCCGTAAAGGTTCGGTCAGGCTGGCAGAGCTGGAAGCGGAAGTGCTGGACCGGGTGATGAAGCGCAAGCCGCTGGCGGAAGCCGAAAAGCAGTATGCCCAGCGCTGATAACGCGCTGGCAGAGTGAAAACGGGTTCTCATCTTGAGAACCCGTTTTTGTTCAGGGTTTGGTCAGCGTTACCAGCCTGCCTTCCTTCGCGCTTAACAGCGCCGCATCCAGCACTTCCAGGGTGCGGATCGCCTGTTCACTGGTCACCGGCGGCTCGGTGCCATCGCGCACTGCGGCAGCAAAAGCTTCGTAGTAAGCGTGATAGCGCCCCTGCTCTGACGGTACCCGCTCCTCACCTTTATCGGTGCGCAATGTCCCCCACAGTGCTTCAGGCTCATAGCCCCAGCCGGCCAGGTCATCTGCTGGTTTCTTGCCGGCGAAAATTGCCGTTGCCTGCACGTCAGAACTGTTCGCCAGATAGCTGCCCTTGTCACCATATAACCGCAGTTCGCGGCTGGCGAGGTGGTTCAGCTTGCTGGAGGAGATATGGGAATGCACGCCGCTGGTGTGCATCAGGGTAATCACAAAGCTGGCATCCGTTGGCCCCTCCGGGCGCTGGATGATGTCGGTCTGGGCGAATACCGACTTTACCGGCCCAAGCAGCCACACCGCCTGATCGACCAGGTGGCTCCCCATGTCGCGCAGCAGGCCGCCCATTTCACCGCCGTCCAGCGTTAACGGGTCATCAAGATCCATACGGTTGTGCAGCCGCCACGGCTTGCCGACGCGCTGCTGCTCCATCACCTTGCGCAGGGTCACGATATCCGCATCGAAGCGACGATTGTGGTAGATGCCCAGCACCACGCCTTTTGCTTGGGCGGCGGCGGCCAGTTCGCGCCCGGTTTGCGCATCAGGTGCAAAGGGCTTATCGGCAATCACCGCCACCCCCGCGTCGATAGCTTGCAGAACCAGTTCACGACGGGTTTCAGGCGGGGTGGTAATGGTGACAATGTCGACTCCGGCGGCGAGCATCGCCGTCAGGCTGGGGTAAACCGGCACCTCGGGGAAGTCCGCTTTGACGCGCGCGACAGTTGCCGGTGCGCGCGCCACAATGCCCGCCAGCTCAACCCCCTGCGCGGCGCAAATATAGGGGGCATGGAAGTACTGACCGCCCGTACCATATCCGACCAATCCAATTTTCATCTGTCATCCTCGTTGTTGAGTGCGCAAGCAACATTCGTCAGCATGTTACGATTATGTTGGTCTTTGCTACCGTTGGCAAATGTTGCATTTGAGGCAATAACATCCAGAAAATAGTAAAAAAAAACCGGGCAACTGCCCGGTTTGGTTTTCGCTTAGGATGAAACCTAAGTTCAGGCGTTGAGCGCCTTGGTGATCTTCTCGAACAGATCGCCGGAGAGTTTATCCAGCCCTTTTAACTGCTCCAGCGCGTTGCGCATCAGCTGCTGGCGGGTGCTTTCGTAACGCTTCAGGCGGATCAACGGTTCGATCATGCGTGCCGCAACCTGTGGGTTGCGGGTATTAAGATCGGTGAGGATCTCCACCAGGAACTGATAGCCGCTGCCGTCAATGGCATGGAAAGCGGACGGGTTAAGCTGAGCAAATGCCCCGACCAGTGAGCGAATACGGTTCGGGTTGCTGAGGGTGAACGAACGGTGGTTCAGCAGCGCACGTACCTGCGTCAGCACATCGGCCGCCGGGCTGGTAGCCTGCAGCGCAAACCATTTGTCCATCACCAGGCCATCCTGATGCCAGCGCTCGTCAAAGGCCGCCAGCAGATCCGCACGGCACGGCAGCTGCGCACTCACGGCCGCAGCCATCGCGGCCACGCTGTCGGTCATATTATTGGCTTTTTCGAACTGGGCTTTCACCAGCTTATTGGCCAGCTCCGCATCACCAAACGCCAGGTAGCTCAGGCAGACATTTTTCAGCGCGCGCTTGCCCATATCTGCGTGCTCAACGCGATATTCCGCCGTCTGGTTGGCGTAGTAGACCGCCAGCAGCTCATCGGCCAGCTCGGTTGCCAGCGTGCGCACCAGCGATTCACGTACGACCGCATTGGCGGCCGGGTCGATCACCTCAAACAGCTCGGCAATCTCATTTTCTGATGGCAACGACAGGATTAACGCCATCAGGGCAGGATCGGTATTCTCCTCCAGCAGCACGGCACGGAAGGCATCCGCCACGTGCAGCGGCAGTGACAGCGGTTGTCCCTGCTGCTGGCGGGCAACGTTGATTTTGATGTGGTTAGCCATCAAGCTCTGCGCCGCATCCCAACGGGCGAAGTCATTACGTGCATGGCGCATCAGGAAGGTCAGCTGCGCATCGCTCCAGTTGTAATCAAGTTTTACCGGCGCTGAGAATTCACGCAGCAGTGACGGCACCGGCTGGAAATGGACGTTATCAAACACAAAGGTCTGGAACGATTCGGTGACGTTCAGCACATGATGGACCGGGTGGCCATTGTGCTGTAGCGGGATCACCTTGCCTTCACCATCGTACAGTTCGATATCCAGCGGAATATGCAGCGGCAGCTTCTCTTTCTGGTCAGCGGTCGGCGGGGTCATCTGAGTGACGTGCAGGCTGTACTGTTCCAGCTCCGGGTTGTAGTCGTCACGAATCGACAGCACCGGCGTACCGGACTGACTGTACCAGCGGCGGAACTGCGAGAGATCAACGTTGGAGGCATCCTCCATCGCCTGCACGAAGTCATCACAGGTGGCGGCGCTGCCATCATGGCGTTCAAAGTAGAGCTGAATACCTTTCTGGAAGTTTTCCTCGCCCAGCAAGGTATGCATCATGCGGATAACTTCTGAACCCTTCTCATACACTGTCAGAGTGTAGAAGTTGTTCATCTCGATCACCTGTTCCGGGCGGATCGGGTGCGCCATCGGGCTGGCATCTTCGGCAAACTGTGAACCGCGCATTACGCGCACATTATCAATGCGGTTGACCGCGCGCGAACCCAGGTCAGAGCTGAACTCCTGATCGCGGAACACCGTCAGCCCCTCTTTCAGGCTGAGCTGGAACCAGTCACGGCAGGTGACGCGATTGCCGGTCCAGTTATGGAAGTATTCATGGCCGATCACCGCCTCAATGCCGAGGTAATCTTTGTCGGTCGCGGTTTCAGCCTTAGCCAGCACGTATTTGGAGTTAAAGACGTTCAGGCCTTTGTTCTCCATCGCGCCCATATTAAAGAAGTCGACGGCAACGATCATAAAGATGTCGAGGTCGTACTCCAGTCCGAAGCGCTCTTCATCCCACTTCATGCTGTTTTTCAGCGAGGTCATCGCCCAGTCAGCGCGGTCGAGATTGCCGCGATCGACGAAGATCTCCAGCGCCACATCGCGGCCGGAACGGGTTTTGAAGCTGTCGCGCAGCACGTCAAAATCACCCGCCACCACCGCAAACAGATAGCAGGGTTTCGGGAACGGGTCGTGCCACTTCATCCAGTGACGGCCATCTTCCATCTGACCACCGTCCACGCGGTTGCCGTTGGAGAGCAGATAAGGGTAGCGCGCCTGATCGGCAATAATCGTGGTGGTAAAGCGCGCCAGCACGTCCGGGCGGTCCAGATACCAGGTGATGTGGCGGAAGCCTTCGGCTTCACACTGGGTACACAGCGCTTCGCCGGACTTGTACAGCCCTTCCAGCGCGGTGTTTTTATCCGGGTGGATCTCATTGACGATTTTCAGAGTGAAAGCATCAGGCAGCTGGGTTAACACCAGCGTGCCCTCTTCCAGACGGTAGTGCTGCCACGGCTGCTCGTCGACATGCAGCGACACCAGCTTCAGGTCTTCACCGCCGTCAAGACGCAGCTCCGCCGTGCTGGCACCCAGACGTTTAATCTGGCTGATAGCGGTGACCTGCGTGGTGCTGGCATCAAGGTTAAAAGTCAGATCGATATCGGTAATGGTGTAATCCGGGGCACGATAATCATGGCGATTTTTGGCTTGCGGCAGTTGCGTCATAAGTCCTTCTCACGTCGTAATTAGTTAACCTTTTCAAGTCTATTCCTGTTATGCCCTGGTTGCCACGTAGAATCGACGACAATTGGCGCCATTGCCTGAAAATGGTACATCTCATTAACAAACGCCGCGCTTTTCCTCATCCCGACTAGCCGAATTGTGCTGTGATCGGCTTCACTAAATGAGTATTCGGGTTATACTCCTGCGACTTTTCTTTTATTTGAACCAGGGATAACGCTCTTCGCCAGAGGATGCTGAAACGCACCATGACACGACACGCTTCCCCGATTTTGACCACGCTTTTAGATACCGATGCTTATAAACTCCACATGCAGCAGGCTGTGTTTCATCGCTATTACGATGTCACCGTCGCCGCCGAGTTTCGTTGCCGTGGTGACGACATGCTCGGCATCTATGCTGATGAGATTAACGAGCAAATCGCGTCGATGGCTTCGCTGGTACTGAGCGACGACGAGTTTGCGTATCTCTCCGGCCTGCCCTTCTTCAAAGCGGACTACCTGAGCTGGCTGCGTACCTTCCGCTACGATCCGCGCCAGGTGAGCGTGCGCAACCATCACGGCAAGCTGGATATCCGTATCAGCGGGCCGTGGCGTGAAGTCATCATGTGGGAAGTGCCGCTGCTGGCGCTGATCAGTGAAGTGGTGCATCGTCACCGCTCACCTCTGGTGACGCCACAGATGGCGGTCGACAAGCTGAAGAGCAAGCTGGTGCAGTTTGCCGACCTGACGGCGGATCTCGATATGTCGCGCTTCCGTCTGATGGACTTCGGCACCCGCCGCCGCTTCTCTCACGATGTGCAGCTGGCGATTGTCAGCACGCTCAAGCAGGATTTTCCGTGGCTGGTCGGGTCGAGTAACTATGAAGTTGCGCGTCAGCTGGGTATTGCCCCGGTCGGCACTCAGGCGCACGAATGGTTCCAGGCGCATCAGCAGATCAGCCCGGTGCTGGCTAACAGCCAGCGCGCTGCACTGCAGGCCTGGCTGGAGGAGTATCCGGACCAGCTGGGCATTGCGCTGACCGACTGCATCACTATGGATGCTTTCCTGCGCGACTTCGGTCGTGGGTTTGCCACCGCTTACCAGGGGCTGCGCCATGATTCTGGGGACCCGTTTGAATGGGGCGAGAAAGCCATTGCCCACTATCAGCAGCTGGAATTAGACCCGCAGAGCAAAACGCTGGTGTTCTCCGATAATCTTGACCTGGATAAAGCCGTGGCGTTGTATCGCCAGTTTGGTCAGCGTATTAATGTCATTTTCGGCATCGGTACGCGCCTGACCTGCGATATTCCCGAGGTAAAACCGCTTAATATTGTCATCAAGCTGGTGGAGTGCAACGGTAAGCCGGTCGCTAAACTTTCCGACAGCCCGGGTAAAACTATCTGTCAGGATAAAGCCTTTGTCCGCGCCCTGCGCAAAGCTTTCGATCTTCCGCTGGTCAAGAAAGCCAGCTAACAGTTTCCAGGGGCCAGACCCGTGCTGGCCCCTGATAGCCCCATCCTGTTAATAAATCTCTCCCGCTTCCGGGAATTTCTCTTGTTTCTCCTCGTCTGGCAAGTAACATAGCAAGACCCTAATTTCGGGGTTATTCAGATTAATAGTGAGAGACTTATATGAGCGTTGTGCCTGTAGCGGATGTACTGCACGGCCGGGTCGCGGTTGACAGCGAAGTCACCGTACGTGGCTGGGTGCGTACACGAAGAGATTCAAAAGCCGGTATTTCCTTTATCGCCGTTTACGACGGTTCCTGCTTTAATCCCGTTCAGGCTGTGGTCAATAATTCTCTGAATAATTATCAGGATGAAGTATTGCGCCTGACCACCGGCTGCTCGGTTGTGATTACCGGCAAAGTGGTGGAATCCCCGGGTGAAGGCCAGAGTTTTGAAATTCAGGCCACGGCGGTCGAAGTGGTTGGCTGGGTTGATGACCCTGATACCTACCCGATGGCGGCAAAACGCCACAGCATTGAATATCTGCGTGAGGTTGCACACCTGCGCCCGCGTACCAACCTGATTGGTGCCGTCGCCCGCGTGCGTCATACGCTGGCCCAGGCATTACACCGCTTCTTCGACGAGCAGGGTTTCTTCTGGGTCTCTACCCCGCTGATCACCGCTTCCGATACGGAAGGTGCCGGTGAAATGTTCCGCGTTTCGACGCTGGATATGGAAAACCTGCCGCGCACGCCGGAAGGCAAAGTCAATTACGACGAAGATTTCTTTGGTAAAGAAGCGTTCCTGACCGTTTCCGGCCAGCTGAACGGCGAAACCTACGCCAGTGCGATTTCTAAGATCTACACCTTCGGTCCAACCTTCCGTGCGGAAAACTCCAACACCAGCCGCCACCTGGCGGAATTCTGGATGCTGGAACCGGAAGTGGCGTTTGCCGATCTGGAAGATAACGCCGCGCTGGCGGAAGCGATGCTCAAGTATGTCTTCAAAGCGGTACTGGAAGAACGCGCCGACGATATGGCCTTCTTCGCTGAGCGTGTAGACAAAGAAGCGATTTCGCGCCTGGAGAAATTTGTGACTACCGATTTTGCGCAGGTAGATTACACCGAGGCCGTCGAGATCCTGCTGGCATCTGGCCAGACCTTCGAAAATGCCGTTTCCTGGGGTATTGACCTCTCTTCCGAGCATGAACGCTATCTGGCCGAGAAACACTTTAAGGCGCCGGTAGTGGTGAAGAACTACCCGAAAGACATCAAAGCTTTCTATATGCGTCTCAACGACGACGGCAAAACCGTGGCTGCGATGGATGTTCTGGCTCCGGGCATCGGTGAAATCATCGGCGGTTCACAGCGTGAAGAGCGTCTGGACGTGCTGGATGCTCGCCTCGCCGAGATGGGTCTGAATAAAGAAGATTACTGGTGGTATCGCGATCTGCGTCGCTACGGCACCGTGCCACATTCAGGTTTCGGTTTAGGTTTCGAACGATTAATCGCCTATGTCACCGGCGTACAAAATGTAAGAGATGTTATCGCCTTCCCGCGTACTCCGCGCAACGCGACCTTCTGATTTCTGCATTAAATATAAGAAATTCATATATATACTAAGGCCAGCCTCGCTGGCCTTTTTTTATTTTTGTAAATTTAGAGTTCCCTCACAAAGTTCCGTATTTTTTACATTTTGTCATACATATTTTCCTATTGTAACCAGAATAGGAGATTGGTAGCATTTTCGCGCTAGATTAACCAGGCTGTGAATGGAAAGATGCGTGCAGACACAGGAAGACACCAAACTCTCATCGTAGTTCTGTAAAGAATTATTGACGGCAGTGGCAGGTGTCCAAATAACTCCAATGAGGGTAATAAAAAATGATGAAGCGCAACATTCTTGCAGTAGTGATCCCAGCTCTGTTGGCTGCTGGTGCCGCGAACGCTGCAGAAATCTATAACAAAGATGGCAACAAACTGGACCTGTACGGTAAAGTTGATGCGCGCCACAACTTCTCTGACAACGCTGGTGATGACGGCGACCAGACTTATGTTCGTTTTGGTTTCAAAGGTGAAACCCAGATCAACGATCAAATCACCGGCTACGGCCAGTGGGAATACAACGTTCAGGCGAACGTTGCTGAATCTCAGGGTACTTCAGGTTCTAAAACTCGTCTGGGCTTCGCCGGTCTGAAATTCGGTGATGCAGGCTCATTCGACTACGGTCGTAACTACGGCGTGATCTACGACGCAATGTCTTACACCGACCAGCTGCCAATCTTCGGCGATGACACCATGTATCAGGACAACGACAACTTCATGGTTGGTCGTTCAAACGGTCTGGCTACCTACCGTAACAGCAACTTCTTCGGTCTGGTTGACGGCCTGAGCTTCGCATTGCAGTATCAGGGCAAAAACGAAAACTCTTCCCGTGACCGCGCTAACTCTAACGGCGACGGCTGGGGTACTTCTGTAGCCTATGACACCGGTATGGGCATCAGCGCAGTGGGTTCTTACGCTTCTTCAAACCGTACCGCAGACCAGAAAACTGACGGTAACGGCGATAAAGCTGACCAGTACGCATTGGGTCTGAAATATGATGCCAACAACGTTTACCTGGCAGCATTCTACGGCGAATCTCGCAACACCACTAACTATGGTGCAGTAACCGCTCCAGTTGACGGCCTGAACATCGCTGCTAACAAAACTCAGAACTTCGAAGTGGTTGCACAGTACCAGTTCGACTTCGGCCTGCGCCCATCCATCGCTTACCTGCAGTCTAAAGGTAAGGACCTGACTGGCTTCACTTCAAGCAACGGTACATTTGGTGGCGGCGACGCTGACCTGGTTAAATACATCGAAGTGGGTACCTACTACTACTTCAACAAAAACATGTCTACCTATGTTGATTACAAAATCAACCTGCTGGATGACAACGAGTACACTCGTGCAGCTGGCAAGAGCACCGACGACGTTGTTGGTGTTGGCCTGCAGTACCAGTTCTAATTGCCATTTAACTGCGGCTGCGGTCGCGGTTATCAGAGCATCAAAACGGGGCTTCGGCCCCGTTTTTGTTTTCTGCCCTTCCCCTTTCTCTTTCTGCTGCAATTTTCACGCAAACGGTTGGCAATTTACCCTTCCAGGCGGTACCCTGAGTCCTCACTTCGCTTTAGATTAAGCTAACGGACTTCGACTATGTTTGAACGTATTGCAGCTGCACCCGCCGACCCTATTCTTGGTTTAGCCGATCTGTTCCGCGCCGACGATCGCCAGAATAAAATCAACCTCGGTATTGGCGTGTATAAAGATGAAACCGGCAACACGCCGGTACTGACCAGCGTGAAGAAAGCTGAGCAGTATCTGCTGGAAAACGAAACCACCAAAAACTATCTGAGCATTGATGGTATTGCTGATTTTGGTCGCTGCACCCAGGAACTGCTGTTCGGTGCTGACAGCTCCCTGATTGGCCATCATCGTGCCCGCACCGCCCAAACCCCTGGCGGTACCGGTGCTCTGCGCGTGGCGGCGGACTTTATCGCCACGCAGACCCCAGCCAAACGCATCTGGGTGAGTAACCCAAGCTGGCCGAACCACAAAAATGTGTTTGAAGCCGCCGGTCTGGAAGTGTGTGAATACAAATATTACGATGCGGCGAATCACTCGCTGGACTTCGATGGCCTGCTAAACAGCCTGAATGCCGCTGAAGCCGGTGACGTAGTGCTGTTCCACGGCTGCTGCCACAACCCAACCGGGATTGACCCAACGGCTGAACAGTGGACACAGCTGGCTGAGCTGTCGCTGGCGAAAGGCTGGCTGCCGCTGTTTGACTTCGCCTATCAGGGCTTCGCTCGCGGTCTGGAAGAGGATGCAGAAGGCCTGCGCGCCTTTGCTGCCACCCACCAGGAACTGATCGTTTGCAGCTCTTACTCGAAAAACTTTGGCCTGTATAACGAACGCGTGGGTGCCTTCACGCTGGTCGCCGCTAATGCGGCGGTGGTAGATACCGCCTTCAGTCAGGTGAAAGCCACCATTCGCGCCAACTACTCTAACCCACCGGCACACGGTGCGGCTGTGGTTGCGACTATCCTCAGCAACAGCGCCCTGCGCGTGCTGTGGGAGCAGGAACTGAGCGCGATGCGCGAGCGCATTCAGCGTATGCGTCAGCTGTTTGTCAATACGCTGCAGGAGAAAGGGGCGAAAGGCGACTTTAGCTTTATCATCGATCAGAACGGCATGTTCTCGTTCAGCGGCCTGACCAAAGATCAGGTGGTTCGCCTGCGCGATGAGTTTGGCGTGTATGCAGTGAACTCCGGGCGCGTTAACGTTGCGGGCATGACCCCGGACAATATGGCACCGCTGTGTGAGGCGATTGTCGCGGTACTGTAAATGAGAGAGGGCTGACCGGCACTAAGGTTCAGCCTTTACATTGAAGGGGGCGACCGTTTTTGCGGTCGCCCCCTTTTTTCAATGCGCCTATTGCAGGAACGGGTTGCTGATACGTTCACGCCCGAGCGTCGACATCGGGCCGTGCCCTGCAATAAAGGTCACATCGTCACCCAGCGGCAGGAGTTTGTGGTGAATGGAGGCTATCAGGTCGCTGTGGCTGCCCTGAGGGAAGTCTGAACGCCCGACCCCGCCGTTGAAAATCACATCGCCAGAAACCAGCAGGCGGCCTGCGCGGTCAAAGAAGACGATATGCCCCGGCGTATGGCCAGGGCACAGCAGGATTTCAAGCGGGGTATTGCCCACGGTTACCGTCTCCCCCTCTTCCAGCCAGCGATCCGGCGTCAGCGGTGGGCAAGTGGCAAAGCCAAACATTTCACTCTGCGTCGGCAGCGCGTCCAGCCAGAATTTATCGGCGATATGTGGGCCAATAATGGGCAGCTGATAATGCTCTGCCAGCTCGGCGGCGGCACCAACATGGTCAAGATGGCCGTGCGTCAACAGGATCTGGGTGAGCTTAACGCCCAAATCAGTGACTTCTCGTTTGATTTTCTCCGCGTCACCGCCCGGGTCCACCAGCGCGGCTTCGCGAGTTTCCGCACACCAAATCACCGAACAGTTCTGAGCGAACGCGGTGACCGGGATAATGTGATAGTCCATAACTCTCCGTTACCGGCCACCACAGGTGCCCGGAATTTCGTTTTTACCAGTTCCGTACCGGACCGGTATCAATATGCACAAAGTTACTGCTCGGGTAGTATCCTACACCGCCTGCACGTAGCGAAAGCGCAGCTTTGCGAATATTGCTTAACGAAATTCCTTCAATGTGAAAATCCATTGCCTGACCCAGGGTGTGGTAGCTGTGCTTTGCCACGCCTTTGCTGTGCGAACGCAGCGAGTTGTTGGTCGCCAGCGAACGGTAACCGGAAATTAACTGCACGGGTTTGCGCGTATCAAGCATGGTCTGCAGGCGGTAAAGCTGATCGAACAGGTGGGGATCGATGTTCTTACTTTTGTTGGCCCGGTAGTCACGGAAAAAGTGATTCAGGCGCGCTAATTCATCCTTGTCGTAACTTTTTCCATTGAAAAACTCAGTTTTGAGGCTTTCACCGGTGTTGAGGTTGCTGAGGGTCAGCACACGAGGACGAGCAGTAGAGAGCGAGGCAAAAGCCTGTCCGGGAAGAAGTGCCACACCGAGTGCAGCGCCGCCCAGTGCTAACCACTTACGACGATTTGAGTCAAATTTATCCATGAATCTGTATTACCTGGCTGAAGTATTCGGAACGATGCATTTACTGCACCGTCCGAACCTTACCGGGGGAGAAAACATCAGTCAACCCGGCGCTGCGGAGTGTGACGCAGAGATCGCACTCAACGCCGCTGCGCCAGCCAACTGAGCGGAGAACTCCCCGCGGGCGGAACTGCTGGATAATCAACAATTAGAGCAATAATTGACCAGCCTGCGTCAGCACCTGAGTGCCTGAGCGCGCCGTCATATCATAATTGTAAATATCTGTACGAAACTGCGGCTGACCGTCATCTGCTACCCAGGCGGTCAGGTAATAGAGATTGACCGGAATGCGGTGGCGGATCGAAACAAAGCGCGTTTCGCCCTGTTTCAGGGTGCTGCTGATGCGCGAGCCATCCCAGCCCACATCCTGCAACAGCAGGTTAGCGAGGTCCGAGGCGCGGTTCACGCGCACGCAGCCTGAGCTGAGCGCGCGAATATCTTTCTGAAACAGGCCGTGATTAGGCGTGTCGTGCAGATAGATGGCGTCCGAGCTTGGCATATTAAACTTGTAGCGCCCTAACGAGTTGGTGGCCCCCGGAGCCTGGCGGATGCGATACGGGAACGAGGCGGCCGAAACCATACTCCAGTCAATCATTGATGGATCGATCACCTGCGCATCGCTGCTCCAGCCTGACAGCAGCGTATAACCGTGTTTATACAGGTACATCGGATCCTGCTTCACCTTCGGCACAATATCTTTGCGCACCAGCGTGGTCGGCACATTCCACGGCGGGTTGAGTACCACATTGTTTAGCGCGCTGCGCATCAACGGCGTTTTACGGTCCGGGCGGCCAACAATCACCCGCGAGGATAAAATCTCGCTGCCGTTAACGTAGTAAGCCAGCGAGTAGTTCGGGATATTCACCATGATGCCGTTGTGCATATCATCGGGTAGCAGACGCAAACGCTGAATGTTCAGCGCCAGCAGCGAAGCACGCTGCTGCGGCGAGACGTTTAACCACTCGCGGGTGCGCGTGCCAATTGCGCCATCCGCTTCCAACCCCTGCCAGCGCTGGAAGCGTTTCAGCGCCTCAACCAGCTGTGGCGTGTAGATATTGTCAGCATTGACCGGGATAGCCTCGCCCTGCACGTTACCGACGTTATTCGGCACTGCAGGTGGGGGAATATCCGTGGTGGCAGTGGCAGACGGGCTGACAACCGCGTTGGTATCTCGCTGCGGCGGCACGACAGCATCCGGCTGTGCGTTATCATCGTCATGCACCAGCGGGGCATCCACGGCTCCGACCACTTCGGCAGTCGGTTTCGGCGGTTCATTGGCGGCAGACATCATGCCGGTGCGCTGTAAAATGTCGCGCAGCGCCGGAACATCATCACTCACCTGCCCCGGTTTTAACGTTTGTTTATCCCGCAGCTGCGGCCACGGGCGCGCGTCCGCCAGCAGGGTTTTCAGCGCCTGATGCATCAGGGCATATTGCGGGTGCTGCGGGGCCAGGGACTGCACAAAACCGCTAAGATTGACCTGCGCCAATGCGCGCTGCCACTGATTGATCGCCGCCATTGACGGCGCTTCCATCTTGTAAGGGGCATTGCTATACAGCCAGACTTCACCCTTGCTCGGCACATTGGAGGTGAATTGCAGATAGCCCAACATGGCGTCAGACAGCACCACATCACGCGCCAGCCCGCTAATCTGCGGATCGGTCAGCTGTTTGACCCAGCGGGTAAATTGCGGCTGCACGCCGGAAAGCGCAACCTCAGCCAGCTGCTGCTGGAACTGCTGCACGGCCTGTTGATCCTGCCACATCGGACGCATACCGTTTGCGGCATACAGTGGGGTGAGATTCTTCAAATAAAACGGCGTGCTCCCATGAGGGAAAGCCGCACTGATTTGTGCCTGGCTTTGAACCACGCTAACGGTCGATGACGCAGGTGCGGAAACAGGTGGAATACCTGCCGCTGCGGGGGACATGTATGTCAGTCCGAACATCAAACAGTAGCCAAGCGCAACGGCCTGAGCGGATAACGATTTCTTCAGCAACATCCCTTGCCCCCTGTGTAAGCCAGCTGAATCGAAGAACAGCAGCAGTTAGTCATTGTTATAAGTATAGAAACAGAAAACGGCATCTGCCTCTTCCGTTGCAAATGCCGTTATCCAGAGTAATCTGGCAGCAGAGATTTTACCACTGCACGCCATCATTTTTTATATTTTTAGTCCAGGGTTATGCCTCAGCTTCGGCGCCATTGCTGGTCACCGTCGGCTCGGCAGCGAAGCCGCGCAGCCCCACCACATGAACATGCTCAGTATTATTAAACACCTTACGCACCAGCTTATAGGTCGTCCCCTTTTCCGGGCTGATGTTTTCAGGCGCCGCGATGATCAGCTGCATTTCCAGACGGTCACACAGTTCGAACAGCGTAGCGATGGATTTGGCATCCAGACGCGCCGCTTCGTCGAGGAACAGCAGTCGGCAAGGCGAGATATCTTTTCCGCGCAGGCGGCGTGACTCCTCTTCCCAGCTCTGCACCACCATGACCAGAATGGACATCCCGGTACCGATAGCTTCACCGGTCGACAGTGCACCACTCTCTGCGCGCAGCCAGCCGTCGGAACCACGGTTAACTTCAACTTCCATTTCCAGATAGTTACGGTAATCGAGCAGCTCCTCACCGATAGTTTGCGGCGTGCGCTGCCCCATATCGATCTGCGGGTTCAGGCGCTGATAGAGTTTCGCCAGCGCTTCCGAGAAGGTCAGGCGATTGCTTTTAAACAGATCCTGATGCTGCTCATGCTGTTCTGACAGAACGTCAAGCAGGGTGGAGTGGGCTTCACGCACGTTGACGTTCAGACGCACACTTTTTACCTGGCCAAAGCTGACGGCCTGCAAGCCCTGGTTCAGCTGGCGGATACGATTCTGCTCGCGCTGAATGGTCTTACGAATAATGTTCGCTACGCTGCGCGAGCTGATCGCCAGCATCTGCTCGCGTGCGGTTAACTCTTCGGTCAGACGATTCAGTTCGATCTCCATCTGCTCGATGGCTTCGACCGGGTCATCCGTGCGGATGATATCCTGACGGATACGCTCGCGCAGGTGCTGATATACGGCGATAAAGAACTGAATTTTACGCTCAGGACGTTTAGGATCTTCCGACAGGCGCAGTACATCGCGCAGATGTTCGTTATCCGCTACCGCCAGACGCAGCGCACCCAGTGCCTTATCCGACATTGAACGCAGCTCGTCCCCGCCAAGATATGCCAGCTCACGGCGATGCAGTCGACGCTCGACTCCGTTGTCTTTCACCAGGCGCAGTACCGCCACCCAGCCCGCTTTAGCACTGACGACCTGCTCGCGGCCCACCTGGTATTCACGTTCCAGGCGGCGCAGTTTTTTCTGCAGCGCATCCATTTCGGCTTCACAGAAGGTCAGCTGTTTTTCCAGCTGATTACGGCGGGCACGATTATTGCTCAGGGCGCTATACAGTTCATCACGGCGCATACGCGCACGCTCTTCGGCACTGGAGTCCGCCTGTACGCCAATGTCCTGCATCTCCTGCTGCAGCTCTTTCAGAATGTCGCGCTTGGCGTCATAGGAGCTTTTCAGCGTGGCCAGCAGCTGAGAATACTGCGTCAGCTGGGCCTGATGCTGGCGCAGCTGGTCGCGGGCACGCGCACGTTCAGCCTCGGCATGCTCCAGGCGTTGACGCAGCTTCTCGTTGAGATCGCTGTTGCCGTCGAGCATGCCTGCGGAGTCGGTATAGCCAAAGTGCGCGCGGCGCTGTACCACTTCCGTCAGGGCAAACGCCTGCTGACGGGCATCGCGCTGCTGCTGCTGCGCCTGCTGATAATCCAGCTTCAGCTGTTCATGCTGTTCCGGGTCGCTTTGCAACACGGAGAGGATCGGCTCCAGCTTCGCCAGCTGAGCGCCGTGCTGCTGGATAAAGCGTGCGGCTTCCTGCGCTTCATCCAGCTTTTCCAGAATCTCTTCGTAACGGTCGCGCAGGGAATCATCCAGCAGCAGGCTGACGCGCGGCATCAGGCGGTTAAGCTGAGCTACACCCTCTTTCGCCTGGTCAAACTGCTGGCGCTGCTGCTGGTTTTCGCTTTCATGGCTGCTCAGCGCGCGCTCAACTTCCGTGCGGCGATTGTTCAGCAGGCGCATTTCCGCTTCCGGATCGGACTCAAAGGCCACGGCGAGGTGGCTGCCGATAAAGCGGCTGAAGGACTGGTGCAGACGCTGGGTTTTCTGCACGTCAAACGACAGCGTGGCGTAGCGCTCGGCCAGGCCTTCCCGCTCGGTTTGCAGCAGCTCCAGCTGATTCTCACGCGCCGCACGGCCAAACAGCGGCACTTTCGGGAAGCGTGAATAGCGCCACTGGCGATCGCTGGCCTTGACCACCACCGCTTTTTCCAGCTCTTCAACGTTGAATACGCTGTCATCAAACGACTGCGGGTCCCCTTCAATCAGATAGAGATCTTCCGGGCAGTCATCCATGCCGTCGAGCATCTCACGTACCCGTGACAGGTCCGGGACGACAATTCCATGGCGCGCCGGGCCGTACAGCGCGGAGAAGTACGGCGCATCGTCGATGGTGACATCGTCATAAATTTCGGACAGCAGCACGCCGCCAAATCGCTCAGCGAGGTTGTTAAGACGGGGATCTTCGGCACCGCCAGGCTGGCTGAGGCGCTCGATCTGCTGCTCAATTTCACGCTTGCGGGCAGAGACTTCATCACGCTCAACCGTGGTTTCGCGCTCGCGCTCCAGCAGCTGCTGCATAAATTCGGTAACCTGCTGGCTGTTTTCCAGCGCCTGCCCGGTCTGCTCGCTGAGCTGGGAAAGGATCTCCTGTGCGGCCAGCCACTGCGGCGCCTGTTTGGTCAGGCGGGCAATACGTTCACGCAGCTGTTCCAGCTCCTGGCGCATGTTCATGCGGCGCTCACCGGCGTCGGACACGCTGTCGCTCAGCTGCTCAATCTGCGCTTCCAGCTCATACTGCAGGGCTTCCAGCTCTTCAGCATCGACCTGCTTACCGTGGCGCTTGCAGAACTCGCTCAGCAGGCGCTCGGCATCCTGCTGTTCGCGCAGGCGCTGCTCAAGTTCGTTAATGCGGCTACGCAGCGGCTGCAGCTGTTCAGCGTGATAGCGCTGGTTGCCCGCATCGCGCAGCAGATCGCGACCGACCTGCCAGGCTTCGCTGCGGCTGACCGGCCCGGCAATTTTGGTTACCAGCTCGAAAGCCTGTTCAAACTGGCTGTGCGCGGCCTGCGCCACGCTCATTTTCTGCTCCAGCATCAGTAGCTTACTGGTCGCTTCCTGCTCTTTCGCCTGGAAAGTTTCCTGCCACTCTTCAGCGTTATCAACGCTAAGGTCGCTCAGCTGGCAGATCTCTTTCGCCCGCTGCAGCGCGGTCAATGCCTGCTGGTACTGGATAGCGCGGGTCTGCTGCACGTCCAGCGCCTGCTGATAGTCAGCCAGCTGGCTTTTCAGCTCGTCGACTTCCAGCTCGGCCGCTTCGCTGCGCGCTTCGTGTTCTTCCTGCAGCTCACGCGCTTCAGCCACCACTTCGTTCTGCTCTTCCAGGCGGAAGGTCAGCTCTTCGAGATCGGCATCATAGCGGTCAATTTTTTCCTGCTGACGCAGCGCGGTTTGCACCAGGTTGAGGTGATCGCTGGCGGCCTGATAATCGGTTTCCAGATCGCTCTCTGCGCCGTTATGTTCGGCCAGCTCACGCGCCATCTCGACCGAACGATACTGCTCCGCGGCCAGCTGCTTACGGCTGGTGAACAGGTCGTTACGCACCACCATCGCAGCATCGAGGTGAATGCGGCGCTCGTTAGCATGGCGCATATAGTCTGCGGCCACGTAGCTGGTCGCTTCGGAAATCAGGTGCTTAAACAGGTCGCGGTCGGACTGGGTGACGCGGATCGCTTCCAGCGTCATGCGGTTTTCACGCAGCGCCGCTTCCATATCCTGGAAGGCTTTACGCACCCCGCTGTTTTCCGGCAGCAGGTAGTCACGCAGCGAGCGGGTAATTGCGCTGGAGATCCCGCCGTACAGCGAGGCCTCAATCAGGCGGTAATATTTGCTGCGGTCGGCGGCAGAGCGCAGGCGGCGCGCCACGATACCGAGATCGAACATCACCGAGTGGTAGTCGGTAATCGAGTTGTACTGTTTGAACTGTACGCTCTCGCTACTTTCGAATTTGTCCTTCAGCTCGCTGAGCGGCAGCACCCGTGCCTGGCGCGCATTCACCGTTTCGGTGAGAATTTCAGTCGGGTTAATCGACGTCGGCAGGCCGTGGATGCTGAAAGGTTTAATGTCCACTTTGCGGTCGCGGCCGGCAACCTGCTGCAGGCGCACGCCGACAATCACGCGCTCGTGACGTGAGTTCATCACGTCCAGCGCGGCGTAGCACACGCCGGGGCGCAGCTTACCGTGCAGGCCTTTATCACGAGAACCCGATGTGGCGCCCGCTTCGGTGGTATTACGGAAGTGCAGCAGCGTCAGGTCGGGGATCAGCGCGGTGATAAAGGCCGCCATGGTGGTCGACTTCCCGGCTCCGTTACCACCCGACAGCGTAGTCACCAGCTCGTCGAGGTCAAAGGTACGGGCAAAGAAACCGTTCCAGTTAATCAGCGTCAGTGAGCGAAACTTTCCACGTTCAATCATTTATTCTTCCTCTCCGCCGTCCGGCTGGTTGCGTTCTGCCGTACTTTCGCCGTCGTCGGTTTCATCTGCCAGCGCCAGCCCGCCGTCAAGCTGCATCGCTTCACCGTCACGGATCAGGCGCAGCTGCGCTTCACGGGCATCATCACCGCTGCGCACGTCGGCACCGAAGCGAAACACGGATTCAGTGATGCGGAATTTGCTGCTGTCGTTGCCCATAAACCACACCATACCCAGGCGGCGCAGGCGGTTTAATGAGGCGCGCATTTTTTCCTGCAGCTTCTGGCGGTCAAGGTCAGAGCCGGTCGAGCGCTGGTTAACCAGCTTCAGCAGCCTGCCTTCATCGGCCAGCGACATCAGCTCATCATGCAGCTCCTGCTGGCTGAAGATCCCTTCATTGGCCAGACGTTCCGGGCTGAGGTAGAGATAGCAGAGAATTTTACCGACCATCATATCCAGCTCGGACAGCACCGAACGCGGGATAAGGGTGGTGGAGCGCGGGCGCAGGTAGAAGAAACCTTCCGGGGCGCGGATTAGCTCCACGTTGTAGCGCGCGTAAAACTCTTCGAGAAATTCCTGATAATCCATCAGGAAGGCGTGCTGATCTAACTCATCGATGCCGATATGACGGCCTGCACGTAACTGGCTGTCCAGCGCCGGAAAAATCGGGTTAGCCAGGGCCTGGGCCAGCTTAACCGGCATCACTTGTTCAATATTTGTCGATGACATGTGCCTGCACCTTGGCTCCGTAATCATTAATGGTCTGCCACTCAGCGGACAAACCGGAGAAATCTGCTTCGGCCACGCCTAAGCGCACGGCCTGATCGACGACAATTCTCGCCACGTCGAAGTGACGCACGCGCGGGTATTGTGTCAGGTATTCGCGCATCACGGCGCCGAGATCCAGCGGCTTCTGCTGCGCTTTGTAGATCGCCAGCGCCTCTTCAATCATTGCCGCCAGCTGTTCGCGGATCTCATTAAACTCTTCGTACTCCAGCTCTGACGGCAGTTCACCGGTGACTTCTTCATTACGCAGTGCCAGCTCTTCATCGCGCATATCGTACAGGCGCTCGGCATTGGCATAGGTGAGCGCCCACGGCATCTCAAAATAGTTCTGCACCGAGACGCGCAGCCGCTGGGCGAAGACGCGGTTTTTATCCATATCGATAGCGGTACGGATAAATTTATGGACGTGGCGATCGTAGCCAATCCACAGATCGATAGCCTGCTGGCCCCAGCTGATAATACGGTCGAGCTTGTTTTGCAGGTCAAAAACCAGCTTGTCGACAAACCCCAGATCCGGGCTGTTCATCGTCGCATCCTGGATGCGCAGCAGATTGGCCTGCAGCTTATCGCCCGCGGCCTCAAGCGTATCCTGCAATTCGCGCAGCGTGCCGGAAGTTTCGTTCAGCAGCAGCTCACAGCTGGAGATCGCCGCGCGCCAGTCTTTGTTCAGCAGCTGCGCGATATCGTCTTTTACCGCCTGCTGCTGCTCATCCATGATGCGCTGCGTAATGTCGATACTGTCGAAAATTTCCGCCACGGAGTATTTCAGCGGCGCGAATACGTTGCGGTGCCAGTGGAACTCATCGCCATCTTCATCGGCGGCGTCGGCGGCGCGCTTCAGCTCACCGGCGACGATCGACAGCTGCATCGACAGGCGCAGCGTGGAGAACTCGCGCTGGCGGATGTAGTAATCGGTAATGCCGATCCCCAACGGCGTCAGGCGATAGATAGCATTACCTTCGGAGTGTTCGCTGGTAAAGCGGTTGATCAGGCGCTGGCGTACCATATCGTTGATGGCATTGTTGGCGCGAACCAGCACCGTTTCGCTGGTCTGCTCAAAGCCATCGCTGACGTGGCGGAAGGCGTCAATCAGCTCGCCTTCACTCATTTCGCCATCCATGCGCTCCCCGTTGAGGGTGGCAATCGCCAGCAAAAAAGCCAGACGTTCGGTCGGCAACGTGACGGAAAAATCATTTTTTCGCGCCCAGGCCACCAGTTCCGGTACAGTCTGGGAAAAATCACTCATAGTTCGTCCTTCTGAATGGGTTTCCGCGCTGTGACGTGGATGTAACGCCCTAAACTTAAAAACGGCTCCTGGCGGCAATACTGCTTTTCCAGCGCCAGAACTTCATCAAACCGCTCACTCTGCTTGGTTTTATCCCGCAGATAGTCGTGGAAAACCCGGATGCCGGTTTTCGTTTCAATAGTAAAGCCGCACGCCTCAAGCCAGGCATAAACCTGCTGCGGATCGCGCGGGTAGTCCGGGGACAGGGTTTTCTTTTTGCGTTTGCTTAAGCCTGCCTGCAGATAGCCGAAATTGCCCAGCACCATGGTCTGCATCAGCAGGCCGTTGACGTTATAAAACATCAGCGACAGCACGCCTCCGGGCTTCAACGCATCATACAAAGCGGCCAGCACCTGCTGCGGTTCGGCTACCCATTCCAGCACAGCGTGAAACAATACCAGATCAACCGGCTTATCCAAATGTTGCACGACCTGCTGAGCGCTAATTTGTTTAAATTGCATGTTGCCGCTCACACCTTTTTCCAGCGCTAAGCGGCTGGCGCGGCCAATCATCTCCTCCGATACGTCGCACAGCAGCACCTGATGACCACGCTCTGCCATGCCGCAGCCGGTCTGCCCTTCCCCGCCGCCCGCATCAAGCACCGCAAGCGGCCCGGCAGGAAAGGTACTCAGCAGCGCGTCGAGATCCTGCCAGAGGATCGCCTGGCGAATGCGGCCTTTGGTGGTACCGTATATATTTTGTGAAAACTTTTCTGCGATATCATCAAAGTTGCGATCCTGCATACAGGCAGCTCCAGCGTTCAGGCGTGATTCAGTCGGGTATTTTGGCATACACTGGCAATAAATGAACCTCTCAGTCATCGCTTCGTTTCCGGGTGGCGTTTTTTCGGACAAAAGGAGTCCTTTTTCATGCTTTTCGCGCTGAAAAAAGTGTTCGGCGGCCTGCTGCTGCCCCTGCCCATGCTGCTGTTAATCATGGCGCTGGGTATTATCTTGATCTGGTTCAGCCGCTGGCAAAAGAGCGGCAAAATTTTGATCTCCGCCAGCTGGATCTTGTTGCTGCTGCTCAGCCTGCAGCCGGTCGCCGATCGTCTGCTGGCGCCGATCGAAGATCGTTATCCCACCTGGCACAATCAGCAGCCGCTCGCTTATATCGTGGTGCTTGGTGGGGGTTATACCTGGAATGACGCGTGGGCACCCAGCTCTAACATGCTCAACAACAGCCTGCCGCGCCTGACGGAAGGCATCCGCATCTGGCGTGCCAACCCGGGAGCCAGGCTGATTTTTACCGGTGGTAGAGCGCAGAACAATCCGCTGAGCTCTGCTGAGGTGACGTCGCGCGTGGCGCAGTCGCTGGGCGTACCTGCCGAAGCGATTATCACCCTGGATAAGCCGCATGATACCGAGCAGGAAGCCAGTGAAGTGGCGAAAATTGTCGGCGAGCAGCCGTTTGCACTGGTGACGTCAGCTAACCATCTGCCCAGAGCGATGATCTTTTTCCAGCGCCAGGGGTTACACCCCTGGCCAGCGCCTGCGAATCAGCTGGCGGTCACTTCTCCACTTAATCTGTGGGAAAGGGCGATGCCGAACTCATTCTGGCTGGGACACAGCGAGCGGGCATGGTATGAGAGCCTGGGCCGCTTGTGGCAATGGCTGAAGCCGCAAAGCGCTAGCTGAGCCACGGCAGCAGGGAGCGTGCGGCGAGCTTGAAACGCGGCGGGTCAAATTGTGTGGTGTGGATCAGTCGCGCCGCCTCCTCCCACAGGATATAGAGCCAGCGGCGGGCAACAAAGCCCTCCGCCACCGGAGCGCGCTGAAGATATGCGCTGAGAATCGCCTCCCCGGCAACGGACTCGCACAGCGGGTAAAGGTCAAACTCACGCGGTGCCCACAGCACCGTACCGGGATTGATTATCGCCTGCAGCCGGTCGCCCCAGGCCTCTTTCACAATGCTGCTCAGCGCGAGGTTGCCATGAACCAGCACGCACGGGTCGTCAAAACCGGCAAACAGGGCACTGAGGCAGGCACGGCTGCGAAACAGTATCTGGCGGTCGTCGATATCCAGCGCTGACGGCTGCAGATAATTTAGCGTCGCCCACAGCACCTCAATGCGCTGCGTATACCATGCAGGCCAGCGATTTTGCTGAGTGCTGTCCACCGTGCCGACCAGACCATGGCTGTCAATACGATGCCAGGAGAGCATGCCCTCGACGATTTGCTCCTGCAGCTGCTGCCAGCGATCGGGAGTGCGGGTCGGCGCTTCAACCGAGACGCCGCCGATCCGCTCGATCAGCAGCACTTCGTGCTGCGGGGGCTGCTGGCTGATCACCAGCCCGTAAACGGCGGGCACGCGCACTTTCCCCTCACGCGCCAGCATCGACAGCTTGTGGGCTTCCTGAGCGGCAATACCCTTCATAGAGAAGTATTTCGCGACCAGCGGCAGTGAATAGCCGCTGTCATCATAAAGGGTGTAGAGGCTGGCATAGGGTTGCTGACTGATGCATTCAACCCGGCTGACGGTTTCACCAAGTACCAGTTCGAGTTCAGATCGCAGTTGTTCCATCCGCCCTCCTTTCAGGCAGGCACGCTTATCATGGCGCTGAAAGTGGTGATTTGCTCAGCATGGGATCAAATTTGCAGGCAGTAGATCGGGGCTGCGAATGCACCCCCGATTAAACTCAACGCATGGCCGCACGGACGCGCAGCAGATCTTCCGGAGTATCAACCCCCACGCTGGGAATGGCTTTCGCCACGTCAACGTGGATCTTCTCGCCGTACCACAGCACGCGCAGCTGCTCCAGCAGCTCTATCTGCTCCAGCGGGCTCGCTTCCCAACCTACATAGCGGCGGATAAAACCGGCACGGTAGCCGTAAATCCCGATATGACGCAGGAAGTGGTCGCCAATGGTGTCGCGTGAGGCTGAAAAACGCTCGCGATCCCAGGGGATTGTGGCGCGCGAGAAGTAGAGCGCATAGCCGTTAGCATCGCGCACCACTTTTACCGCATTCGGGTTGAAGGCCTCTTCCGCAGAGTCGATCGGCACCGCCAGCGTCGCCATACCGGCACTGCTTTTAGCCAGATTATCTGCCACCTGACGGATAATCACCGGGGGTATCATTGGCTCATCGCCCTGCACGTTGACAATCACCGTGTCATCGGCGAACTGGTAGTGCTCAATCACTTCCGCCAGGCGCTCGGTGCCTGACTGGTGATCGGGGCGGGTCATGCAGACCTCACCCCCGGCTGCCGTGACGGCACGCGCCACATCCTGGTTATCGGTAGCAACGATCACACGTTCAGCACCGGACTCCAGTGCGCGCTCCATGACGTGGACGACCATCGGTTTGCCGTGAATATCCACCAGCGGTTTACCCGGCAGGCGGGTAGAGGCAAAACGCGCCGGAATAATCGCCACAAAACTCATGGATGGCTCTCTTCCAGGGTCAGCGTACGCGCTTCAACTTCCAGCAGTACAGGAATTCCATCACGCACCGGATAGGCCAGCCCGTCTGGTTTGCACACCAGCTCCTGCAGATCTTTGTTGTAATACAGTTTGCCATGACATACCGGGCAGGCAACAATTTCAAGTAAACGATGATCCATGGTTCCTCCGCAATGAACCCAGTTTTGCAAGCCTCAAGAATACCATAGCTGCACCACAGCAGTTACCCGCCGGCCACGAAAAAACCGCTCCCGCACGCTATTTTCCAGCGCGCGGGCCAGGCCGTTGCCATCGATGCCGGAAGTTTATTGACCTCGATCATCTCAGCGCCCTGCCAGCGGGCAAACTTTGTCAGCGCGCGCTGCAGATCGCCCAGCAGTTGCTGCGTAACGCGCACCTCTGGCTCAAGCCACAGCGTTTTGACCTGCAATATTTTTTCTTTGCGCAGCATGCGCGCATCCAGGCGGCCTTTCAGCGCGCCACGATGCAGGATCGGCAGAACAAAATAGCCGTATTGCCGCTTCGCCTCCGGCGTGTAGCACTCCAGGCGGTAGTCAAAGTTGAATAGCTCCAGCGCCCGCTTACGGTCCCATACCAGCGGATCGAACGGTGAGAGGATGGCGGTGTGCGTGGCGGCCTGTGGAGCGTCAAGCTGGGCGAACAGCGTCTGGTGCACGTACAGCGTTCCAAGGCTTTCGACCTGTACTGCGCGCACCGTGCCCTGCTCCAGCCAGCGGGTGACTGCCTGAGTGACGGGCGCCCGCTTCAGGCGGTAATAGTCCGCCAGCCAGGAGGGACGAAAAATACCCAGGCTGGCCGCGCTGTTCTCCAGCATGCGCTCAGTGGCATCCTTTTCCTTCAATGCATGCAGGGCATCATCCCATTCAGGCAGTACCCGCTGCCGCAGATCGTAGACGCGCTGGAAGTTACGGCGCTCACTGACCATTAGCTCGCCTGCGCTAAACAGGTTTTCCAGATGACGCTTGTGCGGCTTCCACGCCCACCAGCCGGGTTTCTGCCCTGCCGGAGCAGCAAAATCTACCGATCGCACCGCGCCATTCTCACCAATATGCGCCAGCAGATCGGCGATCTCCTGCTGATGCTGATCCATCCATGCCTGATTGTACTTCCAGCCTAAGGCCGCCGGATTGAGCATACGGTGGCGCAGCAGTGGGTAATCTTCAATCGGGATAAAGCAGGCTTCATGCGCCCAGTATTCAAACAGTTTACCGCGGGCCAGCGCCTGTTCTAACCAGCTAACCGGGTAGTCTCCCAGGCGACTGAACAGCACTAGATAAGGGCTGCGCGCCACGACGTGGATGGTGTCAATTTGCAGCAGCGACATGCGCCTTATCGCGGCCAGCAGATCGTCAAAACGCGCTTTATGAGAAGGTGGCCGCAGTAAACCCTGTGCCGCAAGGTGCAGCTGGCGAGCCTGAACCAGTGAGAGAGTGACTGCCGTCATAATGCCATCCATAAAATTCAGATGGCTTCAGTGTAGCGTTTAGTCGGTAATGACGGAGAATTTAGCGAGGAATTAATGCACTGATTTTGTTCAGTAACGCCGCGGACTCAGACTGTGGTAACCGTGCATCCACCGGCAAATACCACCAGTCAGCGGCGGCGAAGGCGCGCGCTTTCACCGCGTCTTTCTCGGTCATCAGGAGCGTTTGCCCGGGGCCGATCAACGCATTCAGCGCGTCGGGGCTGTAGTTTTGATGGTCGGCAAAAGCCACTTCTTTCTCCAGCGTTACCCCCTGCTGGCGCAGGGTGTTGAAGAAGCGCGGTGGATGCCCAATGCCGGCCATTGCCACCACGTTCTTCAGTTCAGCTACCGGGCGCTGCTCACCGGATTGCAGATTGACCGCCATGCCCGGCACCAGCTGCATCGCCAGCTCGCCAGGCTGCGCTGTGCCGCCATTGGTGATAATCGCACTGACGCTGTTGAGGCGGCTGCTGCGCTCGCGCATTGGCCCGGCAGGCAACCACCAGCCATTGCCAAAACGCCGCTGGCCGTCGATCACCACAATTTCGATATCCCGTGCCAGCGCGTAGTGCTGCAGGCCATCGTCGGTAACGATAATATCCACCTGTCCGCCGCTGACCAGCGCTTCAACCGCCTGACGACGCACCGGAGCCACCGCAACCTGCGCGCCGGTGCGCTGGTAAATCAGCACCGGTTCATCTCCCGCTTCGGCGGTAGCCGTCTGCGGCCCCAGCACCAGCGGATAGTTGTCAGCTTTGCCGCCGTAGCCGCGCGACACTACGCCGACGCGCAAACCGCGCTGTTGCAGCGCCTGCACCAGCCAGATCACCACCGGCGTCTTGCCATTCCCCCCGGCGGTCAAATTGCCAACCACCACCACCGGGACCGGGGCGCGCCACGCCTTACGCCATCCCCAGCGATAGCTGAGGCGCAGCAGATTGCTAATCAGCCCGTACAACAGGCTGAAAGGCAACAGCAGCAGGTAAAGCGCGGAGCGTCCGCTCCAGATGCGTTCGATCATTGACCAAATTGCATCTTATGAAGCTGGGCATACACGCCGCGTTCCGCCAGCAGCACTTCGTGGCTACCGCGCTCGACAATCAGGCCATCTTCGACCACCACGATCTCATCGGCTTTCTCGATTGTGGACAGGCGGTGAGCAATCACCAGCGAAGTACGGTTTTTCTGCAGTTCATCCAGTGCGGCCTGAATAGCACGCTCGGACTCGGTATCCAGCGCGGAGGTTGCTTCATCCAGGATCAGGATTGGGCAGTCGCGCAGCAGCGCACGGGCAATGGCAATACGCTGACGCTGGCCGCCGGAGAGCAGCACGCCATTCTCACCAATCACCGTATCCAGTCCCTTATCCATCTTGCCGATAAAGTCCATGGCGTGCGCCATGGTGGCCGCTTTTTCGATATCGGCACGGCTGTACTGCTCGTGACGCGCATAGGCGATGTTATTGGCAATGGTGTCATTAAACAGATGGACGTTTTGTGATACCAGCGCCACCTGGTTACGCAGTGATGCCAGGGTGTATTCGCGCAGGTCGTGACCGTCCATCAGGATTTCACCCTGCTGAATATCATAGAAACGCGTCAGCAGGCTGGCCATGGTGGATTTACCGGAGCCTGAGCGGCCAACCAGCGCCACAGTTTTACCTGCGGGAATGCTCAGATTAATGTCGCGCAGTGCGGGAATATCGCGCCCCGGATAGCTAAAGGTCACATTGCGGAATTCAATATCGCCTTTAGCACGCTCGATAGTGCGCTTACCGGTATCGACTTCCTGCTCGCTGTCGAGGATTGAGAACAGGGTCTGGCAGGCGGCCATGCCGCGCTGGAACTGTGCGTTGACGTTTGTCAGCGATTTCAACGGGCGCATCAAAGCGATCATGGAGGAGAACACCACGGTAATGGTACCGGCGGTCAGCGTTTCCATTACGCTTGGGAAGCTGGCGGCATACAGTACAAAGGCCAGAGCCAGCGAGGCAATCAGCTGAATAATCGGGTCAGAGATTGATGAAGCGGAAACCAACTTCATGCCCTGCTGACGCATGCGATTGCTGACGGTATCAAAGCGCTGGCTTTCAATTTCCTGGCCGCCAAAGATCAGCACTTCTTTATGCCCTTTCAGCATCTGCTCAGCGCTGGTGGTGACCTGCCCCATGGTGTTCTGCATATTTTTACTGATGTTGCGGAAGCGCTTGGAGACCATGCGAATCGCAAACGAAACGATCGGAGCCAGAACAATCAGGATCAGCGACAGCTGCCAGCTGTAGTAAAACATCATGATAAACAGGCCGATAATCGAAGCCCCTTCGCGCACCACGGTAACCAGCGCGCTGGAGGAGGATGAGGCAACCTGCTCAGAATCATAGGTGATGCGTGACAGCAGAGTCCCGGTAGACTGCTGGTCGAAAAAGGCGACCGGCATGCCCATCATGTGACTGAACAGGCGACGGCGCATGCCCATAACCACGTTACCGGATACCCAGGAAATACAGTAGCTGGAAGCATAGCTGGTAATGCCACGGATCAGCATCAGTCCAATCACAGCCAGCGGCATCCATAGCAGTACGGAACTGTCCGCTTTGCCAAAACCATCATCGAGTAAAGGTTTCAGCAGTGACAGCATCAGCGTATCGCCTGCCGCGTTGAGGACCAGCGCGATCGCTGCCACAATCAACCCGGTTTTGTATGGCACAATCATTGGCCAGAGACGACGGAATGTCTGCCAGGTGGAGAGATCTTTATCCAGATGCATTATTTAACCAGCTTTAGATGAAATAGCCGCTTATTCTAGCCGGAATCGCGGAGTACGCCAAACCACTGATGGTACCAACGGTTCATTATTTGTTCTCTTAATCCTAATAGTTGCCAGTAATCACCGTAAAAACGCGCGCTCAGCTGTCCGGAAAGGGCGGTATCGCGCCATTCGACGTGATTTTTACCATAGCGCTGAATAATTTGTACCGCAGGTAAACGCCAGGCGCTATATCGGGCAGCGGACGCCACCGCCACGCGGGGATTGACCGCGCGCAGAAAAGGCGGCGACGACGATGTCCTGCTGCCGTGATGCGGCACCAGCAGAAAATCGGCAGCCAGATGTTGCCGCTGTGTCGCCGTCAGTTTGAGCTCAGCAGGAGCTTCAATATCACCCGTTAGCAGTACTCGCCATTTGCCATCGGTGATGGCAATGACGCAGGATTGATTATTGCCCTCGCCCTTTTCCCCGGCTGGCGGCCACAGAGCACTAAACTGCAGCCCCTGCCACTGCCAGCGCTCGCCCGTGCGGCAGGTTAAGTGACCGGGACGCCCCAGCGCGCTGCGCACGCGGGCTGTCGGAAAGGCCGCCTGCACGCTCTCCAGCCCACCAATATGGTCAAGATGGGCATGGCTGATAATAATATTTGTCACGGTAAGCCCCTGCCAGGCTAGCCACGGCAGGATCTGACTCTGCGCCATATTGCCCGTTGGCCAGCGGTTGCCGCTATCGTACAGCGTGGCCTCTCCGTGGCGGGAAATCACCACGGCCAGCCCGTGACCGACATCCAGCGTATCCACCCGCCAGTCAGGCTTCTCACTAAAATAGCGCCAGCTGCTCAGCAACAACGCGGCGCTCAACAGCGTAAGCGGAGAGGAACGCCACCAGCTAAACCTTATGCTGAGAAACAGCAGCCAGCACAGCAGGCTGGCAGCGGTCAGTGTCTCATCTAAAGTGAGCCAGCCGTGCGGGAGGCGCCCGAGCGGCAGAAATACCAGTGCCAGCGAACGATCAACCCCCTGCCAAAGCCAGAGATTGATACCGGGCAACGGATTAGCCATCAACGCGATCAACATCAGTGGCACGGTCACCAGCGAGATCAGTGGAACGGCCCAGAGATTCGCCAGCAGCGCACTCAGGCTGACCCCGTGAAACAGCACAGCCTGCAGCGGCATCATCAGCAATAGCATGCCCACCTGCAGATGCAGCAGCCGTAGAAGAAACCAGCGTTTTTTTCGTGCAAACTTCGGCGGCAGCGGAAAAAAGTGATACCACAGCAGGAGCCCGCCCACGGCCAGCGCCGACAGCCACAGGCTGTCCGAAAGCACGCTGAGCGGATCAACGAACAGGATTACGGCAATGCACACACTCCATACCTGCCAGCCATGGCAGCTGATCGCCCGCAGGCGCAGCAGGTTCCAGCTTATCAGTGCCAGCATCGCACGCATCGCCGGGGGATTTCCGCCGGAAAGCCAGCAGTAGAGCAGCCCAACCAGCAAACTGCAGAGCAGCGGAAAACGGTAACCAATAGCCCCGGCAGGCAACAGGTATTGAACGCCACGGGCCAGCAGCCAGCCGAACGTGGCGGCGAGAGCAATATGCATTCCCGATATCGCCATCAGGTGGGCCGTCCCAGTCTCCCGCAGCAGTTGATTCGTCGCGCGATCCACTTCTGCTCTTTCGCCAAACGCCAATGCAGAAATCAGCGCCTGCCAGGGCAGGTCGCCATAGTTCTGTTGCGCGGCACGGATTACCCTGGCGCGCCAGCTGCAGGTTTTATCAGTGACCTGTGCCGCCATCACCCTGCCGGTCATCGGTGTCGCGTTGGCAACCGCAAAGCGCTGCCGGTCAAAACTGCCTTCGTTCAACAGCGCATGCACCGATCTCAGCGCCAGCTGCATCTGCCAGCGCTGCCCCGCGCAAAAAGCGATAGGCTGCGGGCTGACTTTGACCACGGCGTACAGCGGGGGAAAGAGCATGTGTTGCTGATAGCGCCAGACTCTGATTTTAATGCGCTCGCCATCTGGCAACACATTCTCGATGATTACCTCTGCCTGCAGAGGCCGACGTGTTAATTGCTGAATGTTTTCCAGCAGCGTAATACCACTTCCTGCTGACCAGACAAACAGCAGCAGCACTAAACCCATTTTTACGGCCATAGCCCAGCGCAGCTGTGCAAGCAACAGCGCGAGGCAAAGCAGCGCGGCGCTGGCCCATCGACCAGGCAGCTGCGATAAAAAATTCAGCGGTAGCGACGCGGCGATAACACCCCACGCCAGCTGGTTTACGGTTAACAACATTGCGGCTCCCTGAGTTTCCTTTACCCAGTTTCTCGCAGCAAAGATTGGCGGTCAGCCAGAGGCTGTCTGATGCTGGGGGCGTCTCGCAAACAATCGTTTTAAGTTGCCGCGTTTGCCGGCGATTTTGCGTATCGGCTTCCACTTGCGCTGAATTTCAGGCAAAAAAAAACGACACCGAAGTGTCGTTTTTTATGCATAACTGCTTTTAGTCGCCGTAGATATTGGCACGGTCGCGCAGCTCTTTACCTGGCTTGAAGTGTGGAACGTATTTACCTTCCAACTCCACTTTGTCACCCGTTTTCGGGTTACGGCCAGTGCGAGGTGCACGATAGTGCAAAGAAAAGCTGCCAAATCCCCGGATTTCGATGCGTTCGCCCTGTGACAACGTCGTTGCCATGTGCTCCAGCATCTCTTTTACCGCATCCTCAACGACTTTCGCCGGAATATGAGAGTGCTGGCCAGCAAGTCTTTCAATCAGTTCTGACTTGGTCATAAAACCTCCGGTTAATCCCTTTAGGGGAAAGTTCTGACAGTTAACGACGCTACAGGGCAGCTTGCGCTGCCCTTAAAGCAATTACTCGCCTTTAGCTGCTTTGAATGCTTCAGCCATAGCGTTAGAGAAGTTGCCTTCTTCCGGTTTGTTAGTGTTAACCGTATTGATAGCTTCTTTCTCATCAGCCTGGTCTTTTGCACGAACAGACAGGCTAACAACGCGGTTCTTACGATCAACACCGGTGAATTTAGCTTCAACATCGTCGCCAACATTCAGAACCAGAGTTGCGTCTTCTACGCGGTCCAGCGATGCTTCAGAAGCACGCAGGTAACCTTCAACGCCGTCAGCTAATTCAACTGTAGCACCTTTAGCGTCAACTGCAGTCACTTTACCGTTAACAATTGCACCTTTCTTGTTCAGAGAGATGTAGTTGTTGAACGGATCTTCTGCCAGCTGCTTAACGCCCAGGGAGATACGCTCGCGCTCTGCGTCAACCTGCAGAACCACAGCTGCGATTTCGTCGCCTTTCTTATATTCACGTACTGCTTCTTCTCCGGTAGCGTTCCAGGAGATGTCAGACAGGTGAACCAGGCCGTCGATGCCGCCGTCCAGGCCGATGAAGATACCGAAGTCAGTGATTGACTTGATTTTACCTTCAACACGGTCGCCCTTGTTGTGGGTTTCTGCAAACTGCTGCCATGGGTTGTTTTTGCACTGCTTCAGACCCAGGGAGATACGACGACGTTCTTCGTCGATGTCCAGAACCATAACTTCAACAACATCACCAACGTTAACAACTTTAGATGGGTGAATGTTCTTGTTGGTCCAGTCCATTTCAGAAACGTGTACCAGGCCTTCAACGCCTTCTTCGATTTCAACGAAGCAGCCGTAGTCGGTCAGGTTAGTTACACGACCAGTCAGCTTGGTGCCTTCTGGGTAACGTTTCGCGATAGCAACCCATGGATCTTCGCCCAGCTGCTTCAGACCCAGAGAAACACGGGTACGCTCGCGGTCGAACTTCAGCACTTTAACAGTGATTTCGTCGCCAACATTCACGATTTCGCTTGGATGCTTAACGCGTTTCCATGCCATATCAGTGATGTGCAGCAGGCCGTCAACGCCGCCCAGATCAACGAATGCACCGTAGTCAGTCAGGTTCTTAACGATACCTTTAACTTCCATGCCTTCCTGCAGGTTTTCCAGCAGCTGATCGCGCTCTGCGCTGTTTTCGGATTCGATTACCGCACGACGTGAAACAACAACGTTGTTACGCTTCTGATCCAGCTTGATGACTTTGAACTCAAGCTCTTTGCCTTCCAGGTGCAGCGTATCGCGCACTGGACGTACATCTACCAGTGAACCTGGCAGGAACGCACGAATACCGTTCAGCTCTACAGTGAAGCCGCCTTTAACTTTACCGTTGATAACACCGGTAACAGTCTCAGCTTCTTCGTAGGCTTTTTCCAGCGTGATCCATGCTTCGTGACGTTTAGCTTTTTCACGAGACAGCAGGGTTTCACCGAAGCCGTCTTCTACTGCATCCAGAGCAACGTCTACTTCGTCGCCAACCTGAATTTCCAGTTCGCCGGCTGCGTTCTTGAACTGCTCTGCAGGAATTGCAGACTCAGATTTCAGACCCGCATCAACCAGAACGACGTCTTTGTCGATAGAGACAACAACGCCACGAACGATGGAACCCGGACGGGTTTCGATTGTTTTTAAGGATTCTTCAAATAGTTCAGCAAAAGATTCAGTCATATTGATAATCTTCAGGATTCTTCAATTTAACGTCCACCTGACATCCTGACGGGTGGGGTTGTTTCACATGCCCCATGACGTCCATATCACAGGGTTAGATAAATCATTCTGTGAGCAAGGGCTCAGACAGAGGTCATTAAGCGTAGCTGACTTTTACGCCAGAGCGAGTTTTTCGCGCGCATATTTTAGCGCAATCTCAATCACCTGCTCAATCGACATTGTAGTCGAATCAAGCACTAAGGCGTCATCGGCCGGCACCAGAGGTGCAATAGCACGATTACGGTCACGCTCGTCACGCTCTTTTATCTCAGATAAAAGGCGCTCAAAGTTAACACTAAAGCCTTTCTCCTGCAACTGCAGCATACGGCGGTTAGCACGTTCTTCGGAGCTGGCATCCAGGAAGATTTTCACCGGAGCATCAGGAAAAACCACGGTACCCATATCACGCCCGTCGGCAATCAGGCCCGGCAGCTCGCGGAAACCGCGCTGGCGCCGCAGCAGCGCTTCACGCACGCGCGGGAAGGCAGCGACTTTCGAGGCGGTATTGCTGACATCCTGAGTCCGGATCTCCGAGGAGACATCTTCCCCTTCGAGGATCACTTCCATTTCGCCGCCGTTAGAGACAAAACGCACATCGAGATGGGCAGCGATAGGCACCAGCGCTTCTTCTGAGGTGATATCGACCTGATGGTGTAATGCAGCCAGGGCCAGCACGCGATAAATTGCGCCGGAATCCAACAGGTGCCACTGCAATGCCTCGGCCATTGCTTTACACAACGTTCCTTTCCCGGCACCGCTAGGGCCATCAATGGTGATCACTGGGGCTATTGCCGTCATGTCGTTCTCCTGTCGGTGGGATACCGGGGCAACCTGTACCCCGGTAAATATCGACGCGCATTATACCCTGCAAAGCTGAAGCTGCAACCGCGTCAGCAGAGCCCTTATGCCAGCTGGCTAATGCGGGCTAGCTGCTCAAAGTAATCAGGGAAGGTTTTGGCGGTGCATTTTGGATCGAGAATGGTGACCGGGGTGGCCGAAAGCGCCACCAGCGAGAAGCACATTGCCATACGGTGATCGTTATAGGTGCCGATTTCAGCAAACTGAATCTGGGCGGGAGGGGTAATGCGAATGTAGTCATTGCCCTCTTCCACTTCTGCGCCAACTTTGCGCAGTTCAGTGGCCATCGCCGCCAGGCGATCGGTCTCTTTGACGCGCCAGTTGTAAATATTGCGCATCACGGTGGTGCCTTTAGCGAACAGTGCCGCCGTTGCAATGGTCATCGCCGCGTCAGGAATATGATTCATATCGAGATCGATAGCGTTGAGATCGCCACGGGTACAGGCAATAAAGTCATCGCCCCACTCAATGCGGGCACCCATTTTTTCCAGCACGTCAGCAAAGCGAATATCTCCCTGCATGCTGTTGCGACCAATACCGGTCACTTTCACCGTTCCGCCTTTAATCGCTGCCGCAGCAAGGAAATAAGAGGCAGAGGAAGCATCACCTTCGACCAGGTAATCTCCCGGTGCCTGATACTGCTGCTGACCCCGCACGGTGAATGAACGGTAGTTATCGTTCTCTACTTCAACGCCAAAGGTCTTCATCAGATTCAGAGTGATATCGATGTAAGGTTTAGAAACCAGCTCACCCTTAATCGCAATGCGGGTGTCGTTTGCCGCCAGCGGAGCTGTCATCAGCAACGCGGTCAGGAACTGGCTGGAAACGCTGCCATCGACGGCTACGTCCCCCCCGCTGAATCCGCCTTTCAGGCGCAGCGGCGGATAATTTTCCTGCTCAAGATATTCAATGTCTGCGCCACCCTGGCGCAGTGCATCTACCAGGTGACCAATTGGGCGCTCTTTCATGCGCGGCTCACCGGTCAGGACGATATCGTTACTGCCCAGGCACAGCGCGGCAGCCAGCGGGCGCATCGCCGTTCCGGCATTGCCGAGGAAAAGTTCCAGGGCGCCCTCAGCTTTCAGCGCACCACCCTGACCCACTACCCGGCACACGGTGCGATCGGCAGACAGTGTGAACTGCACGCCCAGGGCCTGCAGCGCGGTCAGCATATGGCGCACATCATCACTGTCGAGCAGATTGGTCAGGCGGGTAGTACCGTTTGCCAGCGCAGCCAGTAACAGCGCGCGGTTAGACACGCTTTTAGAACCGGGAAGGTTAACGGTGCCGTCGACCAGGGCGATAGGTTGTAACGTCAGGGAATCCTGCATGTGAAACGTATTCTCCAAAATAATTACAATGAAACCCCGCAGGGCTGCGAGGTTTCAGATTTAAAACTCACTGCGAATGCAGGGGCACCTTAGCCGTGGCGACGCTCGAAGTCGACCATAAAGTCAGTCAGCGCTTTCACGCCTTCCAGCGGCATCGCATTGTAAATCGACGCGCGCATTCCACCGACAACGCGGTGCCCTTTCAGTGCATGCAGACCGGCTGCAAACGATTCGTCAATAAACAGCTTGTCCAGCGCAGAGTCTGCCAGCTGGAATGGCACGTTCATGCGCGAACGGTTCGCTACGGCCACATCGTTGCGGTAAAAATCGCTGCTGTCGATAGTGCCGTACAGCAGATCGGCTTTGGCCTGATTACGCTTGTCCAGCTCGTGCACACCGCCCTGCTCTTTCAGCCATTTAAATACCAGACCAGAGAGATACCAGGCGAAAGTTGGCGGAGTGTTAAACATCGACTCATTTTCCGCCAGCACTTTGTAATCGAGGATCGAAGGCAGCTCTTTACGCGCCTGACCCAGCAGATCTTCACGCACCACCACCAGGGTTAAGCCCGCCGGGCCGATATTTTTCTGCGCACCGGCGTAGATCACACCGTAGCGGCTGACATCCAGCGGCGTAGAGAGGATGGTCGAAGAGAGATCGGCTACGACCACTTTATCGCCAAAATCTGGCGTTTCATGGATGGCGATACCATCGATAGTTTCGTTCGGGCAGAAGTGCACATAGGCCGAGTTATCGGACAGCGCCCACTCGCTCATAGGCTTGATGCCACGCAAACCGGCCACGGTAGTTTTGGCATCGATGACATTAGGGGTGCAGTATTTCTGCGCCTCTTTCACCGCACTGGCAGCCCAATAGCCGCCGTCGATATAATCGGCTGTCGAATGCTGCCCCAGCAGATTCATTGGCACAGCAGCAAACTGCGCACGCGCACCGCCGTGGCAGAATAATACTTTGTAGTTGGAGGGGATTTTCAGCAGATCGCGAAAATCTTTTTCTGCCTCTTCAGCAACCTGAATAAATTCCTTACTGCGGTGGCTGATCTCCATCACGGAGGTCCCTAAGCCCTGCCAGTTGCAGAGTTCCTGCTCAGCCCGACGGAGCACTTCTACCGGCAACATAGCCGGACCAGAGCTAAAATTGAAAACCTGACTCATTTCCCCTCACCACTTTCAGATCGATCGGTTTTGATTCCTCTATCGGTTTTATCATTGCCACCCCATTGCTGCAATAATTTATCCGGTCAGCCGACCAGTTTCCCGAGGCGCGCCGCAACAGCTTGTAGGGCGTATGAAAGCGGAAACGATATTTTGTGAGGCATTTTCCTGTTTCATAAACAGACCGGTTAACTTTTCACTGTAAAATGGCACTCTTCCGACAATGAAATTAACGTTGTCAGATAGCGATTGCCGAGGAAAACCCGTATCATTGCGCGCTTTCCGCACAATCTCCGCACAATTCAAAACGAGTGGGCAAAATGACTCAAACTTATATCCCAGGCAAAGACGCCGCGTTGGAAGTCTCCATCGCACGCTTTCAGCAAAAACTACAGGATCTGGGCTTCAACATTGAAGAAGCATCCTGGCTGAATCCGGTGCCAAATGTCTGGTCAGTTCATATTCGCGACCGCGACTGCCCGCTGTGTTTTACCAATGGTAAAGGTGCCAGTGAGAAAGCGGCGCTCGCCTCGGCTTTGGGCGAGTATTTTGAACGCCTGTCGACCAACTATTTCTTCGCTGACTTCTGGTTAGGCGAGCAGATCGCCAACGGCGATTTTGTTCATTATCCTAACGAGAAATGGTTCCCGCTACCGGATGATGACCAGCTGCCTGAGGGCATTCTGGATGCCCGTCTGCGTAAATTCTACGACCCGGAAAATGAAGTCAGCGCCAGCGACCTGATCGATCTGCAGTCAGGCAATGCCGCGCGCGGGATCTGCAGCCTGCCGTTCACCCGTCAGTCTGACCAGCAGACCGTTTATATTCCGATGAACATCATCGGCAACCTGTATGTGTCGAACGGGATGTCGGCCGGTAACACCGCTAATGAAGCCCGCGTTCAGGGTCTGTCTGAGGTGTTTGAGCGCCATATTAAAAATCGTATTATTGCGGAATCCATCAGCCTGCCGCTGATCCCGCAGGATGTTCTGGACCGCTATCCGGGCGTGGTGGAAGCGATTGCCACGTTGGAAGCAGAAGGCTTCCCTATCTTCTCTTACGATGCCTCACTGGGCGGCAAATACCCGGTGATCTGCGTGGTGCTGTTCAACCCGGCTAATGGCACCTGCTTCGCCTCATTCGGCGCGCACCCGGACTTCGGCGTGGCGCTCGAGCGTACCGTGACCGAGCTACTGCAGGGCCGCGGGCTGAAGGATTTGGATGTCTTCACCCCACCTACCTTCGATGATGAAGAAGTAGCGGAACACGCCAACCTGGAAACTCACTTTATTGACTCCAGCGGCCTGATCTCCTGGGATATGTTCAAAGATGATGCTGACTACCCGTTCGCGGACTGGAGCTTCAAAGGCACAACTGAGGAAGAGTTCGCGACGCTGATGGCGATCTTCAAGGCCGAAGATCAGGAAGTATACATCGCCGATTACGAGCATCTGGATGTTTACGCCTGCCGCATTATCGTGCCTGGCATGTCAGATATTTATCCGGCGGAAGATCTCCTTCTGGCCAATAACAGCATGGGCGCTTATCTGCGTGATACGCTGCTCGCCCTGCCGGAAAGCAGCTGGGAGAAAGCGGACTACCTTGCACTGCTGGAGCAGCTGGATGAAGACGGCCACGACGACTTTACCCGCGTGCGTGAACTGCTGGGCCTGGCTACCGGTAAAGACAACGGCTGGTACACGCTGCGCATTGGCGAACTGAAGGCTATGCTGGCGCTGGCCGGTGGCGATCTGGAGCAGGCGCTGATCTGGACAGAGTGGACCATGGAATTCAACCAGTCCATTTTCAGCCCGGAGCGCGCTAACTACTATCGCTGCCTGCAGACGCTACTGCTGCTGAGCCAGGAAGATGAGCGCGATCCGCTGCAGTACCATACGGCATTTGTTCGCATGTACGGTCAGGATGCGGTTGACGCCGCTTCTGCTGCGCTTAGCGGTGAAGCTCCGTTCTACGGCCTGCAGAGTGTTGATAGCGAGCTGAAAGCCTTCCCGGCACACCAGGCGCTGTTAGGGGCCTATGAAAAGCTACAGGCTGCTAAACGCCGTTACTGGAAATAAATCCATTTAAAACGGCCTAAAAATTCAAAATAAATTTCTTCCGCCGTTTTATTTTTCTGGCGCGAGTTCAGCGCCAGGTTAATAAAAGGTAACAGCTCAGGCTGTTACCTTTTTTATTGTCACAATATAGCTAAATTTACTACCAGTATTTTACCCACGTCGGGCCAGCTTCCCATCAAGACTCAAATATATTTTTAATAATTAAAAAAGTTTTATTCGATACAAAACAACAAGATAAACCGATTAACCCTTTTGACATCAGGGCTTTACAGGCGCAATTGCTCGCGCAATATGATCCACATCAACTTCTCTCCTATACTCCTTTGTTAGACTTTCCGCGCTGACTACTTTTGGGAGAACGTTAGTGTGAAAGCTGGCAACCCCTTTGATCTATTATTACCGTCCGAAATGGCGAAAGTTGCCGAAGACGCTGGCGTCTATAAAGCAACGAAACACCCCTTCACGACTTTTTTTTTGGCAATTACTGCCGGTGTATTCATCTCTATCGCATTTGCTTTCTATATCACGGCCACCACCGGGACAGGCACGGTTCCCTGGGGATTGGCGAAGCTGGTTGGCGGCATCTGTTTCTCACTCGGACTGATGCTGGTGGTGGTATGCGGTGCTGACCTGTTCACCTCGACCGTCCTAACGGTGGTGGCGAAAGCCAGCGGACGCATTAGCTGGCTGGAACTGGCACGTAACTGGATCATCGTCTATTTCGGAAACTTTCTTGGCGCTATCTTCTTTGTTGCGCTGATTTGGTTTGCCGGACAGTACATGGCAGCGAACGGCGCGTGGGGGCTGAATGTGCTGCAGACCGCCGATCACAAGATGCACCATACCTTTGTTGAGGCCGTCTGCCTCGGCATTCTCGCCAACCTGATGGTGTGCATGGCGGTATGGATGAGCTACTCCGGCCGCAGCCTGCTGGACAAGATGTTTGCCATGGTACTGCCGGTAGCGATGTTCGTTGCCAGCGGCTTTGAGCACAGCATCGCCAACATGTTCCTTATCCCGATGGCGATTGTGATTAGAGATTTTGCTTCACCTGAATTCTGGCAGGCCACCGGCGCGACAGCGGAACAGTTTTCGCATCTCACCGTTAGCCACTTTATTACCGACAACCTGATTCCGGTCACGCTGGGCAATATCATCGGCGGTGGTTTGCTGGTCGGGTTGACCTACTGGGTAATTTATCTGCGTGATGGCGACCATCACTGATTATCCCAGCTCAAGAATCTTGCAACCGTCGGCGTGACACTACCCGGCGGGAACGTACAACGAACTTCACGTTATAAGGTAGGTATCAAATGACCGAGCTTAATCAAAAAATGGCATCAGCCTGGGAAAGCTTTGCACAAGGTGAATGGCAGACCAGCGTCAACGTCCGTGACTTCATTCAGAAAAACTACACTCCGTATGAAGGCGATGAAACGTTCCTGGCCGGTGCCACTAAGGCCACCACCGCACTGTGGGACCAGGTGATGGAAGGCATCAAGCTGGAAAACCGCACCCACGCCCCGGTCGATTTTGATACCGATCTGGTCTCAACCGTCACTTCCCATGACGCGGGTTACATCAACAAAAGCCTGGAAAAAATTGTTGGGTTACAAACTGAAGCTCCACTGAAACGTGCCCTGATCCCCTTCGGCGGCATCAAAATGGTGGAAGGTTCGTGTAAAGTTTACGGTCGCGAACTTGATCCGTCAGTGAAAAAAATCTTCTCGGAATATCGTAAGACGCACAACCAGGGCGTATTCGACGTTTACACGCCGGATATCCTGCGCTGCCGCAAATCTGGCGTACTGACCGGCCTGCCTGACGCCTATGGCCGTGGCCGTATCATTGGTGACTATCGCCGCGTAGCGCTGTACGGCATCGATGCCCTGATGAAAGACAAGTTTGCCCAGTTCACTTCACTGCAAAGCGACCTGGAAAATGGCGTAAACCTCGAAGCTACTATCCGCCTGCGTGAAGAGATTGCTGACCAGCACCATGCGCTGCAGCAGATTAAAGAGATGGCGGCAAAATACGGCTGCGATATCTCTGGCCCGGCAACCAGCGCCAAAGAAGCCGTCCAGTGGACCTACTTCGGCTATCTGGCCGCAGTGAAATCGCAGAATGGCGCAGCCATGTCATTCGGCCGCGTCTCTACCTTCCTCGATATCTATTTTGAACGCGACCTGAAAGCAGGCGTCATCAACGAGGAGGAAGCCCAGGAGCTGATCGACCACCTGGTGATGAAACTGCGTATGGTTCGCTTCCTGCGCACCCCGGAATACGATGAGCTGTTCTCCGGCGACCCAATCTGGGCAACTGAATCACTGGCAGGTATGGGCGTTGACGGCCGTACTATGGTGACAAAAAACACCTTCCGTTTCCTGAATACGCTCTACACCATGGGCCCTTCACCGGAACCTAATATGACCATCCTGTGGTCAGAAAAGCTGCCGCTGAACTTTAAGAAATTCGCCGCGAAAGTCTCCATCGATACCTCTTCACTGCAGTATGAGAACGATGACCTGATGCGCCCGGACTTCAATAACGATGACTATGCGATTGCCTGCTGCGTCAGCCCGATGATCGTCGGTAAACAGATGCAGTTCTTCGGCGCCCGTGCCAACCTGGCAAAAACCATGCTGTACGCGATTAACGGCGGCGTGGATGAAAAAATGAAAATGCAGGTTGGCCCGAAAGAAGCGCCAATGATGGATGAAGTGCTGGACTACGATAAAGTGATGAACCGCATGGATCACTTTATGGACTGGCTGGCAAAACAGTATGTCACTGCCCTGAACGTCATCCACTACATGCATGACAAATACAGCTACGAAGCGTCGCTAATGGCGCTGCATGACCGTGATGTTTACCGCACCATGGCCTGCGGCATCGCCGGTCTGTCGGTAGCGGCTGATTCCCTGTCAGCGATTAAATACGCCAAAGTTTCAACCATTCGTGATGAAGATGGCCTGGCCGTGGACTTCAAAATCGAGGGTGAGTATCCACAGTTCGGTAACAACGACTCGCGCGTTGATGATATTGCCTGTGACCTGGTTGAACGTTTCATGAAGAAAATTCAGAAACTGCAGACCTACCGCAATGCGGTGCCAACTCAGTCGGTCCTCACCATTACTTCTAACGTGGTGTATGGTAAGAAAACCGGGAATACTCCGGACGGCCGTCGCGCAGGCGCGCCATTTGGTCCAGGCGCCAACCCAATGCACGGTCGTGACCAGAAAGGTGCTGTAGCCTCACTGACTTCGGTAGCGAAACTGCCGTTTGCCTACGCCAAAGACGGTATCTCTTATACCTTCTCTATCGTGCCAAACGCGCTGGGTAAAAACGATGACGTGCGCAAAACCAACCTTGCCGGTCTGATGGATGGCTACTTCCATCATGAAGCCAGCATTGAAGGGGGTCAGCACCTCAACGTCAACGTGATGAACCGTGAAATGCTGCTGGAAGCGATGGAAGACCCGGAAAAATATCCGCAGTTAACCATTCGCGTGTCGGGCTATGCGGTACGTTTCAACTCGCTGACTAAAGAACAGCAGCAGGATGTGATCACCCGTACCTTCACTCAGAGCATGTAACAAGCACCGCTGGCCCCTGCAAAGGGGCCAGATCACCACTCAGCCCGTTTTGTCAGTCGCCCACACGGACCACTGCCAAAACAGACTTAAAACACAGCTAAAGACTGTGTCACCGTGGAGAACTCATCGCAATGTCAGTTACCGGCCGTATTCACTCATTTGAATCCTGCGGGACCGTCGACGGCCCCGGCATCCGATTTATCACCTTCTTCCAGGGCTGCCTGATGCGCTGCCTGTACTGTCACAACCGCGACACCTGGGACACGCACGGTGGCAAAGAGATTACCGTCGAAGAGTTGATGAAGGATGTGGTTTCCTATCGTCACTTTATGAATGCTTCCGGCGGCGGCGTGACCGCTTCCGGCGGCGAGGCGATATTACAGGCTGAGTTCGTGCGCGACTGGTTCCGCGCCTGCCATGCCGAAGGTATTCATACCTGCCTCGACACTAACGGTTTTGTGCGCCGCTACGACCCGGTGATTGATGAACTGCTGGACGTGACCGATCTGGTGATGCTTGACCTCAAGCAGATGAATGACGACGTGCATCAGGTGCTGGTCGGCGTGTCTAACCACCGCACGCTGGATTTTGCCCGTTACCTGGCAAAGCGTAAAATTCGCACCTGGATCCGCTATGTGGTGGTGCCTGGCTATTCAGATGATGATGATTCTGCGCATCGACTGGGTGAATTTACCCGCGATATGGGTAACGTTGAGAAGATTGAGCTGCTGCCCTACCACGAACTCGGCAAGCATAAATGGATAGCGATGGGGGAGGAGTACAAGCTGGATGGCGTTCACCCACCGAAAGCCGAAACCATGGATCGGGTGAAGGGTATTCTGGAAGGTTACGGCCACTACGTGATGTATTAAAGGGTGGGCCGCAAAAGAAGACCCGCCCCTGCAAAAAATTTCAAACGAACGCTGTAGAGGTCGACCCTTTGTTCCGGTCGACCTTTTTTTATGCGTGCGCCACCGGCGTCGCATGATGATCGGCTTTACGCAGCAGCATCACCAGATAAACCAGCGCTACCGCCGCAATCATCACAAACAGCACGCGGTCAGAGTAGCTCTGCATCAGCATTGACGTCATCGTCGGACCGGCAAGGCTACCCACCGTATAGCTCAGCAGCAGCGCCTGGTTCATTGCCACCAGTTCGTGGTGCCCAACCTTTTCACAAGCCCAGGACATCGCCACCGGATACAGCGTAAAACCGGCGCAGCCAAGGATAAACAGGGCGGGAGCCATCGCCGCATTACCGAGCATCGCCAGCGCACCGAGGATCACCACAAACACCTGAACGCGCAGCACCAGCAAGCGGCCAAAGCGGTCAGCCAGGCGGCCAATCGGCCACTGGCCAATGATCCCCGCACTGACCAGCAGCGCCATCCAGTAACCAATCGTCGAGTCGCTCATTCCCTGATGGGAAAGGTAGAGCGGCATCAGGCCATACAGCGAGCCCAGAACGATACCGGAGATAATGCAGCCGTTGATCCCCAGGCGCGCGCTGCGGCGGCGCAACATCGGCCAGAGTCGGCCTGGCGTGGCCTCTTCTTCCATCTGGTTTGCCGTCACGCGGCAGAATACCAACGGCAGGATAGCGGCCAGCACCACGCCGGTTACCCACGGCAGCACGTGCAGCAGTTCGGTAGAGACCTTACTCACCAGCAGCTGTCCAAGGACGGTGCCGATATAGTACATAATCATATAAGCAGCCAGCAGGCGGCCACGGTTGCGCAACGTACCGTTGCATAATAGCGCACTCTCAACCACCACCCAGATCAACGCACAGCCGACCCCGGCAATAAAGCGCCAGAGCGCCCAGGACCAGAATCCAGTGCCCAGCCCCAAAGCCACGGTTGCCAGGGCGAACAGCAGGGAAGCAAAATAATAGCTGCGGTTGAAACCGTAATTTTTGATCGTCCAACCGGCAATCAGCGTGCCCAGCAGGTTGCCGCAATAATAAGAGGAGCTGACCATGCCCACCTGCCACGTTGGCAACGCATCATGGGTCAGCCACAGTGGCACCAGCGTATTGAGCACAGCAATTGAGACCGTCATCAGCAGCAAGCCGCAAAGCAGCACGATAACAGGGCGTGACCAGGTGGACATAGTAGTGAAGAACCGCAGCGAGAGAGGATTTTGCGCGCATAATGCCACCATGCAAGCAATTGTAAAAGCGGAATAAATCAGCCGCAGCACGATTTGTAGTACAGCGATTTAATTTTCTTATCTACAACGAGTGGGAGATCTCAGCCACAACTTTTCGCCACGAATTATCTCATTGAATTCTCTTTAAATTGGCTTAGGGCGAACCAAACTCTCCATCATTTATTTTGCTCGATCGCCGGCATAAAAAAACCCGCCAGCGGCGGGTTTTGAACATTGCAATCGGCGAGGTGATTAGCCGATAAACTCAAGTCCTTTCATGTACGGGCGCAGCACTTCCGGCACTTCAATACGGCCATCAGCCTGCTGGTAGTTTTCCAGCACCGCCACCAGTGTACGCCCTACTGCCAGGCCGGAGCCATTCAGGGTATGCACCAGGCGGGTGGCTTTTTCGCCGCGCGCACGGCAGCGTGCTTTCATGCGGCGCGCCTGGAAATCCCCCATATTTGAGCAGGAAGAGATTTCACGGTAAGTATCCTGCGCAGGCAGCCAGACTTCCAAATCGTAAGTTTTGTGCGAACCGAAGCCCATGTCGCCGGTACACAACAGCACTTTACGATAGGGCAGATTCAGCAGCTGCAGCACTTTCTCAGCGTGGCCGACCAGCTCTTCCAGCGCGTCCATCGAATCTTCCGGACGGGTGATGTGCACCATCTCCACTTTATCGAACTGGTGCATGCGGATCAGACCACGCGTATCGCGGCCATAAGCCCCCGCTTCAGAGCGGAAGCACGGCGTGTGCGCGGTCATTTTGATCGGCAGTGACTCTTCTTCAAGGATCTCGTCGCGCACCAGATTGGTGAGTGGCACTTCCGAAGTCGGGATCAGCGCATAGTTACTGCTTGATGCCTCTTCTTCCAGCGGACGAGTATGGAACAGGTCCTCGCCAAATTTTGGCAGCTGGCCGGTACCGTACAGGCTGGCATGGTTGACCAGGTAAGGAACATAGGTTTCCTGGTAGCCGTGCTGCTCGGTGTGCAGGTCGAGCATAAACTGGCTCAGCGCACGGTGCATCAGGGCAATCTGACCGCGCATTACGATAAAGCGTGAACCGGTCAGCTTAACCGCGGCAGCGAAGTCCAGTCCGGCAGCCATTTCGCCGAGTTCGACGTGATCGCGCACGGCAAAATCGAACTTACGCGGTTCACCCCAGCGGCTGATTTCCTGGTTTTCACTGTCGTCTTTACCCAGTGGCACCACATCCGCAGGAATATTAGGGATAGCCATCGCGAAGTCGTTAATGCTGGTCAGTAGTGTTTCCAGCTCGGCTTTCGCGGCATCCAGACGTTCACCCAGTGCGCTCACTTCCTGGCGCAACGGCTCGATATCTTCCCCACGTGCTTTGGCCTGCCCGATGGATTTGGATCGCGAGTTACGTTCAGCCTGCAGATTTTCAGTTTCTACCTGCAGTACTTTGCGACGCTCTTCGTGCGCGCGCAGCGTATCAACGTCCAGCTTATAGCCCCGGCGTGCCAGTTTTTCAGCGACTGCGTCTGGCTCATTACGCAGCAGATTGGGATCGAGCATGCTTGTCCTGTGCTTATTGTTTGAGTGTCAAAGGAAGGGACGTACTCTTATGCAGAATACGTTGAATTCATTGCTAACCTTACCGCAACGTCACTGTCAGCGGTAGCGTTTTGTCGGGCTATTTTGATCCTGTTCAGCAAGCCAGGCGAGCTTTTCGCCGATTTTGCCTTCCAGCCCGCGTGTGGTTGGCTGATAATAACGTGTCTGCGCCATTTGCGCCGGGAAGTACTCTTCACCGGCGGCATAGGCGTTCGGTTCATTGTGGGCATAGCGATATTCTGCCCCCAGCCCCATCTCCTTCATCAGCTTCGTTGGCGCATTACGCAGATGTTCCGGCACGTCGTAATCCGGGCTTTCACGCGCATCGCGCATCGCTGACTTGAACGCGCTGTAAACGGCATTGCTTTTGGGGGCGCAGGCGAGGTAAACAATCGCCTGAGCAATGGCGCGCTCGCCTTCCGCCGGGCCAACGCGGGTAAAGCAGTCCCAGGCAGCAATCGCCACCTGCATTCCGCGTGGGTCGGCATTGCCAACATCCTCGGATGCAATCGCCAGCAGGCGGCGCGCCACATACAGCGGGTCCCCCCCGGCGGTAATAATGCGCGCATACCAGTAAAGCGCCGCGTCGGGGGCGGAACCGCGCACGGACTTATGCAGCGCGGAGATCAGATCGTAAAAGCGGTCGCCTTTGTTATCAAAACGCGCACTGCGCTCGCCTGACACTTCATTGAGCAACTGCGGCGTCAATTCGCGCTGGCCTTGTGCGTTGACCTCCGCCATATCCGCCATCATCTCCAGCGTGTTAAGCGCCCGGCGCGCATCGCCGTTAACCAACTCGGCAATCATGTTGCGGGTATTTTCCGGCAGCACGATGTTCTCTTTGCCGTAACCGCGTTCGCTGTCCTGCATCGCCTGCTCAAGCACCGCTGAGATATCCTCAACGGTCAAAGATTTCAGCAGATAGACGCGGGCACGAGATAACAGCGCGGAGTTCAGTTCAAAGGAGGGGTTTTCAGTGGTGGCACCGATAAAGGTAATGGTGCCGTCTTCAATATGCGGCAGAAAAGCATCCTGCTGACTTTTATTGAAGCGGTGCACCTCATCGACAAACAGGATGGTGCGGCGCCCGGCATTGCGATTCTGTCTGGCGCGTTCGATTGCCTCACGGATCTCTTTCACCCCTGAGGTCACGGCTGAGATGCGCTCCACGTCGGCCTGGCCATAGTGGCCGATAATTTCTGCCAGCGTGGTTTTCCCTGTCCCTGGTGGTCCCCATAAGATCATCGAATGCAGATGACCTGCCTCAATCGCGCGCGGCAGCGGTTTGCCTGCCGCCAGCAGATGCTGCTGACCGATATATTCGGCCAGCGTGCGTGGCCGCATACGGGCGGCCAGAGGCTGAAATTCATTACGGGAAAAATCCAGGGACATATTACTCACGCAAACCTCACTGACGCTGGTCGTCCACGGTCACACCCTGCGGCGGCGTAAACTTAAACTTATCAGCGCTGACGGAGCCGTTTTGCTGGCTTTTCAACGCGTAGCTGCTGCGCTGGCCATCCTGCTCAATCGCGCTGAACTGGTTGATCGTACCGTTCGGCGAAACGTTAATGGTGAACTGCTTCAGGTTGCCATCTGCCGCTTTCGGCGTCAGCGAGAAGTCATTGCCTTTTTGCGCCACGTTGTACTGCTTCCAGTCACTCGACTGGTTGCGGGCAATCAGCATAAACGGCGTATTGCTGGTGGCGTCTTTCAGCCAGCTGGCGCTGACCTGCTCAACAAACGGGTTATAAAACCACAGGGTTTTGCCATCCGAGATCAGGATGCTTTCATCCGGCGCGGTCATGTGCCAGTTAAACAGATTCGGGCGCTGTACCCACATCTCACCTTCACCATCCTGCACGGACTGGCCGCTGCCGTCGGTCACTTTTTGATTAAAGGTCGCATGGAAGCTTTTCACTTTATCCAAGCGCTGCTGCAAATCACTGGCAGCATCTGCCAGTACGCTTGCAGAAGTAAAGGCCGCCAGCAAACAGCAGGAAATCATTAATTTTTTCATTACGGCATCCTTATTAAAACTTTTGTATCCCGTTGCGGGTTAAGCGTGACGTGGATAACTTTAGCCAGGCGCTGGCAGGAACGACAGAAGAATAAACTGAATTCCCCGGCGGCACTGAGCAGATATGGGGACTGCTGGCAAAAAATCAACGGGCCAGCCAACGTGGCCGGCCCGGAGTGATTGTTACATTTCGTGCGGCGGTGGTGCCAGCACCTCGCGGTTACCATTATGGCCCGGAGAGGAGACAATTCCCTGCGCTTCCATCTGTTCGATAATGCGCGCCGCACGGTTGTAGCCGATGCGGAACTGACGCTGGACGCCGGAGATCGACGCGCGACGCTTATCAACGACGAACTGCACCGCCTGGTCAAACAGCTGGTCCAGCTCTTCATCACCGTCGATACCGCCGCCGCCGGCCTCGCTATCCTCACCACCGCTGAGAATGCCCTCTTTATACTGAGGACGTTCGCGTGCCTTCCAGTCAGCCACTACCGCGTGGACTTCCTGGTCGCGCACAAACGCGCCGTGAACACGCACCGGAATCGATGAGTTTGGCGCCAGATAAAGCATGTCACCCATTCCCAGCAGAGATTCGGCACCGCCCTGATCGAGGATGGTACGTGAGTCAATTTTGCTGGAGACGGTAAAGGCGATACGCGTCGGGATGTTAGCTTTAATCAGGCCGGTAATGACATCGACTGACGGACGCTGCGTTGCCAGCACCAGGTGAATACCCGCTGCACGCGCTTTCTGCGCCAGGCGAGCGATCAGCTCTTCCACCTTTTTCCCGACGGTCATGATCAGGTCGGCAAATTCGTCGACCATCACCACGATGTACGGTTCTTTCTCCAGCACTGGCGGCGTCATATCCATGCTGTCGGTCGGTTTCCAGAACGGGTCGGGAATTGGGCGGCCCATGGCATCAGCCATATCCACTTTTTCGTTGTAGCCCGCAATATTACGCACGCCAAGTGCCGACATCAGCTTGTAGCGGCGCTCCATCTCCACCACACACCAGCGCAGTGCATTGGCTGCATCCTTCATGTCGGTAACGACGTCAGTTAACAGATGCGGAATACCTTCATAAACCGACAGCTCAAGCATTTTCGGGTCGATCATGATAAAGCGCACCTCTTTCGGCGTGGCTTTATACAGGATGCTGAGGATCATGGCGTTCACGCCGACCGACTTACCGGAACCGGTCGTACCGGCAACCAGCAGGTGCGGCATTTTGCCAAGATCGGCCACCACCGGATCGCCGGAAATATCTTTACCCAGTACGATAGATAGCGGCGACGGATTATCACGGAACGCCGGGCAGTCCAGCACTTCACGCAGGTAAACCGTCTGGCGATGCAGGTTTGGCAACTCAAGGCCAACATAGGGGCGACCAGGGATCACTTCCACCACACGCACCGCAACGGCTGAGAGGGAACGGGCCAGGTCGCGCGAGAGGTTGGAAATACGCGCCGCTTTGACACCCGGTGCCAGATCCAGCTCGAAACGGGTGATCACCGGGCCAGGTGAAGAACCCACAACCTCCGCTTTAACGCGGTAGTCAGCCAGACGTGCCTCAATCAGGCGCGAGGTCTGTTCCAGGGCAAACTGATCGACCGGCTCGGTTTCCGCCGGAGGCGACGAGAGCAGATCGAGCGTAGGCAGTGGCGTCGTCGGTTTATACGTCGGCTGTTCATGGCGCATCAGGAACGGGTGGATCAGGCTGTCCATATCCGGCTCCTGCGGCTTAGGTGCTTCAGCGGCAACCGGCTGCGGCGCTGCAGGCGCGCTGGCCTGCCATGAAGGGGCAACCGGCTGTTGAGCGGCCGGGGCCTGAGCAGGCTGCTGCCAGGCGGCAGGTTGCTGCGGCGCGCTTTCCGGCTGCTGCCATTGTGCTGGCTGCGGGGCTACAGGCTCCACTTCCGGCGCGGCAGCGATCGTGAACAGCGGCTCAGCTGGGCCGTCATCAACCAGATCGTCCATTGGTGAGAAATCAAACGCACCGGCAGTATCAAGGTTAAAGGTTGGCGCGCTGTTCTGCGGCTCGGCGGCATAACGCTGCTGTTGCTGGTCGGCAAACTGGCGAGCCAGTGCAGCCTGCTCCAGAGCTTCCTCATCTTCAGCGGCAAACTCTTCGCCGTAGCGCTGCTGCTGCTGAGCGAAGAACGCTTCGCGCAGCTGTGCCTGTTCCGCTGCATCCTGCTCGTCGTCGACTTCAGCGTGATAAGAGGCTTGAGGCTGAGCCTGACTCTGCTCCTGCTGTTTAGCTTTCTCTTCCGCCATGCGCTGCGAAGGCAGCTTAATGCCGTAGGAAGCCAGCTCGCGACGGGTTGGCAGTTTCACCGGGTTCGGGCGCGGCAGTTCAGGACCAATGCCCTGCTTCACCTGCGGATTAAGTTCATCACCGCTGGTGGCGGTGAAGCCCGGCATAAACGGCGTATTGGAGGTGGCAGACTGCGCCACGGCGCCAATGGCCACACCGGTTGCCGCCGCAGCGACGGAAGCGGGGTGAGAGGCATGCTGCGTCGAGAAATCAAACGGCGAGGAGGTTGACGTATCGCGCCAGTTGCCCATCTGCGGACCGTCGTCATCTTCCATCGGCTGAACCGGAACAGAAGGTGCCGGGGTCTCAGCTGCGGCAGGCACTTCAAAGCGGTATAACGGCGGCTGAGCGGGTTCAACCGGGGTTGAAACCTGAACGGGAGCCGCTGGCGCTGCGGCAGGAGCTTCAACCTGCGCCGCGGAGATTTGTGGAGCGGCAGGCTGCGCCGCAGCCACTTCGCTGGCCGCCGCAGCACCGGCAGCAGCAACAGCGGGTTTCGCCAACAGCGGATCGTGCTGCTCGTCATCCTCAACATCAGCATAAATTGGCTGCGGTTTTGCCAGCAGCACATCGTCTGCATCGTCTGCCTGCGCGCTGCGTTTCATTAATGGCGCGGTGGACTCTCGCGCAGGACGATCGTCTTCCTGATAGGCTTCGTCATCCTCTTCATGCCATTTTTCATCGGCGCGCGAGCGGTTGCTGGCGAAGGTTAAGACACCCATCACTACCCCGCCAATTTTCTCGGCAATCGTCAGCCAGGACCAGCCCGTGTAGAGCGTCAGGCCCGCCGCCCAGATGCACAGCAGCGTCAACGTGCCGCCGGGACCGCTGAAATAGGCGGCCATCGCGTTACTCAGCAGGCTGCCGATCACACCGCCAGAGGCAAAGTACCAAATATCATCGGCATTCAGCGCGGCCAGGCCACAGGAGGTCACTACCAGCGCCAGCACGCCGATCAGACGTAGTGCTACCGCGAAGTAGTCGATGTAATCCTGAGAATGACGCTGACGGAAGGTGATCCAGCACAGGCCTAAAATCACCGGAGGAAGGGCGTACGCCATCACGCCGAAAATAAAGAACAGCGTGTCAGCAAGCCAGGCCCCTACCCCCCCACCTAAATTGTGGATGGGTTCATGCCAGGCGGTTTGCGACCAGCTGGGATCGGAAGGGTTGAAGCTCATCAACGCCACCATCAGATAAACGGCGAAAAGAGCAACAATAATCAGTAACGCTTCCAGCAGGCGACGCCCACTGCTCAGCGGTTGTAACGAAACTTCTTTATCTTCTGTGTATTCCTGGCTCAAGAGTACTCTCCAGGTGCCTGTAAACTATGAAGGCAACAGCGCCGGGCATGCCCGACGCTGAACCTGTATGAATTCACAGGAGTGTACCGAAAACTACCAGGTTTTGCACCTGCCCTGTGTTACCGCGTTTTAATCACTAACCGGTTACTTTGTTTCACTTCTTCCATGACCACATAGGTACGGGTATCGTTCACGCCCGGCAGACGCAGCAAGGTTTCGCCGAGCAGTTTACGATATGCAGACATGTCTGGCACGCGGGTTTTCAACAGGTAGTCGAAATCACCGGAAACCAGGTGACACTCTTGAGTTTCCTCAAGTTTTTGCACGGCGGCGTTAAATTGCTCAAACACATCCGGCGCACCACGATTCAGAGTAATCTCAACGAATACCAGCAGAGAAGCATCCAGGTAGTGCGGGTTTAACTGTGCGGTATAACCGAGAATGAAGCCCTGACGCTCCAGGCGGCGCACGCGCTCCAGACATGGCGTTGGGGATAACCCTACGCGTTTGGAAAGCTCGACGTTAGAAATACGACCGTCCTTCTGCAGCTCATTCAGGATATTGCGGTCGATTCTGTCGAGGTCTTTACCAGGTCGTTTTTTATTGTCTACCATTATTATTGTCTCTCTTAAAATCCTTCCCTACCTGCCATACCCTGAACGCCATCAATGTAACAGGGTTGATCTAAGTGAAGACAGTGAGCCTGTTGCGGGACTAATCGCTTTATCTACCTGACGCATGTTGTCTGTCCACACCATGAGTCATTGCACATAACAGGCTGAGTTTATCCGGCCATAAATAGAAAATCCGGGATGAAATCCTGGAAGAGCGGGCCGAATTCCCTCTGCTTCTCATAATGTTTTCGCAAAAGCTCAGCCGATTGTCAAAGCAAAACAAATAAAATCAGTACAACATGCCATAGCAGTGGCTGTCTCTCTGTTTTTCAATGACTATTTTTGACTTAAAATGGCATAGTCCGGGCCATATAGTCTGTTTTGCAGACAGCGCAGTCGTTTGCCTGGCCCACGATTGGTTAAACCTTTTTCATTAATTGTTAACAAAATTGCAGAACGCTTTTTTTGCCCCGGTAAATTCCCTACAATCGCTGCATCTGTTTGCCAGTTAAATAATGAGGGTCTCATGAGTACGGCGAAACACAGTAAATTACTGATTCTGGGTTCCGGCCCGGCGGGCTACACCGCAGCGGTGTATGCTGCACGCGCCAACCTCAACCCGGTGCTGATCACCGGGCTGGAAAAAGGCGGCCAGCTGACCACCACCACCGACGTGGAAAACTGGCCGGGTGATGCTAACGAACTGACCGGCCCCCTGCTGATGGAGCGTATGCATGAGCACGCGGTGAAATTCAATACCGAGATCATCTTCGACCATATCCACAGCGTCGACCTGCAGAACCGCCCTTTCCGTCTGACCGGCGACGAAGGTGAGTACACGGCGGATGCCCTGATCATCGCTACCGGTGCCTCGGCTCGCTACCTCGGCCTGCCGTCAGAAGAGGCATTTAAAGGCCGCGGCGTCTCCGCCTGCGCAACCTGTGATGGTTTCTTCTATCGCAATCAGAAAGTCGCGGTGATTGGCGGCGGTAATACCGCAGTGGAAGAAGCGCTCTATCTGGCGAATATCGCGGCTGAGGTGCACCTGATTCACCGCCGCGACAGCTTCCGTGCAGAAAAAATCCTCATTGACCGCCTGAATGAGAAGGTCAGAAACGGCAATATTGTGCTGCATACCGATCATACTCTGGACGAAGTGCTGGGCGACCAGATGGGCGTCAGCTCCCTGCGCTTGCGTTCGACCAAAGATGACCAGACTAAGACACTGGACGTTGCCGGACTGTTTGTCGCGATCGGCCACAGCCCGAACACTGCAATCTTTAACGGTCAGCTGGAGTTGGAAAACGGCTACATCAAGGTGCAGTCCGGCATCCACGGCAACGCAACTCAGACCAGCATCCCGGGCGTGTTTGCCGCCGGAGATGTCATGGACCATATCTATCGTCAGGCGATTACTTCCGCCGGTACCGGCTGTATGGCCGCGCTGGATGCCGAGCGTTATCTTGACGGTTTGGTTAAAAATAATCAGTAAGTTGTTAAAACTCTGAGCTAATCTTGCCCAAGGCGACGAGCAATTGTCGCCTTTTCACCCTCCCCATTGTAACATTGCCGCGCTTGACACCGATCTTCCTGGGGCTTTGCCTCACTACTGTTTACGTCAGGGCAACACGGCAACAGATGAATAAAACACGGCAACAACAACTCACCCGCTGGTTGAAAAGTCAGAGTGTGCACGGCCATCGCTGGCTGCGTCTCTCCTACATGCTGGGCACGTTAAGTGCGCTCCTGATCCTCGCGCAGGCCTGGTTCCTCGCCTCGCTGCTGCAGGCGCTGCTGGTTGATCATCAACCGCGCGATACGCAACTGCTGCATTTTATTCTGCTGCTGGCCTGCTTTGCGGCGCGCGCCTGGCTGGCGTGGCTGCGGGAAAAGGTCGGGTTCAAAACGGGTCAGGCGATCCGCCAGGTACTGCGCCAGCAGGTGCTTAACCGCCTCTCCGATCTCGGCCCCGCCTGGGTTCAGGGCAAACCTGCCGGCAGCTGGGCGACCCTGCTGCTGGAGCAGATCGAAGAGATGCAGGATTACTACGCGCGCTATCTGCCGCAGATGATGCTGGCGGGGATTATCCCGCTGCTGGTGCTTATCCTACTATTCCCGGTTAACTGGGCGGCTTCGCTGATCCTGCTCGCCACCGCGCCGCTGATCCCGCTGTTTATGGCGATGGTCGGTATGGGCGCCGCAGATGCCAACCGCCGCAACTTCCAGGCACTGGCGCGCCTGAGCGGGCAGTTTCTTGACCGCCTGCGCGGGCTGGAAACGCTGCGCCTGTTTCACCGTGCCGAGGCTGAAACGGCAAACATTGCCGAGGCTTCCGAGCAATTCCGCCAGCGCACCATGGAAGTGCTGCGCATGGCCTTCCTCTCCTCGGCGGTGCTGGAGTTCTTTGCCTCTATCTCAATTGCTCTGATCGCTGTCTATTTCGGTTTCTCCTATCTTGGCGTGTTCGACTTCGGCCACTACAGCGGTGCGGTGACGATGTTTGCCGGATTCCTGGTGCTGATCCTGGCGCCTGAGTTTTACCAGCCGCTGCGCGATCTGGGGGCGTTCTATCATGCCAAGGCGCAGGCTGTGGGTGCCGCCGATGCACTACAAACCTTTATTGAAGAGAGTGAAGGCGCGGCGCTCCAGCGTGGTGAACTCACGCCTGAATTACACCATGGCTTAAGCCTGGTCGCGACCGATCTGACGATCGTCACCGCTGACGGCAGTCAGCTCGCCGGGCCACTTAGCTTCACCCTGCAGCCAGGGCAGCGCGTGGCGCTGGTGGGGCAAAGCGGCGCCGGGAAAACCTCGCTGATGAACGTGCTGCTCGGCTATCTGCCCTATCAGGGATCGTTACAGGTTAACGGCGTCGAATTACGCGATATTGCCCTGCCCCACTGGCAGCAGCAGCTGGCGTGGGTGGGGCAAAACCCGCACCTTCCCGCCAGCACGCTGCGGCAGAATATTCTGCTAAGCGGCAACCACGATGAAGCCCGTTTGCAGCAGGTGCTGGAACTTGCCGGGGTCAATGAGTTTCTGCCGCGCCTGCCTGCCGGGCTGGACAGTGAAACCGGCGATCAGGCTGCCAGCCTGTCGGTTGGCCAGGCGCAGCGCGTTGCCGTTGCCCGCGCGTTGATGAAGCCCTGCCAGCTGCTGCTGCTGGATGAACCTGATGCCAGCCTTGATGCGCACAGCGAGCAGCACGTCAATCACGCGCTGCTGGCGGCTTCGCATGCGCAAAGCACGCTGTTAATCACCCATCAGCTCGACCGCCTGTCACAGTGGGATGAAATCTGGCTGATGCGCGACGGTAAAATTGTCCAACAGGGCCGTTGGCAGACGCTGGCGAATCAGCCCGGCGCATTTGCTGACCTGCTGGCTCAGCGCGGAGGATCGCTTGAATGAAAACCCTGCTGCCGTTTTTAAAACTGTATCGTCGCCACATTCTGCGCCTGCTGTTCGGCATGCTGCTGGCGGTGGTGACGCTGCTGGCCAGCATCGGCCTGATTACGCTGTCCGGCTGGTTCCTCGCCGCTACCTCACTGGCCGGTGTCGCAGGGATTTACAGCTTTAACTATATGCTGCCCGCCGCCGGAGTACGCGGTGCCGCCATCAGCCGCACCGTCGCGCGTTATCTTGAGCGCCTGGTGAGCCATGACGGCACCTTCCGCGTGCTGCAGCATCTGCGGGTGTTTACCTTCAGTAAGCTGTTGCCGCTCTCCCCTGCCGGCATTGCCCGCTTCCGCCAGGGAGAGCTGCTTAACCGACTGGTGGCGGATGTCGACACGCTCGATCACCTCTACCTGCGGGTGATTTCACCGCTGGTCGGGGCGCTGGTGGTGATTGTCGTGGTCACTTTTGGCCTGAGCTTCCTTGATACTTATCTGGCCCTGACGCTCGGCGGCCTGATGCTGCTGACGCTGGTCGCACTGCCACCGCTGTTTTACCGTGCCGGGCTGCCCGTCGGCGCCGATCTTACCCGCCTGCGCGGCGAGTATCGTAGCGGCCTGACGCGCTGGCTCCAGGGCCAGGCAGAGCTGAGCCTGTATGGTGCGGCACAGCGCTTTCGTGACGCGATGGATGCCACGGAACAGGCCTGGCTGAGCGCACAGCAGCGCCAGGCCAGCCTGACAGGGCTGTCACAGGGGCTGGTGATGCTGATGGGCGGGATTGCCGTCACGCTGATGCTGTGGCTGAGTGCCGCAGGCATTGGTGGCGACCCGTATCCGGGTGCGTATATTGCGCTGTTTGTCTTCTGTGCACTCTCCGCGTTCGAAGCACTCGGTCCGGTGGGCACCGCTTTTCAGCATCTTGGCCATGTGATTGCCTCCGCGCAGCGCGTAACGCAGATTATCGAACAGCGCCCGGCGGTCACCTTCCGCCAGGCTACGACGCAGGCCTCGGGACAGGCTGCGCTCACGCTGAGCAACATCAGCTTCGGCTACGCTGACAACGCACCGCTGGCGATCAGGGATCTCTCTCTGGATATCACCCCAGGCGAACACATAGCGCTGCTGGGGCGCACCGGATGCGGCAAGTCGACGCTGCTGCAGCTGCTGACGCGCGCCTGGGATCCTCAACACGGCACTATTCAGCTCAATGGCCAGCCGCTTGACCAGTACAGCGAAGCCGACCTGCGCGCGCGCACCAGCGTCGTCACCCAGCGCGTGCATCTGTTCAGCAGCACGCTGCGCGATAACCTGCTGCTGGCCGCGCCCGACGCGAGCGATGAACAGCTGAGCGCCGCGCTGCAGCAGGTCGGGCTGGAGAAACTGCTGGAAAACAATCAGGGTCTCAACGCCTGGCTCGGTGAAGGCGGCCGTCAGCTGTCGGGTGGCGAACTGCGCCGTCTGGGACTGGCGCGTGCGCTGCTGCACGGCGGCGATCTGATGCTGCTGGATGAGCCGACCGAAGGGCTGGATGCGGAGACCGAACAGCAGATCCTCGCGCTGCTGCGCCAGGTGGCACAAAACAAAACCCTCATCATGGTCACCCACCGCCTGCGCGGCCTGGCACATTTTGACCGGATTTGCGTTATGGACAGCGGCGAAATCATCGAACAGGGAAATCATGCCGAATTAGTCGCAAAACAGGGTCGCTACTGGACTTTTCTGCAGCGCTTTGCGCTATAGTCATTAGCTCTGCCCTGTTGAGAATCTGCGGATGCGCCTGATACAGCTTTCACGCGAATCGTTAAACTTCCCGCCGCCAGAAATGGCGCTGCGGGAACCTAATGGCCTGCTGGCGATGGGCGGCGACCTTAGCCCGGCTCGTTTGCTAAATGCCTACCATAAGGGGATCTTCCCGTGGTTTTCCCCTGGCGATCCTATCCTGTGGTGGTCACCCGATCCGCGCGCCGTGCTGTTACCCGAAGCCTTTCACCTCAGCCGCAGCATGAAACGCTTTCACAGCAGGTCACCCTACCGGGTGACGATCAATCAGGACTTTCAGCAAGTGATCGAGGGCTGCGCCAGCGATCGCCAGGAAGGTACCTGGATCACCTTTGAGGTGAAGCGCGCCTGGCTCAAGCTTTTCGAACTCGGGCATGCGCAGTCGGTTGAAGTGTGGTTCGGCGATGAACTGGTGGGCGGCATGTATGGGCTGGCGCTCGGGCAAATTTTTTGCGGTGAGTCGATGTTCAGCCGGCGGGAGAATGCCTCCAAAACGGCACTGCTGGTATTTAGCGAGTGGTTCCATCGCCAGGGCGGAAAGCTGATAGACTGCCAGGTGCTTAACCCTCACACCGCCTCACTCGGCGCAGAAGAGATCGCGCGCGCGCGCTATCTGCAAACCGTCTATTCCCTCGCACATCAGCCACTTATCACCGGCTGCTGGCAACCGCAGCGGCTTTTTTAATGCAATTCCCCGATGTTTTTCAGGCATGGCGATGAGAACAGTGATATAATATGCGCGTTTGGTATGTCGTCCGCCTTTCACCGGTACAAGATGGTGATGCGGAATACCAGGCTGGGAATCTCAACGCACCTTGTCAGAACTGTTTTAATCGTGCGACAAAAGCATATTTAAACAGATTCTTAGCCCGCTGTTCCCCCACGCTGACGCCATTTACTCCAGATTTAAACGTAACCCGTCTGCGCAGGTGTGCGCTTTAGAGGGGTTGATGTGGGTGAATTCATCCACAATTCTTTACTTAATACGTGAAATTCGGCATTATCTTGCCGGTTCAAAACTAAGGTAGTCCACCTAGAGGATTCGATGGCCAAAGAAGACAATATTGAAATGCAGGGTACCGTACTCGATACGTTACCTAACACCATGTTCCGCGTTGAATTGGAAAACGGTCACGTGGTTACCGCTCATATCTCCGGTAAAATGCGCAAAAACTATATCCGCATCCTGACGGGCGACAAAGTCACTGTAGAGCTGACCCCGTACGACCTGAGCAAAGGCCGCATTGTCTTCCGTAGTCGCTAATTTGCCCCATTCTGCCGTGCTGCCGCGTTAACGCTTGCCGCACTGATAATCCAAACCGGACTGCTCTCAGTCCGGTTTTTTTATGCGCCAAATATATTTTCCAGCCCCGCTAAAGTGCCTTCAGGCCGTGCCGATAAATCAGAATATTCTTAAAAATAGCTGAATGAATCAGCTCTGATAACTCTGATGGTGGCAATAATAATGAAAAAAACGCTTCACGCTTTCCCGCTTAAACCGCTGGTCATTGCCCTGACAGCAGCGCAAAGTTTAACCCTGGCCCACGCGACGCCCGTACCCAGCAATGAGATTAACGACTCCTCGTATGCTGCCCCTTACGTGGTTTCCACAGACACCTTAACAATCACCCCTAACGGCATGGTGAGTGCTGATACTCAGCAGTTCGCCGTGCGCAACTCCAGTACCACTACGCTGATTGATAATCAGGGATCCATTTACAATCAAACAGCGATTGGCTTGTACAACGGCGGCGATCTCGCAACATTGAAAAACTCCGGTTTCATCACCTCCGATACCGGCATAGCGCTTGAAAACGACAATAATATTGGCTCACTGATCAACAGCGGTTATATCAACACCAACAGCTCTTCAGGTTCGCGATATAGTGGTATTGGCATCGCCAATTTCGGCACCCTGAGCGCGTTAAACAACACCGCAAGCGGGATTATCTCCGGTACCCAAACGGCGATTTTCAACCAGGGGCAGATTACCACGCTGAACAACGACGGTTTTATCGGTCCCTTTAATCCAGGTTTGAACGTATCTACTAACAATGCAATAACCAACAGTTTTAATGGTGCCATCGGCACCATAAATAACAGCGGTACCATTGCTGGCAATATTATCCACACTTCCAGCAATGAATTGGTGATTAACGGCGGCAGTGACCAACGGGGCCAGCTGACAGGCGCAAACAATTTTATCATCGGTCCAGTAATGGCTAACCCGACAGGCCAGATTGTCGCCACCGGCGCCGATGTCAGCTTTGGCGGGGGAATGCTGCTGCTGAATGATAATGTGGACCTGGGTGGCAGCCATACCCTTACCAACCGTGCTGATGTGCTGGTCACTCAGCCACTTACCATTCGCGGCAATTACCATCAGACCCAGGATGCTATCCTCAATCTCGGGGTTTCTGACACCACGTATGCCCAGGGCAGCGCGCTTGATATCGGCTATGGCCGCCTGACCGTCAGCGGCAACGCGCTGATTGATTCCGGCTCGACCATCCGTTTAAGCAGCACCGGCAGCAGCTATGGCTTTGCCAGCGGCCAACGCTATCTGGCAATCAGTGCAGGCAGCGCGACCTACAATACCAGCGCCCTGCACTACGTGGTGGATAACTATAACGGTGTGGTTACGGCGAAAGTGATCGATAACGGTAGCACCAGCGATCTGGCCCTCTATCTCGATGAACCCGCACCACCTGTAACACCACCTGTAACACCACCTGTAACACCACCTGTAACACCACCAGTGACACCACCAGTAACTCCACCAACACCAGTGACGCCAGTCACCCCGACCACGCCAACGGTGCCGGTTTCACCCCCGACCACGCCGACAGAGCCAGTCACCCCGGTCATTCCGGTAACGCCAGTCATTCCGGTCATTCCGGTCATCCCGGTCATCCCGGTCATCCCGGTCATCCCGGTGACGCCGACCACGCCAACTGCTCCGGTAGCGGCCAAACCGCTGCCCACCACCGGTAATGCGATAGCATCGATCAGCGGTCTCTCCAGCTACAGCGGCTTTTCTGCCGGCCTGCTCGACCTGTTTAACGCCTCTAAAACCCTTACCACGCAGGCTGAGGCTAACCGTATTGGCGAACAGCTGGCTCCGGCACAGAACAGTATGGCTTCCGCCGCAACCTCCTCCGCATCAATGGATGCACTGGGCGTTGTAGGCAGCCATCTGGACGGTCTGCGCACTGCGCAAAGCGGCAGCGCTCGCGGTATCGCCACCGGTGATGACAGCCTCGACTGGGCGGCCTGGGGCAAACCGTTCTACGGCAGTGCTCGCCAGGGAATGACTGATAACGTCAGCGGCTACCGCGCCCACTACGGCGGCCTGGTGCTAGGTCTTGACCGCCAGCTGCCCGGCAACTGGCGCGCGGGCGTGGCGCTGAGCTACAGCCGCACCTCGGTAAAAGGTGCTGATAACCTGAAGGGCAACAGCAGCGATGTCGACGCCTGGGGCGGTATCGCTTACGCCAGCTACACCGGCGAACCGTGGTTTGTCAACCTCAGCACCAGCCTGACCCGCCAGTCTTACGAAAGCCAGCGCGCCGTTGACTTCAGCGGCTTTAGCGACAGCGCCAGCAGCCATTTCCACGGTCAGCAGGCCGCAGTGAAAGGTGAATTGGGCTACCCGCTGGCGCTGGGCGATGCCACCGTGCTCACCCCGCTGGCCAGCCTGAGCTACAGCTATCTGCATCAGGGCAGCTATCAGGAGAGCAGCGATGGCGGCAGTGCATTATCCGTTGACAGCGCGCACAGCCAGTCGTTCGAAAGCAGCCTCGGCAGCAAGCTGGCGCACAGCTGGTCGACCGGTGCCGGAGAGCTGTCGCCGTTTGTACAGCTGATGTGGACGCATCAGTATGACCGCAGCCCGATGAAAACCTCCTCCGGCTTCAGTGCAGACAGTATTGGCGAGACGCGCTTCACCACTTCGGGTGCCAGCCCGGCTAAAGACAGTGCCGAAGCCAGTATTGGTGCCACGCTGGCCCATGCTGATGATCTGAGCCTGGAAGCGCGCTATGACCTGCAGGCCGCTCCGCACTTTGAGGGGCAAACCGTCAGCCTGCAAGTGCGCAAGCTGTTCTAATCTGCCGATGCGACTGACGTTTTTAAGCGCAGGATTACTGGGGTGCAGCCTGCTTTGCGGCGGCTGTACCTCAGCCAATCGTCCTGAAACTGCCGAGGCCATTGCGCAGTCGGCGGGATTCCAGCGCGGCGAAATTCACGCCGCGCCCTTTATTCTCAGCTGGTGGGGGCGAATAAGCGATCCGCGCCAGCCGCTGCATCTCTACATTGAGGGCGATGGCTTTGCCTGGGTCACGCCCAGCCAGCCTTCCCATGACCCGACACCTTTTAACCCTGTGGCGCTCAGGCTTGCTGCCGCAGACCGCGCGGCCAATGTGATCTACCTCGCCCGCCCCTGCCAGTTCATTGCGATGACGCGCAACCCAAGCTGTGCCCCCCGCTGGTGGACCGATCTGCGCTTTGCGCCCACAGTGATTGACGCCATGAATGATGCCGTCAGCCAGCTGGTACGCCAGACGCCCGCTCAGCCGGTGGTGCTGACCGGGTATTCAGGCGGCGGTGCGGTGGCCGCGCTGGTAGCGGCAAGACGCCACGATATCCAGTCACTGCGCACCGTGGCGGGCAACCTGGACAGTGAGGAAGTGAACCGACTGCATCAGGCCAGCGCAATGCCCGGCTCGCTGAATGCTAAAGACGTCGCGCCTGCCCTGGCGCGGCTGCCGCAGATCCACTTCTCCGGCAGCGACGATCGGGTAGTACCTGAAAGCGTGACGCAGAGTTACGCGCAAGCCAGCCACAGCGCCTGCGTGCGTATTGTCAGCGTGGCGGGAATGACGCACGGCGGCGGCTGGGCCGCACTCTGGCCGTCGTTACTCCGGCTGCAACCCACCTGTCGATAGGTAAAAAAAAAGCCTGACGATATTCATCAGGCTTTGTTATTCACATCCCGGTTAGCGGTTAGTGAACGGTACCTTCCGCTTTACGCTTCTCGGCACTGAGGAAGTGATAGGTCAGCTGGTTTTTGTCTTTATCCAGCGCCACCGACACCGAGCCGCCGTCAACCAGCGAACCAAACAGCAGTTCATTAGCCAGCGGTTTCTTCAGGCTCTCCTGCACGGTACGCGCCATCGGACGCGCACCCATCGCTTTGTCGTAACCTTTCTCTGCCAGCCAGTCACGCGCATCATCACTGACTTCCAGCGAGACGCCTTTGGCATCCAGCTGAGCCTGCAGTTCGACAATAAACTTGTCGACCACCTGATGAATAACGGCCTGGTCGAGATGCTTGAACCAGATAATATTATCCAGACGGTTACGGAACTCTGGGGTAAAGATCTTTTTGATCTCTTCCATCGCATCGGTGCTGTTGTCCTGCTGGATCAGGCCGATAGATTTACGTTCCGTTTCCCTTACCCCGGCGTTGGTGGTCATCACCACCACCACATTGCGGAAGTCCGCTTTGCGGCCGTTGTTATCGGTCAGCATCCCGTTATCCATCACCTGCAGCAGCAGGTTGAATACGTCAGGGTGAGCCTTCTCGATTTCGTCCAGCAGCACCACCGCGTGCGGATGTTTAATTACCGCATCGGTTAACAGGCCGCCCTGGTCAAAACCAACATAGCCCGGAGGCGCACCAATCAGGCGACTGACGGTGTGGCGCTCCATATATTCGGACATATCAAAACGCAGCAGCTCAATGCCCAGCGCTTTCGCCAGCTGAACGGTCACCTCGGTTTTACCGACGCCGGTAGGGCCAGCAAACAGGAAGGAACCGACCGGTTTACGATCCTGTCCCAGCCCTGCACGGCTCATCTTGATGGCTTCAGTCAGCACTTCAATGGCATTGTCCTGGCCGAACACCAGCATTTTCAGGCGATCGCCCAGGGTTTTCAGGGAGTCGCGATCGGAAGCCGATACGCTCTTCTCCGGAATACGCGCAATACGCGCCACCACCGTTTCGATGTCAGACACATTCACCGTTTTCTTGCGTTTGCTGACTGGCATCAGGCGCGCACGCGCACCCGCTTCATCAATGACGTCGATCGCCTTGTCCGGCAGATGACGATCGTTGATGTATTTCACCGCCAGTTCCACCGCTGCACGCACCGCTTTCGCGGTATAACGCACGTCGTGGTGCGCTTCGTACTTCGGCTTCAAACCGGTAAGGATCTGCACCGTTTCATCAATCGATGGTTCAGTAATATCGATCTTCTGGAAGCGGCGTGCCAGCGCACGATCTTTTTCGAAGATATTGCTGAATTCCTGATAGGTGGTCGAACCCATCACGCGGATCTTGCCGCTCGACAGCAGCGGTTTGATCAGATTAGCCGCATCGACCTGGCCACCGGAGGCCGCACCTGCACCGATGATGGTGTGGATCTCATCGATAAACAGAATGCTGTTGTTATCCTGTTCGAGCTGCTTCAACAGCGCTTTAAAACGCTTCTCGAAGTCACCCCGATATTTAGTACCGGCCAGCAGTGAGCCAATATCCAGCGAGTAGATGGTGCACTCTTTCATCACTTCCGGCACGTCGCCCTGCACAATACGCCAGGCCAGCCCCTCAGCAATCGCGGTTTTACCGACGCCCGATTCCCCCACCAGCAGCGGGTTATTCTTGCGGCGACGGCACAGTACCTGGACAGCACGCTCCAGCTCTTTATCGCGGCCGATCAGCGGATCGATACCGCCAACACGGGCAAGCTGGTTAAGGTTGGTGGTGAAGTTTTCCATACGATCCTCCCCGCCTGCTTGCTCTTCGTTAACCGGATTTTCCGCGCCAGATGCCGGGCCTGGCTCATCTTTGCGCGTGCCGTGAGAGATAAAGTTCACCACATCAAGGCGGCTGACTTCATGCTTGCGCAGCAGATAAGCTGCCTGTGATTCCTGCTCGCTAAAAATAGCCACGAGGACGTTTGCCCCAGCCACTTCACTGCGGCCGGAAGACTGGACATGGAATACTGCACGCTGCAGTACGCGCTGGAAACTGAGCGTCGGCTGTGTGTCGCGCTCTTCTTCACTAACCGGCAGGACCGGGGTGGTTTGTTCAATGAAGGCTTCAAGCTCCTGGCGTAATGCCACGATATCCACCGTACAGGCTTCCAGTGCCTCTCTGGCCGACGGGTTACTGAGCAGAGCCAGTAACAAATGCTCGACGGTCATAAACTCATGTCGGTGCTCACGCGCTCTGGCGAAAGCCATATTTAAACTGAGTTCCAGTTCTTGATTGAGCATAGGCACCTCCCCCAATAGATCGCCTTATTCAGGCTTTTTCCAGCGTACAAAGCAACGGATGCTCATTTTCCCTGGCATATTTGTTCACGTGAGCGACTTTGGTCTCTGCCACTTCGGCAGTGAAAACACCACAAATCGCCTTTCCCTGGTAGTGAACCGTAAGCATCAGTTGCGTTGCACGTTCAACATCATAAGAAAAGAACTTTTGCAGCACGTCAATAACAAATTCCATAGGCGTATAATCGTCATTGTTCAGAATAACTTTATACATCGATGGTGGCTTGAGCTCTTCACGCACTTTGTTATCAGCAAGCTGTTCAAAGTTAAGCCAGTCGTTAGTCTTTCCCATACATATCCAGTGTGATCAACGTTACCTGATTACGCCAGACTAACATCATTCAGGTTAGGAATAACATGAAGAAAATGTTGAGCGGCGCGGTGGAAATTGTCTACAGAGCTGGTCTTTCGCGACCTTCATCACAAAATTTGCAATAGCGTTAACTGCTTCAAATTTTGATGATTTTGTCCCTGCGATAACCGTCCGTTTGCTTGACCCTTGATACCATTTCTCTACAGTACAGCAACAGGCTGAATATCTTTTAATCAGCCGTCAGGTCAACAAACCTGAACACCTCCACTCAATTAGAATGTCTTGCGAGGGATGTAGAAGCATGGAGACGGGTACTGTTAAATGGTTCAATAACGCCAAAGGCTTCGGTTTCATCTGTCCGGTGGGCGGTGGCGAAGATATCTTCGCCCACTACTCGACCATTAAGATGGACGGATACAGAACGCTAAAAGCCGGGCAACAAGTCCAGTTCGATGTGCATGAAGGGCCAAAAGGCAATCATGCGAGCCTCATCGTCCCTGTGGAAGAGGCCATGGCAATTAGCGCCTGACCCTTCACAATCATTCTGTACAACCCTACGGTAAAATGCCAGCCACTGATGCTGGCATTTTTCTGTTTCTCGCTGACGTTCAACTGATATGGGTTGTGTTAAGCCGTTTTCAAGCCCACCGCGTTAATCCGCTTTGCCGCGTGCCAGCCACTGTACCTGGGCGAACATGTTGCGTAACAGCAGAGGAATGGACTCCGTACCACGCTGTGCCGCATCCATCGCCACCGCGATGGCTAAATCCGGTTTAGAAGAGTGCTGAATCGCTTTGGCGATGACGCGCCGCAGGTTCATTGGCGCATTGGGCGGCAACCGTGCCGTCCGATGATATACCTCTGCGAATCCCTGCCTGTACAGGAAATGCTCCATATCCAGTGCGGGTAACTGCGTCAGGTGCTGCTGTTCTGCCTGGCTGTCCCCTTCCAGCTGGCTGCGGGCGGTAGCAGAATACTTCCTGCCCGCTTCATCGCCGTCGGTCAGTACATGCCACTCGATGCCCATGCGGCGGGCAAATTTCAGCAGCGGGCGCAGCCCGGATTGCGCGAACTCCATCACTTTCACCCCTTCCGCGGCAAAGTGATAGCCGCACTGGCGCGCCAGCTCGTTCATTACCCACACCTCCGTCTCACCTTCGACCAGCAGCCAGCAGCGGGCAAACAGCGCCGAGGGGCGGTTAAAGCGGATGTGGAACGCAATGCGGCGGCTCTCTTCCGCACTCATGCCCTGCGGCCCCACGCGCCAGGCTTTGACCCGCTGCGGCTCGCGCACCAGGCGGCAGACCTGCTCGACCGATACCATTGAGAGCAGTTCGCCAGAGTTGGTGGTGGCCATTTTTTGCAGCGGCAGCAGCGATAACAGTCCCCAGGCCACCGCCAGCATAATCGGGTGCAGGCGCGTTTCCGGATCCTCAATCAGCAGCAGCGGCCTGGCCTGCGGGTCAAGATGATGCGCGCCGCGCGCCTGTACCAGCAGGGCAAACATCCGCAGCAGGATCAGGCGACGGCTGCGGCTGTCGGCATCCGCAATCAGCTGATTAATGTTGTCGAGATAGCGCCAGCCACGCCGCGATGCCTGCTGATGAGCAGCACGTCCGCTCTGGGAAGAGGCCGCCGGCAGCTGAACCGAGAAGTAGTGCTCTAACAGCTGCTGCATGGTGCTCAGCCCCTGACGCAGTGCGCCATCGGTGAGATTCTGTGGCCGCGACTGTAAATCCCGCGTCAGCGTCTCAATCTGGCTGGCCAGCTGGTTAAATGACGACGGGTCGCCAGAGGCGTCCGCTTCCAGATGCAGCCGCCGGTTAAAGCGCGCATCGCGCAGGCGTAAAACCGGATGGAGCCGCGTCAGCGTCTGCACCCGCGCCGTCTGATCCCCCGGGATTACCGCGCCGTTCGCATCAACAAATTCATGGCGCGTGACCACCGCCTTCTCTGGCTGCAGCTCGCCGCAAACCCGGTAACAGAGCCGTTTTAACTCGCCCTGCGCGGGCTGCCACAGCCCGTTAAGCGGCTGATAGCGCGCCGCCTGATGCTGCCCGGCCTCATACTCAGCAAAAGTAAAGCGCACCTCAATCTGCTGCGCGCGCGCTGCTGCGCCATCGGGCGAACAGTGAAAGTCGGCGGGGGTAAACTGGTAGAGTTCCCCGGGTGCCAGCAGCAGGGTCAGCGCATCCAGCAGGCTCGATTTCCCCCAGGCATTCTCCCCGATCAGCACGTTATCCTGCTCCAGCGGTAGTGAGAGCTGGTTCAAACCGCGAAAACCGCTAATCTCAATCAGTTGCAGTATCATAGGGCGCTTTCCTGTTGTTTCTAATCAGGATGGTAGCAGGCTTGCTGGTGGTCAAGTGAGCTAACGCATCACATCATCCTCCCCGTCTGGCAGAGTCGTCTATGCTTTGCACTGTTCGCCAATTCGAATGGATTTCTGACCTGGGAGAATTTAATGAAGCAAACTATTGCCGCACTGCTGGCTAAAACCCTTGAGAGCGCGGGCGTGAAACGTATCTGGGGCGTCACCGGCGACTCGTTAAACGGCCTGAGTGACAGCCTGAATAAAATGGGCACTATCCAGTGGATGCCGACCCGTCATGAGGAGGTGGCCGCCTTCGCCGCGGGTGCAGAGGCGCACCTTAGCGGGGAGCTGGCGGTGTGCGCGGGTTCCTGCGGGCCGGGCAACCTGCATCTGATCAACGGCCTGTACGACTGCCACCGCAACCATGTTCCGGTGCTGGCGATTGCCGCCCATATTCCTTCTGCCGAAATTGGCAGCAACTATTTTCAGGAAACGCATCCGCAGGAGCTGTTCCGCGAATGCAGCCACTATTGTGAGCTGGTCTCAAACCCGGAGCAGCTGCCGCAGGTGCTGGCGATTGCGATGCGCAAAGCGATCCTCAATCGCGGTGTCTCAGTGGTGGTGCTGCCCGGCGACATCGCCCTGAGTGCCGCCCCGGAAGGCGCATCATCCGAGTGGTATCCGCCGCAGCTGCCGCAGGTGCAACCGGTCCCCGCCGAGCTGGCAAAGCTGGCGGAGGCGCTGAATCAGGCGGGTGATATCACACTGCTGTGCGGCAGCGGCTGCGCCGGAGCACATGCCGAAGTGGTGAAGCTGGCGGAGACGCTGAAAGCGCCGGTGGTTCACGCCCTGCGCGGTAAAGAGCATATTGAGTACGACAATCCCTACGATGTCGGCATGACGGGACTGATCGGCTTCTCCTCCGGCTATCATGCCATGATGAATGCCGACACGCTGCTGGTGCTGGGCAGCCAGTTCCCGTATCGCGCCTTCTATCCGCCGAAAGCCAGGATTATTCAGATCGATATCAATCCGGGCAGTATCGGCAGCCACTGCCACGTGGAGATGGCGCTGGTCGGCGACATCAAAGCGACCCTCAGCGCGCTGCTGCCGCAGCTGAGCGTGAAGTCAGAGCGCAGATTCCTGGACAAGGCGCTGGAGCACTATGCCAAAGCGCGTAAAGAGCTGGACGACCTCGCTACCGCCAATGACAAGCAACCGATCCATCCGCAGTATCTGGCGCAGCAGCTCAGCCTGCACGCCAGCGAAGATGCCATTTTCACCTGCGATGTCGGCACGCCAACCGTCTGGGCGGCGCGCTATCTGAAAATGAACGGTAAGCGTCGCCTGCTCGGCTCCTTCAGCCACGGTTCAATGGCCAATGCGATGCCGCAGGCGATTGGCGCACAGGCCATTGATAAGCAGCGCCAGGTGATTGCCATGTGCGGCGATGGCGGCTTCAGCATGCTGATGGGCGACTTCCTCTCGTTAGCGCAGCTCAAACTGCCGGTCAAAATCGTGGTGTTTAACAACAGCGTGCTTGGCTTCGTGGCGATGGAGATGAAAACCGGCGGCTATCTCACCGACGGTACCGAACTGGAGAATCCTAACTTTGCCGCTATCGCCAATGCCTGCGGGGTAAAAGGCATTCGCGTTGAGCAGGCCTCGCAGCTGGATGAGGCGATCCAGCAGGCGCTGGCGCACGATGGCCCGGCGCTGATTGATGTGGTGACCGCCAAAGAGGAGCTGGCGATGCCGCCGCAGATTGAGTTTGAGCAGGCCAAAGGCTTCAGCCTGTATATGCTGCGCGCCATCATTAACGGTCGCGGCGACGAGGTGGTTGATCTGGCAAAAACCAACTGGCTGCGGTAAAAGAGTTAAAGCCTTTTCACGGACGCTGCGGCGTCCGTTTTTACTTCAGGAGAGCAAGCGTGATCGACTTACGTAGTGATACCGTAACCCGCCCCACTCAGGCGATGCTGGCCGCCATGATGGCAGCTGAAACCGGGGATGATGTGTACGGCGATGATCCCACCGTCAATAAGCTGGAAGCTGAAGTGGCACGCCTGAGCGGTAAGCCTGCCGCCCTGCTTCTCCCCAGCGCAACACAGGCCAATCTCGTAGCGCTGCTGTGCCACTGCCAGCGTGGCGAAGAGTATATTGTCGGCCAGCTGGCACACAACTATAAATACGAAGCGGGCGGTGCAGCGGTTTTGGGCAGCATCCAGCCACAGCCGATTCTGGCGGCGGCTGACGGTACGCTGCCGCTGGATGTCGTGGCGCAGTTTATCAAACCTGATGATGTGCACTTCGCCATCACCCGCCTGCTCAGTCTGGAAAACACTCACAACGGTAAAGTGCTGCCGCTCGCCTATCTGCAGCAGGCATGGGATTTTACCCGCGAACATAAACTGGCGCTGCATGTTGACGGCGCACGTATTTTTAACGCCGCCGTGGCGCTGGATGTGCCGCTGGAGGCCCTCGCCCGCTACTGCGACACGCTGACCCTCTGCCTGTCAAAAGGGCTGGGCTGCCCCGTGGGTGCAATGCTGTGCGGGAGTCATGAGTTTATCGCGCGAGCGCGCCGCTGGCGTAAAATGACCGGCGGCGGCATGCGCCAGGCGGGAATTCTGGCAGCGGCCGGGCTGTACGCGCTGGAGCATCATGTTGAGCGCTTAAAAGAGGATCACGACAACGCCGCCTGGCTTGCCGGGGCGCTGCGTGAAATTGGCGTCGACGTCACGCGTCAGGATACCAACATGGTGTTCCTGCGCCTGCCGCAGGCGCAGGTCGCGCAGCTGGGGCCGTGGATGAAAGCACGCGGTATCCTGGTGAGCGCCGGCGCGGTCACGCGCCTGGTGACGCACCTCGACGTTGATCGCGCCGCCCTGCAGACGCTGGTCAGCGAGTGGCAGGCATTTATCGCCGCACACTAACCGCGCTTACTCTGTCCCATATTTTTCCACCAGCGCAGCGGCGATGGCTTCGGTTTCCGCATCGGCCACGCCGCGATAATCCGCCGGACGGAAGTGCATCTGAAACGCCGCAATCAGCGCCTGCTGCTGGTACGGCGCCATCTCTTTAGTCACCTCGTAGCCATAGCTGGCCAGCAGACCCAGCAGCTTCGCTTTATCTACCCGCTGCCCCGGCGCCCTTCCGGCGAGGAAAAAGGTCACGCGCGCGGCATCTGGCCAGGCCCCCACGCCCTGCTGAGCAAACCACTGCCAGGGAAACAGCGGGCCGGGATCCTGCTTGCGCAGCGGCGCAATATCACTGTGCGCCACCACGTCCTGCGCACGAATACCGTAGCGTTTGACGATGTCACGCGCCAGCGGCAGCAGCGCCGCCATCTGCCCGGCGGGGAACGGCGTCCAGCTGATGCCGTTGGCGGTGCGCTGCCAGCCGGGGTTCTCCAGCTCAATGCCTATCGAGGTATCATTCAGCCGCGTGGCGCCGCGCCAGTAGCTGATCCCGGCATGCCAGGCGAGCATCGACTCCGGCACTAAGCGCCACACCAGCGGCTGACCGTCATATTTTGGCGGCGTGGCGGGCAGCAGATAGTGAGCGCTGACGGCTCGCTCGGTCAGCGTAGTGAGGGAGTTAGAGAAATCCCCGGCGGTATAGTGGATCACCAGCACTTTAATGCGCGGGCGGGCGCCGTAAGCCTCCTGACGGGTATCAACCGTGTAACCCTGCTGCGGATGCAGTCCCTGCGGGGTAATCGAGGTGTAGAGCCACACTGCCAGCAGCACCAGCAGCGGGCGTATAATCGACATCGGGCTCATCAACGGCTCAGTTTGACCGCGGTACCCGTTACGCTGACCATCAGCATGCTGCTGTCTTTGCCCACGGTTTCATAATCAATATCAATGCCGACCACGGCATCAGCGCCCAGCGCTTTCGCCTGTTCTTCCAGCTCCTTAAACGCTATCTGTCGCGCTTTTCGCAGCTCTTTCTCATAGGCGCCGGAGCGACCGCCGACGATATCGCGAATGCCGGCGAAGAAATCGCGGAAGATATTCGCCCCGAGGATCGCCTCGCCCGTCACAACACCGCAGTAACCCGTAATCGGCTGGCCTTCCAGCGTTGGGGTCGTTGAAAATTGCATAACTCTCTCCTTGATAGATCTCAGCGCCCGTACAGTTAAGCAGAGCGGCTATACTCAGTGGTAAAAACCCTTTCTTGCAGAACAATAAGGAAATCAGGATGAAATACCAAGCACTTGCTGCAATTGCTCCACTGGCCCTGTTACTCAGCGCCTGTACCAGCGTGGAGCCCGCCTACAAGGATATCGGCACCCGCATCGGGCCGTGCGTCGACGGCGGCCCCGATAGCGTGGCGCAGCAATTCTACGACATGCGCCTGCAACAGCCCAGCCAGGGCGTGCCCGATGCGCAACAGCTGGCGAAATATCGGCCATATCTTAGCGATAAGCTCTACCAGACTTTGCTGAAAGAGCGCAGCGAACCGCAGAAGGCGCGCCTGCTGAGCGGCGATCTGTTCTCCAGCCAGCGTGACGGCGCAACTGCGGCCAGCGTGGCGGATGCCTCGACCATCCCCAACACCGATGCGCGCAATATTCCGCTGCGCGTCAACTTATCGCGTGGCAGCAGCGAATGGCAGGATGAGGTGCTAATGGTCCGTGAAGGCACCTGCTGGACGGTCGATGATGTGCGCTACCTTGGGGCAGCCCCGCATCTGGCTGGCGGTTCGCTCAGCCAGCTGCTGCTAAAATAGGCAAATTATGCGTGCCGCCAACCGGCGGCACGATCCCGCGCACACATTTGCATAACCGCAGTGGCGCATTGCGGTGAAAGCCGTAACATCACGCGATGTTGTGCTACTCTTTAACCACCCTGCCCGCAAAAATAAATTTTAACGCACGATGATTGCATAACTATGCTGTCAACGTTAAGATTCGCGGCACTAATTACTATTCAGTTTTTGCGCATGAGTATTCAACTAAACGGTATAAACTGCTACTACGGTGCCTACCAGGCGCTATTTGACATTCAGCTGACGTGCCCACAGGGCGAGACGTTGGTTCTGCTGGGGCCTAGCGGTGCCGGGAAAAGCTCACTCCTGCGTGTCTTAAACCTGCTGGAGATGCCGCGTTCCGGTACGCTCGACATCGCCGGTAGCCGCTTTGATTTCAGCAAGCCCCCGTCCGACAGCGCCATCCGCGAACTGCGCCAGAACGTTGGCATGGTGTTCCAGCAGTATAATCTCTGGCCGCATCTGACCGTCACCCAGAACCTGATCGAAGCGCCGTGCCGCGTGCTCGGTTTAAGCAAAGAGCTGGCCCATCAGCGGGCGGCGAAATTGCTCGATCGCCTGCGTCTGAAAGACTTTGCCGACCGTTTCCCGCTGCACCTTTCCGGTGGACAGCAGCAGCGCGTGGCGATCGCCCGTGCGCTGATGATGGAGCCAGCCGTGCTGCTGTTTGACGAACCCACCGCCGCACTGGATCCGGAGATCACCGCCCAGGTCGTCAGCATTATCCGCGAGCTGGCGCAGACCAACATCACTCAAGTGATCGTGACCCACGAAGTGGAAGTGGCGCGTAAAACGGCCAGCCGCGTGGTGTATATGGAAAACGGTTATATCGTCGAACAGGGTGATGCCAGCCGCTTTACACAGCCGCAAACCGACGCGTTTGCCAATTATCTTTCGCACTAACTGCAGGAAATAATGATGAAAAAAGTTGTAATTGCCGCACTGTTAGCCGGTTTCAGCCTGAGCGCCAGCGCTGCTCAGACCATTCGTTTTGCCACTGAAGCGTCTTACCCTCCGTTTGAGTTTGTTGACTCCGATAACAAAATTCAGGGCTTCGACGTCGATCTGGCGAACGCGCTGTGCCGCGAAATGGGCGCGACTTGCACCTTTACTAACCAGGCCTTCGACAGCCTGATCCCCAGCCTGAAGTTCCGCCGCTTCGACGCGGTGATGGCCGGTATGGATATTACTCCTGAGCGTGAAAAGCAGGTGCTGTTCACTAAAGCTTATTACGACAACTCTGCCCTGTTTATCACCCAGAAAGGCAAAGTGGCTGACGTGGCGGCGCTGAAGGGCAAACGCGTTGGCGTACAGAACGGTACCACGCACCAAAAATATCTCGGTGAGAAGCTGCCAGGTGTCAACGTTGTCCCTTACGACAGCTACCAGAACGCTATTCTTGACCTGAAAAATGGCCGTATTGATGCTGTCTTCGGTGACACCGCGGTGGTGAACGAATGGCTGAAGCAGAACAGCACGCTGGCCCCAATCGGCGAGAAAGTGACGGATAAAGCCTACTTTGGCACCGGCCTCGGCATTGCCGTTCGCCAGGGTAACAGCGAACTGCAGGGCAAGTTCAACGCCGCGCTGGACAAGGTGAAAGCCGACGGCACCTACAAAACTATCTACAGCAAGTGGTTTCAGCAGTAATTAATGAACGAACTTTATCCTCTTGTCAGCGCCGCCGGGATGACCGTCGGCCTGGCCCTCTGTTCCCTGGTCGCCGGCCTGGTGCTGGCGATGGTGTTTGCCGTCTGGGAATCGGCACGCTGGCGCCCGCTGGCGTGGCTCGGCACCGGGCTGGTGACGCTGTTTCGCGGCCTGCCGGAAATCCTCGTGGTGCTGTTTGTCTACTTCGGCGCGTCGCAGCTGCTGCTGACGCTGTCTGACGGATTCAACATTAACCTCGGATTTACCCAGATCCCGGTGCAGGTCAACATTGAAAACTTCGACGTCAGCCCGTTCCTCTGCGGGGTGATTGCCCTGGCCGTGCTCTACTCCTCCTACGCATCACAAACCCTGCGCGGCGCGCTGCAAGCGGTGCCGGTTGGTCAGTGGGAGTCCGGTCAGGCGCTGGGGATGAAAACCTCAGCGATCTTCTTCCGTCTGGTGATGCCGCAGATGTGGCGTCATGCGCTGCCGGGGCTGGGCAATCAGTGGCTGGTGCTGCTAAAAGATACCGCGCTGGTCTCGCTGATCAGCGTCAACGACATCATGCTGCAGACCAAAAGTATTGCCACCCGCACCCAGGAGCCATTCACCTGGTATCTGATTGCGGCGGCGATCTATCTGCTGATCACCCTGTTCAGCCAGCAGGTGCTCAAACGCATTGAACTGCGCACCACCCGTTTTGAGCGCGGAGACTCCTGATGCTGAGCTATTTTCCCGAACTGTTAAAGGGGCTGCACACCAGCCTGACGCTGACTGTAGCTTCACTGCTCCTCGCGCTGGTTCTGGCGCTGGCGTTTACCGTGATCCTCGCGCTGAAGGTGCCGGTGCTCAGCCTGATTACCCGCGGCTATATCACGCTGTTTACCGGCACCCCGCTGCTGGTGCAGATCTTCCTGATTTACTACGGGCCGGGCCAGTTCCCCGCCATCCAGAATATTGGCTGGCTATGGAACCTGCTTTCCCAGCCGTGGCTGTGCGCGCTGCTGGCGCTGTCGCTCAACAGTGCTGCCTATACCACCCTGCTGTTTCACGGCGCGGTGAAGGCTATCCCTGCCGGACAGTGGCACTCCTGCGCGGCGCTGGGGATGAACCGCCAGGATACGCTGCGCATTCTGCTGCCCTATGCCTTTAAACGCGCCCTCTCCTCCTATTCCAATGAGGTGGTGCTGGTATTTAAAAGCACGTCACTGGCCTACACCATCACGCTGATGGAAGTGATGGGGCACGGCCAGCTGCTGTATGGGCGCACCTATGACGTCACGGTGTTTGCCGCTGCCGGCGTGGTTTACCTGTGTGTTAACGGCCTGCTGACGCTGCTGATGCGGCTGATTGAGCGCCGGGCATTGCGTTTTGAGCACCGAAACTAATGCCGACGGCCGGCACGGTTTTTTCCGGCTGGCATCGGCGAATAAAACGCCTTCACCGCAGCTTAATCACTCAATGACTCGCCTGCTGGTGGGCTGATACTGAGTTGGACTTTGAGATCGCAAGGAATTTACAGATGAAAAAACTCGTTCTGGCAGCCCTGCTTGCCGGCGTAGCCTTTGGAACCCAGGCTGCAGAAAAGATCCGCTTTGCCTCTTCGGCAACCTACCCGCCATTTGAATCTCTCAATAGCGACAACCAGATCGTGGGATTTGATATCGACCTGGCAAAAGCGCTGTGTGCCGAGATGAAAGCCGAGTGCAGCTTCACCAACAACCCGTTTGACAGCCTGGTGCCCGCACTGAAGTTCCGCCGCTATGATGCGGTGATTTCCGGTATGGATATTACCGAGGAGCGCAGCAAGCAGGTGAGCTTTACCCAACCGTACTATGCCAACTCCGCCATTGTGATCGCCCCTAAAGGCAAGTTCACCAGCCTGGCGCAGTTTAACGGTAAGCGCATTGGTATTGAGAATGGCACTACGCATCAGAAATATTTGCAGGACAAATACCCGGATGTCACCTCTGTCTCCTACGACAGCTACCAGAATGCGATTCTCGACCTGAAAAATAACCGTCTCGATGGGATCCTAGGCGACAGCGCAGTGGTGGGTGCATGGCTGAAAACCAACCCGAATCTGGCCCCGGTCGGCGAGCATATTACCGACAGCAGCTATTTCGGCACCGGTCTTGGTATCGCGGTGCGTAAAGACAATGATGCGCTGCTGGCAAAGCTCAATGCGGCGATCGAGGTGCTAAAGGCGAATGGCACAATCGCGAAACTTAATAAGCAGTGGTTCCCGGAATAACTCATCCGGGTGAACGACCGGCGGGCGAAGCATGCCTCGCCCCTACGTTTAGCCGCCATCCTGCAACGTCCAGGGTCGACCTTTTTTTCGGTCGACCCTTTTTACCGCATCAAACCCGCTGCAACAGCGTTAGCACTTCGTAATGTGCGGTGTGCGGGAACATATCAAACAGCTGCACCCTGACCACACGATAAGCGGGCAGACGCCCGATATCGGCCGCCATCGTCACGGCATTACAGCTTGAATAGAGCACCCACGGCGGTGCCATCTGCTCCAGATAGTCGCACAGCGCGGCGCCGATCCCCCGGCGCGGCGGGTTGACCAGTACCAGTTCCGGCACGCTGCCCTCGCCGGTAGCAAAGGCGGTGGAGTCCAGCGCGGCAAAGCTCACCTGAGTTAATCCCATCTGCCGGGCGGACTGCTGCGCGCAGGCTATCGCTTCTTTGCTAATCTCAATACCCGTCAGCGCCATCTCCTGCGTGGCGCAGTGCAGACCAAAGCCGCCGACGCCGCAGAACAGATCCCACATCGCTTTAACCTTGAGATCGCGTACCCATTCGCGCGCCGTCGCATACAGCTCAGCGGCCACGCGCGGGTTGGTCTGGAAGAAACTTTTCGGCAGCATGGAGAGCGGCACATCGTTGAAGCGTTCGGCCAGCTGCTGATTGTCCGTCAGCGGGATCTCCTCCTCCCCTTCCATAATCGCCATCGGCACCGGCTGGATATTGGCTGAGATCGCCACCAGCTGCGGTAGCGCCTGCTGGAGCTGCGGCAGCGCCGCGCGCAGCTGTGCCAGCTTGGTCGTGGAGCGCAGTACAAAGCGCAGCATCAGCTCGCCGCTGTGCTGACTTTCCGTCAGCAGAATATATTTCAGCTCACCGCGGCGGCGCGCCACGTTATAGGGCGTCAGTCCGGCGCGGGCAATAAACGGACGCAGCTCGGCAAAGACGGCCGCGAAGCTGTCGGGATAGAGCGGGCAGTCGCACAGATCCACCGGTGTGCCGTCACGATGCAGCATCCCCAGCAGAGGGCGCTCAACGCTGCCGCTGACCACCATCTTGGCTTTATTACGAAATTTCTGCTGGGCAGAGACCACCGGCGGCAGCCATTGGCCGACCGGAAACGCGTCCAGCAGCTGCTGCAGGTGCGACTGTTTTTGCGAGAGTTGCTGGGGGTACGGGGTCTCAAGCCACTGGCAGGAGCGGCAGCGGCCCGCGTCATAAAGCGCGCAATGCATGATAAAGCCTAATCAGGGAAGCGAAATGCAGCCGATAAGTATATACCCAAAATAGGTGAGGTTGCATCAAGGCGGCAAGTCCGATGAGCTCACATCCAGGACGGATATAGCAGTGTTGGTTTAGCGATAGCCACGCTTACGGTAGAAGTGGCGGCTACTGAGCGGCACAAACAGCAGCAGCAGTACCACAAAATCGGGAAACTTGTGCGCCAGTAACGCCTGAATAATCTGACGATTAGTGTCACCGCTGATGCTGAAAATCTCCGGATAGATCCAGCCCATCGACGCAGCGAACATATACAACAGCACCACCACCTGCGTCAGCAGGTAACCCCAGCGCCCCCAGTTATGGCCGCGCATCAGGGCGATGGCACAGCGCAGTTCGATAAAAAAGATCAGCTGGCTGGCGATGAAGATCAGCGTTGAATCCCAGGCCTGAGCGCTGCGATGAATAAAGTTCATCACCTCTTCAACGCCCAGTTCGTTAGCCAGCAGCACGACGCCCAGACAACGGGTGGCAATAATGGCACTGCCGGCAATCCACACCGGCACCGGAATGCCGGATGCCGTGTGCGACACCGCTTTGACCTCTCTCAACACCTCTGACATCGCTCTCTCCAACTTTTCCGAACGTTTGCCCCACGCTGGTGCAACTGATCCATGGTGGTGTCTCACTGCCGCCCCGCTAAGAATATCCCTGGCCGGATGAGAAAAAAAGCGTCTTTTATTTCACCAGTGAAAATAAATTAACTTTTTTAACTCTGCCCGCGCAGCCAAATTGCCCCTTGCTGCCGCGATCTATTGCCGCAATAAAATAAGCCACTTATTTCTGGCACGATCCCTGCAATCGATATCAGGGGGTTCGCTAAATATCGGCAACGGCCCCTCTATTTTTAGCCTGAATGCGCAATTAATTCCACTATGCGGAACAAAAATTGCCAGAAAGCTATTTTGTTTATTTTTGAAACTATCAGGGAGTCGCAAGATCGATGTCTGAAGATAAATTACCGCTTTCGGCTGAAAAGTGGTCAGTCGGCACAGGAGCCTGGCTGGCATTAATATTGGCCATCCTGTTTTTCTCCGGCCTGTTTTTTAACGTGGAGGGCATGGCCTGGCTGGGCGCCTTTGATTTTACCACCCTCGGCGGCAGCTTCGGCACCATGAAAGATCCGGCGCATAACACCTTCGTTGGCGCCGGTGGCCTGAGCGCCAAAGCGGGCTTTCTGTTCGCACTGTCGCTGGTGCCCACGGTGATGCTGGCACTCGGCCTGCTGGAGATCTTTACCCACTATGGCGCCATCCGCGCCGCCCACAAACTGCTGACGCCGCTGCTGCGCCCGCTGTTAGGCATTCCGGGCCGTACCGGGCTGGCGCTGATTACCGATCTGCAAAGCACCGACGCGGGTGCAGCATTAACCAAAGAGCTGTACGACAACAAGCAGGTGAGTAAAAAAGATGTGGTGATTATGGGCGCCTGGCAATATTCCGGCGCCGGGCTGATTAATAACTACTTCTCAATTGGCTCAGCGCTATTTGCTTCGCTGGCAACGCCGGTACTGGTTCCGCTGGTGCTGATGTTTGTACTGAAATTTGTCGGCGGCGCGTTTGTGCGCCTGATGTTGAATACCCTGTATAAGCGAGACTTCCAGCATGCAGAATAACCCTCAGGTTAACGTCTCAAATAATCCGTTTGATATCTTTGTGGTGGGGGCGCGTAAAGGCTTCCATATTGCCATCCACAACTTAATGCCTAACGTAGTGATGGCGTATGTCATTGCTGAGGTGCTGAATCTGCTCGGGGTGATGACGCTGATTGGTGATGTTTTCGCCCCGGTAATGGGCCTGTTTGGCCTGCCGGGGCAAGCGGTCACCGTGCTGCTCACTGCCTGGCTCTCCTCTTCTGCCGGCACTGGCGTGGCGATCAGCCTGCTGGCTAAGGGCGTACTGAGCGGCGCGGATATTACCATTTTAACCCCGGCGATCTTTTTGATGGGTTCTCAGTTACAGTATATGGGCCGCCTGCTGGGCGTGTCTGACGTGCCGAAAAAGTACTGGCCCCTGTTAATGCTGACCAGCATTATGAATGCGGTAATTTCCATGCTGGTGATGCGAGTCGTTGCGTAATAAAAGCTGAATGGAGTGCATAACGTGTTAAAAGTATTGGAGCATTACAACTACCTGCATGAAATCCCGGAGCTGGGTTTCGAGGAATTTAAAACCTCGGCGTATATCAGCCAGCAGCTGAAGGCCGCCGGTTACGCCGTGCAGGACAATTTCAATGCCACCACGGGGATCGTCGCGGTGCTGGACAGCGGCATACCTGGCCCAACGCTGGCGCTGCGTGCCGATATGGATGCCCTCGGCCATGTGATTAACGGCGTGCCCTGCGCCCGCCATACCTGCGGCCACGATGGACACTCCTCAGTGGTGCTGACGGCAGCCCAGGAGCTGATCGCCGAGCAGGCGGTCAAGAAAGGCCGCCTGAAGCTGATTTTCCAGCCGGCCGAAGAGTTAGGCACCGGCGCGCTGGCGATGATCGCCGGGGGAGCAATCGACGATGTCGATATGATTCTCGGCTTCCACGTGCGCCCGGCGGAAGAGTGCGCGGTTGGCACCGCCATCCCGGCAGTTTACTACTCCGCCTGCGTCACCGTTGAGGCGATCGTTCGCGGCCAGACCGCCCACGGCGCGCGCCCGCATCTCGGCGTCAATGCGCTGGATGCTGCAGTCAGCGCGGTGAACGCCGTCAACGCTATTCATATGGCCCCGAACAGCGTCTGGAGCGCCAAAGCCACGCGTTTCCTGTGCGACGCGGGCGTCACCAACTCGATCCCGGATGAAGCACGCGTGGTATTCGACCTGCGCGCCGCGAAAAACGAGGATATGATGGAGTTGCAGAGCCGGGTGCAGCGCGCTATCGAACACAGCGTGGCCGCCTTTGGCGCAACGGCTGAAGTGCTGACGTTAAAAGCGATGCCCGCCGCAGAAATTGATGACGAGATGAGCGCGCTTATCTCCGGCGCGATTGTTGAAGTGCTGGGCGAAGACGCACTGATGGAGCCGCGCTCCACGCCGGGCAGCGAAGATTTCTTCCACTATCCGGTCCAGCGCCCATCGCTAAAGGCTGGTTTTTGGGGATTAGGAACGGGGCTGGTGCCGGGTCTGCATCACCCGGATATGCACTTTGATCTCAACTCGCTGCCGGTCGGCATCAAGATCTTCAAAGCCTGCGTGAAGAAGGTGCTGGGATAAAAGGCACGGGCGAGGCATGCCTCGCCCCTACAAATATCGTAGGGGACGGGCATGCCCGTCCCTTTTAATGGCCGCCACGCGCCTTCTGGATATCCTTCAAACGCTGTTTCTCTTCGTGCGCCATAAAGCGCCAGGCGATAAACCCGACCAGCCCCACCACAATCAGGATCAGCGATGCCAGGGCGTTAATCTCCGGGTTAATCCCACGGCGCACGGTGGCGAAGATCTGCATCGGCAGCGTAGTCGCGCCCGGCCCGGTAACAAAGCTGGATATCACCAGGTCATCCAGCGACAGGGTAAACGCCAGCAGCCAGCCGGTGACAATTGCCGGGGCAATCATCGGCACGGTAATCACGAAGAACACCTTCAGCGGCGTAGCACCGAGGTCCATTGCCGCTTCCTCGATCGAACGGTCCAGCTCGCGCAGGCGCGAGTTGATCACCACTGCGACATAGGCGGTACAGAACGTCACGTGCGCCAGCCAGATAGTCAGCATGCCGCGGTCGGCGGGCCAGCCAAATGCATTGGCCATTGCAACAAACAGCAGCAGCAGCGACAGCCCGGTAATCACGTCCGGCATCACCAGCGGTGCGGTCAGCATAAAGGCAAACCCGGTCGATCCCTTAAAACGGCCAAAGCGCACAATCACTACTGCCGCGATAGTACCGAGGATCACCGCCGCCGTGGCCGCCAGCGCGGCAATCGACAGGCTAAGCGTCACCGCGCTAATCATCGCATCGTCGTGGAATAGCACGCTGTACCAGTGCAGGGAGAAGCTTTCCCACGCCGCCAGCTGCGATGAGTTAAACGAGTAGATCACCAGCAGCAGCATCGGCGCATACAGGAAGAAGAAGCAGACGGAGAGGATCGCCGTGCGCCACTTGGATTTAATGGTCGGCAGATTACTCATCCCTCATCCCCCACTTCTTTATTCTGATGTTTGTGGAACCAGATAATCGGCAGGATCAGGATCAGCAGGATAATCACCGCCAGCGCGGAAGCCACCGGCCAGTCGCGGTTGTTGAAGAACTCCTGCCACAGCACGCGGCCAATCATAATACTGTCCGGGCCACCGAGCAGTTCCGGGATCACGTACTCCCCGACCGCCGGAATGAACACCAGCATCGACCCGGCGATAATTCCGCCTTTGGTCAGGGGGACGATCACGCTAAAGAACGTTTTCAGCGGGCGCGCGCCCAGATCGAGCGAAGCTTCCACCAGCGAGTAGTCAATGCGCGTCAGCGCCGTGTAGATCGGTAACACCATAAACGGCAGATAGCAGTAAACAATGCCGATATAGACCGCCAGGTTAGTGTAAAGAATGGCGATCGGATGGTCGGTAATGCCAGTCCACATCAGGAAGCGGTTCAGCACGCCGTTATCGTTGAGGATACCCATCCAGGCATAAACGCGTACCAGGAAAGAGGTCCACGACGGCAGGATCACCAGCAGCAGCAGAATGTTGCGCGTCGACGGGGCTGCATGGGCGATTGCCCACGCCAGCGGATAACCTATCGCCAGGCAGATCAGCGTCGAGATCGCCGCCACCTGCAGTGAATGCAGATAAGCATCGACATACAGCGGATCATCGGTCAGCGTAATATAGTTACCAAAGTTCAGCACCATATTCAGCTGGCCGTCGGCCCAGCTCAGCAGCTCGGTATAGGGCGGAATAGCGCGCGCAATATCGGCAAAGCTGATCTTCAGCACGATCAGGAACGGCAGCAGGAACAGCAGCGACAGCCAGAGGTAAGGCAGCGCAATCACCAGCTTGCGACCGTGCGCCATCTGGAAGCGCGTCAGCAGCCCTTTGAAGCCGGTTTGCTGGCCGCTCGGTGGCTCAGTGGTACGTTCAGAATATTGGCTCATCTCTCCCCCACTTAAACCGTCAGAACCACGCAGCTGTCGGCTTCCCAACAGAGGCGCACTTCGTCACCCCAGGTCGGGGCACCTTTGCGGAAACGGTGCGCGTTCTGCAGCTGGGCGCTGATCATCTGGCCGCTGTGCAGGCGGACATGATAGATCGACAGGTCGCCAAGATAGGCAATGTGCACCACTTCACCCACGGCAAAGTTGCAGCCGTCCGGCGGGATATCATCGCACAGCATCACTTTTTCCGGGCGCAGCGCCACCGAGACCGGCACGCCGTCCACGATCGAGACATCGCTCGCCACTTTCAGCGGATGAAGCAGGCCCGGGCTGTCGATAATCAGGCCATCGGTTTGCCGCTCGCGCAGCAGCCCCTCGAACAGGTTTACCGAGCCGATAAACTCAGCGCTGAAGCGGGTGGTCGGGTGCTCGTAAATCTCTTCCGGCTCGCCAATCTGCACGAATTTGCCACGGTTCATAATGGCGATACGCCCGGCCATGGTCATCGCTTCTTCCTGGTCGTGCGTCACCATCACGCAGGTGGCACCCACGCGCTCAAGGATATCCACCACTTCGTGCTGCATGCGGTCGCGCAGTTTTTTATCCAGCGCGCCCATCGGTTCATCCAGCAGCAGCAGCTTCGGCCGCTTGGCCAGGCTGCGTGCCAGCGCCACGCGCTGCCGCTGTCCGCCAGACAGCTGGTGCGGCTTACGCCTGGCGTACTCCTGCATATGAACCAGCGTTAGCATCTCAGCCACGCGCTCATTGATTTCAGCTTTTGGCAGACGGTCCTGCTTCAGGCCAAAGGCGATATTCTGCTCCACCGTCATATGGGGGAACAGTGCGTAGGACTGAAACATCATATTGATTGGGCGCTGATACGGCGGCACGTGAGAGAGATCCTGGCCGTCGAGCACAATTTGCCCGTGAGTCGGGGGCTCAAAACCTGCCAGCATGCGCAGCAGCGTGGACTTACCACAGCCTGAAGCACCCAGCAGCGCGAAAATTTCGCCTTTATAGATGGTGAGGTTCACATCATCCACCGCGTGCTGACCGTCAAACGACTTGGTCAGGTTGCGGATCTCCAGCAGCGGCGTTAACGCCTTGCCTGCTTTGCTTTGAGTACGAGGGGTTGCGTCGTTCACGACCATTTTACTCCGGCGCTAAAAGAGGGGACGGCTGTGCGGGTGCCCCACCCTAAAAATAACAAAACAGAGGCCGGTAACGCGCCTCTGTTGTGGGCTGACAGTGTGCAGTTATGCAGTCACTGCAATCAGTTACTTACCACTTTTAACTTTAGTCCATGCACGCGTACGTACACGGTCAAGTTTTGGATCCTGCACCTTAAGGGTGAACAGTTTCGCCATGGTGTCCGGCGTTGGATAGACGCCCGGGTTGTTACGAATCGCTTCATCAACGAACGGCACAGAGGCCTTGTTGCCGCTGGCGTAGTAGACCGAGTTAGAGATGTTCGCCATCACTTTTGGATCCATCAGATAGTTGAGGAACTGATAGGCTGCATCCAGGTTTTTGGCATCTTTGGGGATCGCCAGGGTATCGAAGAACGCCAGCGCGCCCTCTTTAGGGATGCTGTAAGCAATATCGACGCCGTTCTTCGCTTCTACCGCACGTTTTTTCGCCTGCAGAATATCCCCTGCCCAGCCGATAGCCACGCAGGTATTGCCGTTCGCCAGGTCGTTAATGTACTGGGACGAGTGGAAATAACGGATGCTTGGACGCAGCTTCAGCAGCAGGTCGGTTGCCGCAGTGTAATCTTTGGCATCGCTGCTGTTCGGATCTTTGCCCATGTAGTTCAGCACGGTGGCGAAGATCTCTTCCGGGGCATCAAGGAACGACACGCCGCAGCTTTTCAGTTTTTCCAGGTTCTCCGGCTTCAGCACCAGGTCCCAGCTGTTGACCGGCGCATCTTTGCCCAGCGCGGCTTTCACTTTTTCCACGTTATAGCCAATACCGGTGGTCGCCCACAGGTAAGGGATGGCATATTTGTTGCCCGGATCGTGCTGTTCCAGCTTCTTCATCAGATCGGGGTCAAGATTCTTGTAGTTTGGCAGCTTGCTCTTATCCAGCGGCTGGAACACGCCGGACTGCAGCTGACGCGCCAGGAAGCTGGAGGAAGGGACGACCACATCATAGCCGGTGCTGCCCGCCATCAGTTTGCCTTCCAGCACTTCGTTGGAGTCGAAGACGTCGTACACCACTTTAATGCCGGTTTGCTTTTCAAAATCCGCCACGGTATTTGGCGCAATATAATCTGACCAGTTATAAACGTGCAGCGTCTTGTCTGCGGCCAGTGAGCCTGCAGAGATCGCCATCAGCGTTCCCGCAACCACACCTGACAACCATTTTTTACGTTGGTTGAACATCTTCCATCCTCCTGAACAGGGATAATCTTATGCCGGGCAGGCTAACTGGTTAGCACCTGCCTCTTAATATAGGTCAGTACATTAAAGGCTACAGAATGAATCATTATTCATCCCGTGGTTAATACTAAAAACCTATATATCTGGGGACGTTGCACGCTTCATGCAGCCACGCAAGAATAGCCCCACTCACCCGGCCAGACCAGCCCTCAGGGTAAAAAACGCCTTTTATCGATTTTTTATGCACGTTTCCTCTATGTGATATGCCATTCACGGCATAAATGGCGATAGAAATCTGGCATTAGAGGGCAAAATGCAGAATAAAAAGTGGTATTGCTCCAGAACGAAGTGTCGCTAAAAACAGCATTTAACACAGGGAGTAGCGTAGAAATTGAATGGGGTAAGAAAGACAGAATAAAAACGGGCGGATTAGAGGTCCGCCCGCAGGAAAAAATGCCGTAAACGTCAGCCGCTTAATGCAGCATCGGTTGGCCGCCGAGCATCGGCGTACGGTCATCGTCATCTTCACCGATCATCAGCAGATGATTGGCAAAGGCTTCCATCACAATCATCGAGATCTGCTCTTCGCTCTGCTTCATAAAATAGGCGAACTGCCCGTAGGTCAGGCCTGCGGTAATGCTCAGCGACTGGCAGACGATCAGCTTCGGCAGGTTATCATCCTGGATATCGAGGAAGGCTTTCGCCGATAGCGAGCTGGCGTTAATCTGCGACAAATCGCCCGCCAGCGGGATCAGCGCCGTCGGTTTAACTTCCGCCAGGGCGGAAAACAGGATCACGTTATCCACCAAATCGAGCTTGGCATCAAACACCCCATCAAAATTCTGCATATGAGGCAGATGAAGGGCCTGGCAGGAGTCACACTCAAACCAGGTGATACTTTGCTGATCCAACCAACGTCGTAACACGTCGATATCGGGAACAACGAGTGAATCCATAGGCTTTGTCTCTTTCTCTGGCCGCCACAAAATTGCGCACTAGCTTACGTAAAAACCTCGCCAAAAACCACGATTACGACAGAAATATGACGTCAACCACCGGTTTTAAGACTGAAGCCAGGTTGCGCCTGCTGCTCTATCCAGTGAATCATCATGGCGGCGATATCCAGACCGGTTGTCTTTTCAATCCCTTCCAGCCCCGGCGAGGCATTCACCTCCATCACCAGCGGGCCGCGACTGGCGCGTAAAATATCGACGCCGGCCACGTCCAGACCGAGCGTGGCCGTGGCTTTGATAGCGATTTCACGCTCGCTGTCGCTGATGGTCACGCGCCGGGCGCTACCGCCGCGGTGCAGATTGGAGCGGAAATCCCCCTCTTTCGCCTGGCGCTCTATCGCTGCGACCACTTCCCCGCCGATCACCAGGCAGCGCACATCGCTGCCGCGTGCCTCTTGAATAAACTCCTGCACCAGAATGTGCGCATTCAGCCCGCGAAAGGCATCAATCACGCTCTCTGCCGCCTGACGAGTTTCCGCCAGCACCACGCCAATTCCCTGCGTCCCTTCCACCAGTTTTACCACCAGCGGCGCGCCGCCGACCATCTCGATCAGGTCACGGGTGTCATCCGGCGAATGAGCAAAACCGGTGATCGGCATGGCAATCCCTGCGCGCGCCAGCAGCTGTAGCGAGCGCAGCTTGTCGCGCGCGCGCGCAATCGCCAGCGACTCGTTCAGCGGGTAACTGCCGCACATCTCAAACTGACGCAGCACTGCCGTGCCGTAAAAGGTGATCGCCGAACCGATACGCGGGATCACCGCATCGAAATGCGCCAGCTGCCGACCGCGATAGTGAATGGCCGACGAGCCGGGATTGATATTCATATAGCAGGAGAGCGGATCAATCACCTCAATGCTATGCCCGCGGCTGCGGGCGGCCTCCAGCAGGCGTTGACAGGAGTAAAGCGTACTGTCGCGGGAAAGAATGGCAATTTTCACCAGCAGCCTCCGAAGCCGTCAGAATTAGCGCGTCGCCCAGCCCTGCTTGTGCAGGTAGTCAAGAATAAACGGACGGCTCTCTTTGATGATGGTTTTCTGGATGTGTTCGCTCCAGCTCTCGCTGCGGCGATTGCTGTCGCGGTGCTGATAATATTCCACCAGCTCGTTGTCATACTGCGCCAGCACTTCCGGGTTGATCGGCTGATAGCTGTTTTCATGCACCAGCATCGCGGCGGGCATGCGCGGCTTGAGTTCAGGGTCCTGCGCTGGTTCACCCAGGCACATGCCAAACAGCGGCAGGACAAATTTCGGCAGATGCAGAAGCTCGGTCACCTGCGCGATATTGTTACGAATACCGCCGATATACACGCCGCCCAGGCCGAGCGATTCCGCTGCAGTCAGCGCATTCTGCGCCATCAGAGCGGTATCGACACAGCCCAGCAGCAGCTGCTCCGCCATACCCAGCTGGGCATCCGGGCAGATCTGCTGCAGGCGGTTAAAATCGGCGCAGAACACCCAGAACTCTGCGGCCTGCGCCACATACTTCTGGCCACCGCTCAGCGTCACCAGCTGTTCGCGCAGTGCGGGATCGGTAATACGAATGATTGAGGTGCATTGCAGAAAGCTGGAGCTGGAAGCCGACTGGGCAGCAGCAAGAATGGCTGCGCGCTGCTCGTCGCTGATAGCGCGATCGGTAAAAGCGCGAATTGAGCGGTGTGAGCGCAGCAGGTCAATGGTCGGCGTCATGGGAATCTCCTGGTTTAGACGTGTCACGCGAAGCGCGCGTGTTAAAAAGTTCGGGTGCCATTACTTTCGCCGTGCGCCACATCATTACCGTGGCCGCAGGCAGCATCAGCGCGATACCGGCGAAAATCATCACCGTTGCCGCCAGCTTACCGCGTAACAGCGACGGTAAAGGTAGCACTTCGTGCAACGTCAGGTAAGAGAGGACCAGCAGCAGGATGCCGATAACTTCAAGGATAAGTACGGCATGGGGCATCTGACTAAAGGCACGCATGAACACTCTCCGACAGGCGGCATGATAAAAACAGTGGGGTTATTAAAGCCTAAGTCGGCAAGTTATGCATAGCGACCAATCGGACTGACAGGCAACTCCTTCTTTATTTCACTCGTTGATGCGGGCATCATAGGCGCCATTAAGCGTTAAGGTGTGACTTGAGTCACATAAAAGAATCTGACCTTTGAGGAGAGAGCTATGTTTACAGTGATTTTTGGACGTCCGGGCTGCCCTTACTGTGTACGTGCAACAGAGCTGGCAGAGAAACTGACCGCAGAGCGTGATGATTTCAACTTCCGCTATATCGACATCCATGCTGAAGGCATCACCAAAGCCGATCTGGAAAAAACTGTAGGTAAGCCCGTTGAAACCGTCCCGCAGATCTTCGTCGACGAGAAACACATTGGCGGCTGCACCGAATTCCAGGCCTGGGCCAAAGAAAACCTCGGTCTGTACCAGTAACAATAACCGCCTTGCGGTTATTGTTACCGTAGGGGTCGGGCATGCCCGCCCCCTACAACCGCTGCTGATGCCGCATCTCCAGCAGCGTCCTGCCCAACATCACTGCCAACGTCCCTGAACCACACCAGAACACTGCGCTGGTGATAAACGCGATCTCCTGAACCAGCTCCAGGTGATGAAATGCACTCAGCTGCATTAGCGCCAGGCAGGGTGCAGAAGCGAGGGCAATCGCCAGCGCCATCGCGGTCAGCGGCGCCTCTCTCGAGGTCAGTGCCGCCAGCGCCCCGGGCAGTAAAAACAGCAGCAACCCCAGCTGAGCATGGCCGACATAGCCCACCGGTAGCGGAAAACGCACGGCAATATAGATCGCGCCATACAAAATGCTACAGGCGACCAGGCCGGGCCAGCTAATCCCTTTTATCCACATAGAATTTTCTCCAGGCTATTTTCCCTTCACGATAAAAATAAGCCTACGGATAGCGCAGTGATAAAATTAAAATCCGTAACAAATAAGCCAGGCGAATGCTGGCTGTCATAAGCTATTGCGATTAAAATGAGCGGCGTTTTTATCCCATTCAGCGTGATTATTGCCGATTGAGCATAGCGCTCATCGCATCAGTGGGTGAAATTTAGCGCATAAACCCCTTCCCATCAATAGGTTACTGGTAAATAAGAAGTTAAACCGTGAATATAAACGTCGCAGATTTGTTAAGTGGAAATTACATTCTGTTGTTATTTGTCGTACTGGCGCTGGGGTTATGCTTAGGCAAACTTCGGTTAGGTTCTGTTCAACTCGGTAATTCTATTGGCGTTTTAGTTGTCTCCTTACTGCTCGGCCAGCAGCATTTCGCGATTAATACCGATGCGCTGAATCTGGGCTTTATGCTATTTATTTTTTGCGTCGGCGTCGAAGCCGGACCCAACTTTTTTTCTATCTTCTTCCGCGACGGTAAAAATTACCTGATGCTGGCGATTGTGATGGTCAGCAGCGCGATGGTGCTGGCGCTGGGGCTTGGCAAGCTGTTTGGCTGGGACATCGGCCTGACGGCGGGGATGCTGGCCGGTGCCATGACCTCGACCCCGGTGCTGGTCGGCGCGGGCGATACCCTGCGCCAGACGCTGAGCGACGGTAAGAGCCTGAGCCTGGCACAGGACCACCTCAGCCTCGGCTACGCTCTGACCTACCTGATTGGCCTCGTCAGCCTGATTTTTGGCGCGCGCTATCTGCCAAAACTGCAGCATCAGGATCTGCCCACCAGCGCCCAGCAGATCGCCCGTGAGCGCGGCCTCGACCCGGACAGCCAGCGTAAAGTTTACCTGCCGGTGATCCGCGCCTATCGCGTCGGGCCAGAGCTGGTCGCCTGGAGCGACGGCAAAAACCTGCGCGAGCTCGGCATCTACCGCCAGACCGGCTGCTACATCGAGCGTATTCGGCGCAACGGCATTCTGGCAAATCCGGATGGCGATGCGCTGCTGCAGCCCGGCGATGAGATCTCACTGGTCGGCTACCCGGATGCGCACTCGCGCCTTGACCCGAGTTTCCGCAACGGCAAAGAGGTGTTCGACCGCGATCTGCTGGATATGCGCATCGTTAATGAAGAGATCGTGGTGAAGAACAACAATGCGGTGAACAAACGCCTCAGCCAGCTGAAGCTCACCGATCACGGCTGTTTCCTTAACCGCGTGATCCGCAGCCAGATTGAGATGCCAATCGATGACAGCATTATCCTGAATAAAGGTGACGTGCTGCATATCAGCGGCGAGGCGCGCCGGGTGAAATCGGTGGCGGATCGCATTGGCTTTATCTCGATTCACAGTCAGGTCACCGATCTGCTGGCGTTCTGCGCCTTCTTTATCATCGGTCTGATGATCGGCATGATCACCTTTCAGTTCAGCAGCTTTAATTTTGGCATTGGTAATGCGGCCGGGCTGCTGTTCGCCGGCATTATGCTCGGCTTCCTGCGTGCCAATCACCCCACCTTCGGTTACATCCCGCAGGGGGCGTTGACCATGGTGAAAGAGTTCGGGCTGATGGTGTTTATGGCGGGCGTCGGTCTGAGCGCCGGCAGCGGCATCACCAAAGGCCTGGGGGAGACCGGGCTGCTGATGCTCGGGGCCGGGCTGGTGGTCAGCCTGGTGCCGGTCATTATTTGCTTCCTGTTCGGTGCCTGGGTACTGAAAATGAACCGCGCCCTGCTGTTTGGCGCCATCATGGGCGCGCGCACCTGCGCCCCGGCAATGGAGATTATCAGCGACACCGCGCGCAGTAACATTCCGGCACTGGGCTATGCCGGAACTTATGCTATTGCTAACGTTTTGCTGACGCTGGCAGGCACGCTGATTGTGATAATCTGGCCGTTTTTTGGTGGTTAAAAATAATTTATCGATTGGGGAGAACTTTTATAGCGGGCCACAGTCTTAATTAGTGCCACTGCTTTTCTTTGAAATCCCCAAATTGAGGAGCCCGTTAATCTTATGATTAGCGGGTTTTTTTCTGCCTGTCATTTGGCCCAGAATCGTCTGATCTGCTGCCGATATTTTTAACGTCACAAAAACGTCATTCAATCTCAACAAAAGCCAAACGAACCCGGTAATTAAGAGTGTGGCCCTTTACCTGCCCGCCGCACGCTTTTACCTTAAGCAATTCGTGCTACTACTGCGAACAAAAGGTAAAGAAAGTCATGATGGATGAGTTGAACCGGTCGCTATTTTTATTGATCAACGCTGACGGCCGTTCCCCCGAGTGGCTGATAGCCCTCGCCACCTTTATTGCCCGCGATCTTATCGCCATTGTGCCGCTGCTGATTGTGGGCTTGTGGCTGTGGGGGCCGCGCAGCCAGCTGACCTCGCAGCGCGTGCTGGTGGTGAAAACCGGTATCGCCCTGCTCTATGCCCTGGCGATCTCCTGGTGCCTGGCGCAGCTGTTTCCTCATCCACGCCCGTTTGCCATTGGCCTGGGTCATCAGTTCCTGTCGCACGCGCCGGATGACTCCTACCCGAGCGATCACGGTACGGTAATTTTCACCTTTGCCATCGCCTTTATCAGCTGGCATCGCGCCTGGTCTGGGGCCGTACTCTTGCTGACCGGTGCCGCTATCGCCTGGTCACGCGTCTACCTTGGGGTACACTGGCCGATGGATATGCTGGGCGGCATGCTGGTGGGCCTGCTCTCCTGCCTGTTTGCGCAAATTTTCTGGCAGCTGACCGGGGCACGTCTGATGCCGCTGCTTTCTGCACTCTATCGCGTCGTTTTTGCTTTCCCTATCAGCAAGGGCTGGGTACGCCATTAACTCGCTGGCGGGACTATATTAACCGGTCCCGCTTTACCCTGATTAATATCATCCTAATTGCTATTAACCGCTAAAAAACTGCCAAAAAAACCTGCCATTTCCTCAAGGTTTATTGCGCAATCTGCTTGATAAATGTGCAAATTAATCTCTATGTTGCGCAAGTCACAAAAACTCCAATAAACCACGACGCAGAGCTTTCATCTATTTTTTCTGGTGGTAGAGTGTGCGCCATTAAACCAGAGCAATGAAGTCAATCGACGCGTCGATGGCGCGATTAACTTCATCGTTTTAAACACTGGAGAATCAAATGGACACATCCCAAACGGCGGTGCTCAGCCCCGAAGCGTCTCAGGATGCCAGCGCATGGCGTAAAACCGACACTATGTGGATGCTGGGGCTGTACGGCACGGCCATTGGTGCTGGCGTACTGTTCCTGCCGATAAATGCCGGGATTGGCGGCCTTATCCCGCTGGTCATTATGGCGCTGCTGGCGTTTCCAATGACCTTCTTTGCCCACCGTGGGCTGTGCCGCTTCGTGCTCTCCGGGCGCAAACCCGGCGAGGATATTACTGAGGTAGTAGAAGAGCACTTCGGCGTCGGCGCCGGCAAGCTGATCACCCTGCTCTACTTCTTCGCCATCTACCCGATTCTGCTGGTTTACAGCGTCGCCATCACTAACACCGTTGAGAGTTTTATCACCCACCAGCTGCAGATGCAGGCTCCGCCGCGCGCGCTGCTGGCGCTAATCCTGATTGTCGGCCTGATGACCATTGTGCGCTTCGGCAAAGAGATGATCGTCAAAACCATGAGCGTACTGGTCTATCCGTTCGTGCTGGTGCTGATGCTGCTGGCGCTCTATCTTATCCCGCACTGGAGCAGCGCGATTTTTGCCAATGCCAGCCTGAGCGGCAGCGGCAAGGGGTTGATGATGACCCTGTGGTTAGCGATCCCGGTGATGGTGTTCTCCTTTAACCACTCGCCGATTATTTCCGCCTTTGCCGTGGCCAAACGGGAAGAGTACGGCGACCAGGCAGAGCCGAAGTGTTCCCGCATCCTCGCGCGCAGCCATATTATGATGGTGCTGACGGTGATGTTCTTTGTCTTCAGCTGCGTGCTGAGCCTGACGCCGGAGAACCTGGCGGAAGCCAAAGCGCAGAACATTTCCATTCTCTCTTACCTGGCGAACCACTTTGATACCCCGCTGATGGCGTGGCTGGCGCCGATTATCGCCATGGTAGCGATCACCAAATCGTTCCTCGGCCACTATCTTGGGGCGCGTGAAGGCTTTAACGGCACGGTGAATAAGCTGTTGCGCAGCCGTGGCAAAACCCTTGCCGAGCACAAGCTGAACCGCTTTACCGCGCTGTTTATGCTGATAACAACCTGGATTGTCGCGACGCTGGACCCGAGCATTCTCGGCCTGATCGAAAGCCTGGGCGGCCCAATTATTGCGGTGCTGCTGTTCCTGATGCCGATGTATGCCATCAACAAGGTCCCGGCCATGCGCCAGTACAGCGGCAAGTTAAGTAATGTGTTCGTGGTGCTGGTCGGCCTGGTGGCGATTTCTGCGGTGGCTTACGATCTGTTTTGATTGTTCAGGGCCGACCAGAAAAGCGGTCGGCCCCTACGCAGGATAGATGCAGGGGCCGACCCTCTTTTTCGGTCGGCCCTTACGCAGGATAGATGTAGGGGCCGACCCTCTTTTCGGTCGGCCCTTATCCATTATGAAAACCAGCTGCCAAACCATCCGGTCATCTTCATCATAACGAAATCCCAGATGCGGCTGAAGAAACCGCCCTCTTTCACTTCGTCCAGCACCACCAGCGGGCGCTGCTCAATGGATTTTCCGTCCAGCTGGAAATCAATCGTTCCCACCACCTGATTCTTCGCCAGCGGGGCCGTCAGCTGCGGCTGGCTGAGGGTAAAGCTCGCCTTGAGGTTTTTCATCTGCCCTTTTGGCAGGGTAATCGCCGCATCCTTCGCTACGCCAAGATTTACTTCACTCTTATCGCCATACCAGACGCGCTGGGTGGCAAACGCCGTCCCGGCCTTGATTGGCGTCACCGTTTCCCAGAAGCGGAAGCCCCAGGTCAGCAGCTTTTCGCTCTCGCGGAAGCGGATAGCATCGGTGGCCGCGCCCAGCACCACAGAAATTAAGCGCTGATCGCCCTCTTTCGCTGATGCCACAAGATTATTGCCGGCGCCGGAAGTGTGCCCGGTCTTGATCCCGTCCACCTGCAGATTGGTGCTCCACAGCAGGCGGTTGCGGTTGTACTGGCGGATCTTATTAAAGGTGAACTCTTTCTCTTTATGCAGCGCGTACTCATCCGGCACGTCGCGGATCAGCGCCTGACCAATCAGGGCCATATCGCGCGCGGTGCTGTACTGGCCGTCCGAATCCAGCCCGTGCACCGTTTTAAAGTGGGTATTCTTCAGGCCCAGCGCCTGCACGTAGTTGTTCATCAGGCCAACGAAAGAGTCCTGACTGCCCGCTACGTGGTCGGCGAGCGCAATGCTGGCATCGTTACCGGACTGGATCACAATCCCTTTATTCAGCTCCGACACCGGGATCCGGTCCCCAGGCTTGAGGAACATCAGCGAAGAGCCTTGCAGAATCGGGTTGCCGGTCGCCCAGGCATCTTTGCCCACGGTGACCATGTCGTCATTGCTGATTTTGCCCGCCTTCAGCGCCTGCCCGGTAACATAGCTGGCCATCATTTTGGTCAGGCTGGCCGGGTCGAGCCGCTGATCCGCATTGGATTCTGCCAGCACTTTACCGCTGTTGTAGTCCATCAGCACCCAGGCTTTGGCATCGATCTGCGGGGCGGCAGGGGCCTGCTCTGCGCGCGCGGGGGAGAGGGTAAACAGCAATAACGTCGAAGTAGTAGCCAGTGCATACACACCGGTAGAGAGGAGCGTTTTCTTCATGGCGAGACCAGGTATCCATTTGAAAGACAATGATTATCAAAGCGCATCTGACGATTAGCCGCCCTACACTAAGGCGTTATAAGCTTAAAAAAAACGTTTAAACCGTAAAGTTTCTTAGAGTTTATTAGAAAAATCTTAGGCTTGCCCAGACGGCTGGCCAAATTATCGCCGTTAGGTGTGGGCTGAAAACAGGTTAAATTCCGAATTTTCACTGAACAGTTAAGCCCGTCACAAAAATCCGCTAACCTGAGAAAAGTCTGCCAGAGGAGTGACGACGATGGATTTAGCGCTGTTTGACCTTGATGAAACGCTGATTTGTGAAGACAGTACCGGCCTGTGGCTGCGCTGGCTGGTTTCCCAGGGGTTTGCCCCGGCCGCGCTGATAGAACAAGAACGCGCGCTGATGGAGCACTACTATCAGGGGTCGCTGTCTATGGAACAGTATATGAGCACCACGCTGTCGCCGCTGGCAGGAATGGCCACGCCGACGGTAGCAGGCTGGATACGCCGGTTTATTCATCGCGATATCCTGCCGCGCGTTTACCCCGCCGCGCGCGAACGCCTGGCGTGGCACCAGCAGCGCGGCGATAAAATCATCGTGATCTCCGCCAGCGGTGAACATCTGGTGAAGCCTATTGCGCAACAGCTGGGCGCGCACGCGGCGCTGGCGATTGGCGTGGAGATTATTGATGACCGCTACAGCGGCGAAATCTACGGCACTCTGACCTACAAAGAGGGAAAAGTCAGCCGCGTCAGCGACTGGAAGGCGCAGCAGCAGGAGCACCGCTTTGCCCACACCTGGGCTTACAGCGACTCAATCAACGACCTGCCAATGCTGGAACATGCCGATCACGCCTGGGTGATCAATCCGGCAGAGCCGCTGCAGCAGCTAGCGCAGCAGCGCGGCTGGGAAATCTGCCACTGGGTGAAATAAGATTGGCAGGCAACGGAGTGCCCGCTTATTTTACTCAATACCCACTTTCAGCAGCTTGCCGTTGGCTTCATCCGTCAGCACGTAAAGCCAGCCGTCTGGCCCGCTGCGCACATCGCGAATGCGCTCCCCGCGCTCGCTCAGCAGGCGCTCCTGCTCTTTCAGCTGTTCACCGTTGATGCTCAGGCGGATCAGGCTTTTCTCCTTTAGCGCCCCGATAAACAGCGAATTTTTCCACTGCGGAAACCGCGTACCCTGGTAAAACGCCATGCCGCTGATAGCCGGGGAGACTTTCCACCAGAACAGCGGCTGCTCGGTTCCCGCGGCCGTGCTGCCTTTTGAACCCGGTACCTTCGCGCCGCTGTAATCAATGCCCCAGGTGGCCAGCGGCCAGCCGTAGTTTTTTCCCCTGCGCGGGATATTCACCTCATCGCCGCCGCGCGGGCCGTGCTCGCTCTCCCAGACTTCACCGCTCTGCGGGTTGAGCGCTAACCCCTGCGGGTTACGCACTCCCCAACTCCAGATCTCGCTACGAACGCCCTGGCGGCCAACCAGCGGATTGTCAGAGGGGATTTTGCCATCGGCGGTCAGGCGCACAATTTTGCCCTGCAATGCGTTGAGATCCTGCGCTTTAGCAGCCTGGAAATTATCCCCAAAGGCGATGAACAGATGACCGCTGCGGTCAAACGCCATGCGCGTACCAAGATTCGCCCCGCTGGATAAACCTTGCTGGCGCAGCACCGGTTGGAAGCCACTGAGCTGGCGGTAATCTTCGCTCAGGCGGCCATAACCGACTACAGCCCCAGCCGCGCCATCTTCTCCGGCCAGCGTGTAGCTGAGCCAGACGCGACGGCTGCTGGCAAAGTCCGGCGCCAGCGCCACATCAAGCAGGCCCCCCTGGCGCTGAGCCCACACCTGCGGCACCCCGCTGATGGGCTGGGAGAGGCCGGAGCCGTGCTGCCAGCGCCTGAGCTGGCCGGCGCGTTCGGTGATCAACACCCCCTCTTCGCCCGGCAGAAAGGCCAGCGCCCAGGGGTGATCGAGACCGCTTTGCAGCTCCTGTACGGTGATTTTTTCAGCTCTGAGGGCGGGGCTTAACAGCAGGGAGGCAGCCAGTGCAGGCAGCAGCAGATAACGCGTCATCGTAATCACTCCGGGCAGGGGCCAACCTTTTTATTGGTCAGCCCATAAAACAGGAATTACTTATCGGGGAAGTTCACTACATCACTGACCATCTGGTCGATACCGCTTTTCAACTGGGTAAGAGTAATGGGGGCATTATTGTTCGGCACCGTGTTGCCATAGGCCTTGCGCACCGCCTCCATCACGGGCTTACCGGTTTGGCTATCCACCAGCTGCATCTCCAGGAACAGCACGCTGTTCTGGGTACGGTGGCCGGAAGCCGCCATGGTGCTGGCGACCACTGCTGCAATCGGCACGACCTCATAGAACTTCATATCCTGATTTTCGGCATTGACGGCGGTAATGGCGGTTTTCAGCTCCAGCGTGCCCGGCCCCGCGTGGTTAACCAGCGGTTTGTGCCGGGCCACGGCGGCTTTCAGCGTCTGGTCGAGATAGGCGCGGATTTGATCGAGGGTCTGCTGGCTGACGCGGGCGGTCGGCTTCGCGGCAGGGTAGTAAACGGCAGGCGTGTAATGGATAGCGTTGTATTTTGCGGATTGATAGTCCGGTGACACCCAGCGCAGGGTTTGCACGCCGCTGGCGGATTTTTCCGGCTTCAGGTGGCTATAATCCGGCAGGAAACCGGAATACTGGCTGGTATCAGCCACTTTTGACGAGCAGCCAGCCAGCACCAGACACGCCATTGCCAGACCCGCGATGAGAGGTATACGCACATTGCGCATTGTCACGTTCCTTTACGATTAAGGTCTTTCAATCATAGAGTGCACAGCGGCGTTCACCAGCAATGGTTAAGAAATATTTGATCTCACAGACAAAGGTCGAGGCATGCCTCGACCCTACAAGGGATCGCGTGGGGTTTCACCGGGGCCAGGCATGCCTCGACCCTGCAAGGGATCGCGTGGGGTTTCACCGGGGCCAGGCACGCCTCGACCCTGCAAGGGATCGCGTG